>MNES01000081.1 GCA_001917815.1 Chloroflexi bacterium 13_1_40CM_65_17 | reverse complement strand
ATGGCCGGTTCGGATAAGCGCTGAAAGCATCTAAGTGCGAAGCCGACTCCAAGATTAGGTCTCCCACCGGGTTAACCGGGTAAGGGCCCTGGTAGACAACCAGGTTGATAGGCCGCAGGTGTAAGAGGAGCAATCCTTTGAGCTGAGCGGTACTAAGAGCCCGAGGGCTTGTTCACCTATAACTCACTCTTCAATTTCTGAGGAGTCGCAAACGTCACGTGATCCAGCGCTGAAAGCAGCTGGAGAATCTCATAGACCTAATTCGGTTGTCGATCATCCCCTGGGCGTTCGCGCGCGTCCGGCTGGAGCTGGCCCGTATATTGCCTGGGCTTGCCTACGTCAGATCCTTTCCCAAGCGACGACTTGAAATGGGCTGCACGCGCCATCACTCTTGCACGCCAGGCCGATTTCAGAACCAGCCCCAACCCAATGGTTGGCGCGGTGGTCCTCGACAGGTCAGGACTGCTCGCTGGAGAGGGATACCACCGCGTGGCCGGCCAGCCACACGCGGAACAGGAGGCGCTGGAAGCCGCCGGCGAGCTGGCCCGCGGAGGCACGTTGTACGTCAACCTCGAACCGTGCACCCACCCGCACCGGCAGCCGTCGTGCGCCGAGGCGGTGTTGAAGTCGGGGGTGCGCCGCGTGGTGATCTCGATGACCGATCCAGACCAACGAGTCCGCGGAGCCGGGGTCAAGATGCTGCAGGCAGCCGGCGTCGAAGTCGTGCTGGGCGTGCAGGCAGACCGCGCTGTTCGCCTCAACGAGTTCTACATCAAGCACCGCCTCACCGGCCGGCCTTTCGTCACGGTGAAATTCGCCATGAGCCTGGACGGAAAGATCGCCACCAGCTCGGGTGAATCCAGATGGATCACCGGCCCTGAGGCCCGCGCTCAGAGCCACCTGCTTCGCCACGCGCACGACGCGATCCTCGTCGGCGTCGGCACCGTGCTGGCCGATGATCCGGAGCTCACGGCGCGCGTGGAGGGCTCGGAAGCGCGGCAGCCGGTGCGCGTGGTCTTGGATTCGCAGCTACGCACGCCGCCCACGGCGAAAGTGGCCGGCCCGAACACATTGATCGCCACCACGCGAGTGGGCGAGGTAGGTCAAGCCGAGACGTTGGTGCTGCCGCACTCGGCTGATGGACGCATCGAGCTTGGTCCCCTCCTTGACGAGCTCGGGCGCCGAGGCATCCTCAGCGTGCTCGTGGAAGGCGGCGCGACTGTTCATGCGTCGTTCTTCGCCGAAGGCGTGGTCGACAAAGTGCACGCCTACGTCGCCCCCATCGTCATTGGTGGAGGGAGGGCCCCCAGTCCAGTCGGGGGCGAGGGCATCCGGCAGTTGGCTGATGCGATACGGCTTCGCGAAGTCGACACGACGCGAATTGGTGATGATCTGCTGATCACTGGATATCTGGATGTTCACCGGGATAGTTAGTGGTGTCGGTAAGGTGGTCGAAGCCGGGCCTGGGCGGCTCGGAATCCAGCATGGTCCAACGACCAAGCAACTACGGCCGGGCGGAAGCGTAGCCGTGAACGGATGCTGCCTGACAGTGGTCGGTAAACACGGCACGGCCTTCTATGCGGATGTCGTCCCGGAGACTCTGCGCAGGTCAAACCTGGGCCGGCTGGCGGAAGGGAGACCGGTCAACCTCGAGCTGCCGTTGGCGGCAAACGGGTTTCTGGACGGTCACCTCGTGCAGGGACATGTGGACGCCACGGCGCGAATCAAGTCCGTAAAGACGGTTGCGAGGGGATCCGAGGTGGTGATCCAGCTGCCGCCGGGGTTGCGCTCCCTGGTCGTGGAGAAAGGCTCGATCGCGGTCGATGGGATGAGCCTCACCGTCGCCGCCGTGGATCGTCCGGCTGGAACGTTCAAGGTGGCTCTGATCCCTCACACGCTCGCCGCCACCATTGCCACGGGCTACTCTGCGGGCACTTTGGTGAACCTGGAGGCGGACGTGGTCGCCCGATACGTGGCCCGAAACCTCCGCCGGTAATATTCAGTGGCGCTATGACCCTGGCCACCGTCCCGGAGGCAATTGCCGACTTCGAGGCCGGCAAGTTTGTGATCATCGTCGACGATGAGGATCGCGAGAATGAAGGTGACCTGGTGGTCGCCGCCCAGCTCGTGACTCCCGAGCACATCAGTTTCATGACGCGCCACGGGTCCGGGCTGGTGTGCCTGCCTGTGATTGCAAAACGGCTAGACGAGCTTGGCATCGCGCCGATGGTGGAACGGAACACGAGCCGGTTGGGAACCGCATTCAGCGTCAGCATCGATGCGAAGGACAACGTCACGACCGGCGCCTCCGCCTATGACCGGGCCGCCACCATTCGCAAGGTGCTCGATCCTGCGGCGAAAGCCTCTGACTTTTCGATGCCGGGACACACGTTCCCTCTGCGGGCGGCCGACGGAGGAGTGTTGACGCGCGCGGGTCAAACGGAGGCCGCGGTTGACCTGGCGATTTTGGGCGGCCTTTACCCGGCGGGCGTGATCACGGAGCTCATGAAGGCCGACGGCACGATGGCACGCATGCCCGACCTCGAAGCATTCGCGAAGGAGCACGGCATCAAGGTGATCACGGTCGAGCAGATGATCGCCTATCGGCGTCGTAACGAGAAGCTGATCGCGCGCCGCGTTGAAGCCACGATACCCATCGATGGCGATGAGCCGCGGCAGTGGAAGCTCTACGCCTACGAAGACATCCTGCGCCACGAAAACCACCTGGCCCTGGTTCTCGGCGAAATTGATTCGCGTAAGCCGGTGCTCCTGCGCGCCCACTCCGAATGTCTGACCGGGGACATCTTCGGCAGCCTTCGCTGTGACTGTGGCGCGCAGCTACATGCGGCGATGGACATCATCGCCGCCGACGGCGTGGGCGTGATCCTCTATATCCGGCACCAGGAAGGTCGCGGGATCGGGCTTCTCGAAAAGCTGCACGCGTACAACCTCCAGGACCGTGGCCTAGACACCGTAGAGGCGAACGAGGCGCTCGGCCATCCCGCCGACAAGCGTGATTACGGCATCGGCAGCCAGATCCTTTACGACCTTGGCGTGCGACAGATCCGGCTCTTGACCAATAACCCGAAGAAGATCTACGGCCTCGAGGGCTTTGGGCTCGAGGTGGTCGAGCGCGTGCCGATCAAGATCCCTTCCAACCCGCACAACGAGCGCTACCTGAAGACCAAGAAAGACAAGCTCGGTCATCTGCTGTAGGCGCGCTGACGATTGGGCGAGAAAGGCAGCCAGCCCGATCTGAGCGGTGCGGACCTCCACATAGCCGTGGTTGTGGCTCGGTACAACGAAGAGGTGACCAAGCGCCTGCTGCGGGGCGCGATGGGGGCACTCGAGGAGCGGGGGGTGGCCGAGCCGGACGTCTACTGGGTCCCGGGCTCGCTGGAGCTGCCCGTCACAGCGCTGGCCCTGGCCGAGAAGGGCCAGCACGACGCCATCGTCTGCCTCGGCTGCGTCATCCGTGGAGAAACTTTCCACTTCGAGGTGGTGGCTGGGCAGGCCGCCGCGGGAATAATGCAGGTTCAGCTCGACACAGGGGTACCAGTCGCCTTCGGGGTGCTGACCACCGACGACAAGGACCAGGCGCTGGCCCGTTCAGGCCCGAAGAACAACAAGGGAGCCGAGGCGGCCGAGGTGGCGATCGAGATGGCCAACCTGCTCCGGAGCGTTCAGGGCTAGCCGTCTTAACAACCGGGGTTGGCGGCGGCTCGAAAACGAAATTAAGGTACTGGCACGGTCGGTCGGCTCGGGGGAGGGAGCCAAATGGGAAGGGAGGGCCCGCAGGGCGCGGCACTTTCAGGCTAGCTGGCTACCGAGTAAGCCACCACCTGCTGACCCGCCGGGGCGACCACATACCCCTCGGACGCCGCAGGCGTATTGAAGTGGCGCGCCCCCCCGAGGCTCGCGGAGAACAGCACCGCACCGGAGGCTGGATCGAGCGCGAACAGCGTCGCGGTGTCCGGCTCGATCGCCCACACTGCGCCGGCGCTCACGATGGGCGATCCAGTGCGCGGGCGGGCAGCATGCCAGGCGACGGCGATCGACGTCGGCGTAAGGGTCAACGCCACCAGCCCGTCCACGCATGGAACCAGAACCGTCGTCCCCGACAGGGCCGTGCCCCCGAATGCGCCGGCGCAGACCGAGCGGCTCGTGACCTCTCCGCCGATGCCCCCCAACTGGTCGGCCCGCAGCAGATACGCCACACCCTGCTTGCCGACGGTTAGGACTCTCTCCATCGACTGCACCAGCGCGGCGCCCACCGAGCCCAGGTCGGTGTCGCCGGCGTCCAGCGTCTTCCAGTTGGCGGGTGCGAAGAACGACCGCACCTGCAGGTCCGGATTCAGCTCCACAACCGAGTTGCTGTAGCCAAACGTCTGCGTTGGAGATCCATTGCCGGTCACCACATAGATCGCGCCAGTGACGGCAACGCTCGGCCCCATGGGGCTCCATATCCCCGCCTCGGTTGCGACTGGGGTGCGGTAGTACGAGCTCGATCCGCCCGCCAGCGGAACCGCCACCACGTAACCGTGGTAATTGCCGCAGTCTCCATTGAGGCCACCAAACGGGATATACACGCGACCCGATCCGATTGCCAAAGCGCCCCGCTCCTGCTGCACCGACGGTGTCGATCCAGGTGGATCGACGATCTGCTGTCCGATCACAGACCCATCCGTCAGGCTCAGCGTGAAGAGCACGTGGTGGAAACCGCGGAGGAACGCCACCACATAGAGCCGTCTGCTCGGAATGTCGGCGGCTGGTGTTCCGGTGATGCCCGTCACCGGCCCGATGTTCCCGCACGGAAGCGTCGATGCCACAACCGGATCGCCGAGATGCTGCTGCCAGACCACCGCGCCACTGAAGAGATCGAGTGAGTAGACGGTGTTGTTTTCCGTCGCCACTACCACGTGGCCGGACACGATGAGCGGTGAGGCGTAGACGTCGCCGTCAACCGGGGCCCGCCATGCCTCTCGCGGGCTCCCGATTTCAGGCGAACTCGGCCCAACACCGGTGCGGGCTGGATTCTGGTGGTATTCGGGCCAATCGAACGCGAGCCCGGGCGATGGCGACGCTGCCGACGGGCTGCCACGAGCTGAGGACGAATGACCGCTGTCGCCAATGGATCCTCCGCCGCACGCGATCGTGAACGCCAGCACGAGACCGATGCCGCCGGCCAGGGCCCGGCTCTCAGGGGTTGTCACAGCCCCCAGCTGAACTTGTGCTCCACCCGCAATCGCGCTCGCTCGGGACCGGTCAGCTCGGCGTGCCCCTGCACGCTTACACCTCGCCTGGGCCCCATCGCATCGATGACCATCGCCGCGCGCGACTCCGCTTGAAGATTGCGAAGCTTCACACCGTCGACATCGAATTCGAAGTCTCCGCTGGAATCGAGCGCGTACAGCACCGGGACAACATGCGGCCAGCCCGTCGGGCCCACGGTCGCCAGGCGGGCGATGCGTTGCGAGCGCAGGAACTCGAGCTCGGGTTCTGTGAAAACCATCGGCACTCCCATCCTATCGCCGCAGCCAAAGGCACCCCACTCGTAGACTGCAAGCGAATGGCAAGCGTCAGCACGCGCGGATTTGAAGCAATCGGTGGCTACACAATCGTGCGGCGCGAGCCCCTGGACCGGCTCGAGGGCGCGTTGATCGAGCTCGTTCACGAGCCCACGGGCGCCAAGCACATCCACATCGAGTGCACCGACGACAACAACGCATTTGCAATTTGCTTTCCCACCGTTCCCAAAGACTCGACCGGCGTGGCCCACATCCTGGAGCACGTGGTGCTCGCGGGGTCGCAGCGTTTCCCGGTCCGAGACCCGTTCTTCTCGATGACCCGCCGCTCGCTGGCGACCTTCATGAACGCGTTGACGAGCTCCGACGCCACCACCTACCCGTTCAGCACCCGCAATCCCAAGGACTACATGAACCTGCTGCTCGTGTACCTCGACGCAACGTTTTTCCCGCTTCTGACCGAGGATTCGTTCAAGCAGGAGGGGATCCGCCTGGAGTTCGAGGACCCTGCCAGCTCGTCCAGCGGCCTCCGCTTCAAGGGCGTGGTCTTCAACGAGATGAAGGGGGCGCTTGCCTCGCCGCAGGCGGCGATGCAGCGCAACCTCGGCCGCACCCTCTTCCCCGGCCTCACCTACGCAAACGAGTCCGGCGGGGATCCAGAGCACATCCCGGATCTCACCTGGGAGGAGCTGCGCAGATTTCACTCTGTGCACTACCACCCGAGCAACGCCTACTTCTACACCTACGGGGACCAGCCCCTGGAGAGGACCCTGGCTGCAATCGAGGACAACGCTCTGTCGCAATTCGCGCGAACCGCAATCGACACCTCCATCCCCAATGTGAAACGGTTCACGAAGCCGGTCGTCTCCATAGAGCCGTTTCCGGCCGTTCCCGGCGAGGACGTCTCGCGAAAGGGGCAGGCACTAACCGCCTGGGTGACGGTTCCCGCAGCCGACTCGTTCCATGCGCTGGCGATGCGGGTTCTATCAGAGGTGCTGCTCGGGAATCCCGGCTCGCCGTTGCGCAAAGCCCTCATCGACTCGAAGATCGGCAGCGCCCTCGCGGACGGCAGCGGCCTTCACGACGACTTCAAAGAGACCGTCTTTGGAGCCGGCCTGAAAGGAATCTCAGTGGGCGACGCGCAGAAGGTCGAAGAGGTCGTGCTCGAGACATTGCGGACACTTGCAGCGGACGGCCTGGATCAAACCCAGGTCGACGCGGCCATCCACAGGCTCGAGTTCGAGAAGAGGGAGCGCTCCAACGCGGGCTATCCCTATGCACTCAAGGTCCTGTTCACTTTCATCGGCCCCTACTACTACGGCGGCGACCCGTACGCACCCCTCAACCTCGATGCCGACCTGGAGCACCTCGAGCGAGCGCGGAAGGAAGGTCGGTTTTTCGAGAACCTGATCGAACACGAGCTGCTGGACAACCAGCATCGCGGCTTGCTGATCCTCGAGCCTGACCCCGAGCTCGAGGAACGCAAGCGTCGCAAAGAGCTCGAGCGGCTGGCCGCAATCGAGGCCACGCTGACCGACGTCGATCGCGCCCGCATCGTGGCCGATGCGCTGCGCCTGAAAGCCGACCAAGAGGCCCAGCAAGACCTTGCGGTACTGCCGTCGCTCGAGTTGAGCGACATCCCGATGCGATTTGAAGATGTTCCCAACCGGGAGGTCGCGATCGGCCCCGCAATCGTGCAGTTCTTTCCGCAACCCACCAACGGCATCACGTACCTGGACATCCGGACGGACTTCGCAGCGCTGAGCCAGGATTTGAAAGACCTGCTGCCGTTGTTCAGCCGCATGTTCACCCAGATGGGTGCCGCTGGGCAGGACTACGTGCAGATCGCCGCTCGCATCGCCTCGTACACGGGGGGTGTCGGGGCAGCGCCGGCGGTGCAGCCACTCGCTTCGCGGGACGACTACCTCCAGTCATTCCTCGTCTCGGGCCGGGCCCTGGATCGCAACATCAAGCCTTTCATCGAGCTGCTCACCGACCTGACGGCACGGCTCGAGATCGAACCCCGCCGGCTGAAGGAGGTCATCGATGAGAGCGCAGCTCGGCTCGAGAGCTCGATCGCCGGCCTCAGCTTTCAATTCGCGATCCTCAGGGCCACGTCGAAGATCAGCTCCGAAGGCGCAATCAACGACTACCTGCAGGGAATTGGAATGCTCCACGAGATTCGCCGCCTGGCTCGACTTGGCGAAGCCGAGCTGGCCGAGGTCATTGCCAAGCTGGCGGCGATCCGGACTGCTCTCTTCCGCCAGGATTCGATCCAGATCATCGTCACCTGCGAAGAGTCGATGGTCGATTCGATCGCGGAGCGGTTGAGCGTTTTGATCGCGGCGCTCCCCGCCGGCCAGGCCGACGGCAAGGTCGAAAAGCCGGACCCTCTGCCCGCGGTCCCTGAAGCGCGAACGGCGCCCCTTCAAGTGGCATTCAACGTGCGCGGTTTCAAAACCGTTCGGTACACCCATCCCGATGCTCCAGCGCTGCTGGTCCTGGCGAACTACCTTCGAGACACGTTTTTGCACCGTGAGCTTCGCGAGAAGGGCGGCGCCTACGGGGCGGTCGCTCAGGCGAGCATCGGGGGCGGAACCTTCTACATGGCTTCCTACCGCGATCCATACGTCACGCGCACGTATGACGCTTTCGACCGAGCCACACGATGGGTGGTCGAGGGCGAAGTCGTCGACGAGGCCTTGAAGGAGGCGATCCTGGGCGCTTGCGGTGACGTGGACCCACTCGAGTCTCCCGACATCAAGGGCCGCCGGGAGGCCACCAACCGGCTCACCGGCTTCACGCGTGTAGAGCGTGAACGGTTCAAGAAACGTCTTCTCGAGGTCACGGCGGCGGACCTTCGCCGGATCGCGAGCACCTACCTGTCTCCGGATGGCTATGCCCAAACCACGATCGCAGGACCCGAGCTGGTGGACGCCGCAATCAAGGAGCGGCCGGGGCTCTTCGAGGTGGTCGCGCCGGTCTGAAGCGCCGTGTCACAATCGGCGCCATGAATCTATGGCGCCGTGAGTACTTCTGGCCGGCGGTGCTGATCGTCATCGGGGTCTACTTCCTTCTCAGCAACCTCCAGCTTCTGAGTTGGTTGCGAGGGGACCTGGTCTGGCCGGTGCTTTTGATCGCTCTTGGGGCGTGGCTCATCCTGCGGCGAGCCCGCTGAGGGTGGGGTTGTCGTCGACGTGAAGCAAGGCTGATCACGATGCGGACCGGGTATCGCAGCTTCTTCTGGCCCGCGGCTCTGATCCTCGTCGGGGTGTTCGCCCTGTTGATCAACGCCAGGGTGATTCCCGTCGAACGCCTCGATAGGCTGCTGGACCTCTGGCCGTTGATCCTGATCGTGATCGGCCTGGAGATCGTGGTCAGGCGCGCTCTCCATGGTGGAGCCGCCGAACTTGCCGCGGTGCTGATCGTTCTGCTCGCGATCGGAGGTGCGGCGGCTTATATAGCGCTCGGCCCTGCAACCCTGGCTGGCGGCCAGAAGCTCGACGCCGCGGGCAAAGTCGGGAGCCTGGATCACGCCACGGTTCACGTCGAGGTGGGAGCCGCCAACATCACGGTGCAGGGAAGCAGGGACATCGGCGATGACCTGTTTCGCGCGCACTTCGACTACTCCGGGGGCAAGCCCGAGGTCAGGCTGGATACGTCCACCGGTGAGCTGACCATCTCGCAGGCCAACACCACCGGCTTTTTCTTCCAGAGCCGCCGCTTCGTGCTCAACCTGCAGCTCAACTCGACGCTGCCGTGGAAGATCGCTGTCGACGGCGGGGCTTCGACCGACACCTTCAATCTGTCCGGCATTCACGTCACGAGCATCGACATTAACGCCGGCGCCAGTCGAGAGGACATCACGCTCGGAGCTCCATCAGGCACAGTTCCGATCACCATCAACGGAGGTGCCGTCACGGTCAACGTGCATCGCCCCAAGGGTGTGGCGGTGTCGGTCACGGTGTCTGGCGGGGCCGCGAATCTGACATTCGATGGCAGGCAGAGCCATGCCATCGGCACGCTGACGGCCCAGACGAGCGACTACGACAGCGCCACCGATCGCTATCAGATTCAGGTCAGCGGCGGCGCCTCGAACGCCAACGTGGACTCGAGCGCGCCGACGGGCTAGGCGTTTCCAGCCGTCTTCAGCCGGCGATCCAGGGCGTCGGTCCGAGCTGCATGTCGCTTCAGCGTTTCGGGATGCAGCGCGGTCCGCAGGCCGCGCGCCGCGATGTCCAGCATCGATTCGAGCTCGGAGCCGAGGACACCGGCCGCTTTGAGAACCGGAACAAGCGCCGCCGCACGTTCGGCGCCTCCGAGGAGCTCACCCTGGCCGATGCCCATGCGGGCGATGCTGTCCGCCTCGCGCTCCAGCCGGCCTGCAAGCTTGATGTGCTCGGCGTCACCCAGCGCCGCGCACCGCGCCGCGCCGCGCCGCGATGCGGCGGCGGCCAGTCGGGCTTCGAGGAGACGGCCGGCTGCGGCCTCGTTCGCCACCGCGGCCGGGCAGAGTCCGATCACCTGCTGCGCAGCGATCGTGACGCCACGTCGCTCCAGCTCAGCCACCACCGCGGCCGGCGGCGTCTCCTCGAGCCGGAAAAGGTTCATTGACAGCTGGACGCGTCCGCGAGAGAGCTCGAACGCCAGCGCCTGGACGCCGCGAAGACCGCCGGCCGACTCTCTCAATGACCGAGCCAGGGCGCGCGCCCCGGTGATGTCCATCCCGGCCGGCAGGACGTTGAAGGCCAGCAGCGGGCGCCGGGCACCCACAGAGATCGCCCCGGCGGAGACGTGGAGCTCGGGGCCGCCGAGGATCGGGCTCTGGCGACCCGCGCGAATGTCGGCCAGGGTGGGCGATTCGCCGTCGCCGTAGTAGTGGACGGGCACGTGAAGCTCCGACCAGATTCGTTCTCCCAGCCGATGTGCGAGGTCGCGGGCAGTCGCGATCGTGGCGCCGCCCAGCGGCACGATCGGAATGACATCGGCCGCACCGACTCGCGGATGCACGCCGACGTGATCGTTCAGGTCGATGCGGTCGATCGCCACCTGGACCGATGCCATCAGCGCATCGAGCAGGTGATGTCCCTCGCCTGCGAGCGAAATCACAACGCGATTGTGGTCGGCGTCCGCGTCGACATCGAGGACGTGCGCAGGGGCAGCGGCGCCGGCAAGCTCAGCGATGACGTCGGCACGGCTTCCCTCGGAGAAGTTGGGCACGGATTCGAAGAGCTGGTGGGGATCCATGCGCCTGTTAGCCTACGAGGCCATGCCCGGAGCGGTGGCACTCGTGTACGGCGAGGAGCTGATGAAGCACCGCCTTTCGGACCAACATCCGCTGCAGCCGATTCGCGTCAAGCTGGCCGTGGAGCTCATCCGTTCGACCGGGCTCATCGAACACGCGCACCTCATACCGCCCCGAAGCGCAGCGCTGGCAGAGCTTCAGCTCGTGCACTCGGCGGAGTACGTGGACCTGGTCCGAAAGCTGAGCGATCCTGCTCAGCGCGGGCGTGTGCCGCCGGACCTGGTTGATGCTGCCGGATTCGCATCCGCCGACAATCCCATCTCCGATGAGCTGCATGAGGGGGCGGCCCTGGTGGTCGGCGCCACGCTCATCGGTGCGGAGGCCGTCGAGAGCGGAGCTGCGCTTCATGCGTTCAGCCCGTCGGGTGGGCTGCACCACGCACATCGTGCTCGCGCCTCGGGCTTCTGCACGTACGACGATCCCGCGATCGCCTGCCAATGGCTTAAGGACCGCGGTCACCGCGTTGCATACGTAGACGTCGACGTCCACCACGGCGACGGCGTCGAGGACATCTTCTACTCGGACCCCGACGTGCTCACGATCAGCCTCCACGAAAGCGGGCGCTATCTGTTTCCAGGCACCGGATTTCCGCAGGACTCGGGGACGGGGAAAGGGAAAGGCGCCGCGGCAAACCTGCCCTTCATGCCGTTCGCGTGGGACGAACCATGGCTCGAGGGGTTGGAGAAGGTGGTGCCGGCGCTGCTGCGGAGGTTCAAGCCCACGGTGCTGGTGACCCAGGATGGTTGTGACACGCACTACCTCGACCCGCTCGCGCATCTCGCTGCGAGCACTCGCATCTGGCCCCGCGTAGGAAAGCTGTTTCACGAGCTCGCGCATGAGCTGTGCGAAGGCCGGTGGTTGGCGCTGGGGGGTGGGGGATACGCGATCTACGAGGTGGTGCCACGGGCCTGGACGCTGTTCTTCGCCGAGATGGTCGAGCGCCCGGACCTGGCCGCGGATCTGAACGATCCTTCGAGCCCGCTTCCCGCCGCCGAGGTGCAAGACCGCGTGCGGGCGGCTCTGCGCAAGGACCTCCGGACGCTCAGCGAGGTCCACGGGCTCGATTTCGGCTGAGCGATCAGCGGCCGGTCATGGAGTCCGGCTTGCCCGCAGGATCGCGAACACCGCGACTTGCAGCGGCAGTGCGGTGCCGAAGACCGCCGCGATCGCCGGCACAGCCCAAGCGAAGCCTCGTGTGTGCGCGGACGCGAGCACGCCCACATAGGTCGCGGCGGCGGCGACCACCAGCACCTGCCACAAGAGCACCACCTTCAACCAGCGCCCGATCGCCGGGCGCATCAAAGCAATGTCATGCGTTTGCAGCTGCCGGCGGAGCAAGTAGTGGTACAGGCCGTACTGAACCGACAACGTGAGAAGGAAGGCGAGGGCCCCGACGCTGAGAAACGCGCTGTCGCTCAGGCGGAGTACGTGCGCAGGCAGCGGGTGCAGACACGCGCGCGGAACGAGCGGCCGGCCACCGTCACGCGGCCCATCTGCAAATTGGGCTCAAACCTCCGGTTGACCCGGTTCTTGGCATGACTGACGTGGTGTCCGAACTGCGGCTCTTTGCCGCAAATCGCGCAGCGTTTGGCCATGAGTCACCTTCAGAGGGGGAAATTTGGTCGATCGAGGGACGCCGGGGTTTCGCCGAGCTCACCAGGGCGTTTCTGAATTGTACCATGGGCTCTCGCATGGCCTCGAAAATCCCGACGGCGCTCGGACAGGCTCAGCGCTGGGGCCGCATCGAAGTCTTTCCGTCCGCGGTCGCGGCCATCGCAGGGCATGCCGCTTTGAGCTGCTATGGAGTCAGCGGTATGGCCACCAGGGGTCTCCGCGACGGGGTGGCGGAGCTGCTGCGGCGCGAGAACGTGGATCGCGGAGTTGAGGTTGTGGAGGTCGAGAGCGGGCTGGCCATCGACCTCTATGTGATCGTGCAGTACGGCATGCGGATCTCCGAGGTGGCCCACAACCTCCAGGAGACCGTGAAATTCGAAGTCGAACGGGCGGTGAACGTACCCGTGGCGGAAGTCAACGTCAACGTCCAGGGCGTCAAGGAAGAGCGGCGCTGAACCATGGCCTCACGTAGGCCGGCCGGGGTAGACGGGCCTCTCTTCAAGCAGGCGCTGCTCGGCAGCCTCACCTGGCTGGCGGCCAACCATGAGGAAGTCAACCGTCTCAACGTGTTCCCGGTTCCCGACGGGGACACGGGCACCAATATGCTGCTCACACTCCAGTCGGCGGTCGAAGACATCAAGGAGTCGAACGCGGCCGAGGTCAGCAAGATCGCCAAGCTCGCGTCGCACGGCAGCCTGATGGGAGCGCGCGGAAACTCGGGCGTGATCCTGTCTCAGATCTTTCGCGGATTCGCGCGGGCGGTCGAGGGCAAGAGCTCGCTGACTCCGCGAGAGCTCGCGGTCGCGTTTGAGGAAGCCGCCAACGCGGCGTACCGGGCGGTCAACAAGCCCACCGAAGGCACGATCCTGACGGTGGCGAGAGAAGCCGGGCGAGCAGCCGCCAGCGCGGCCGGCGATTCCGACGCCTCCGTTCCCGGCGTAATCGCGGCCGCGGCCTCGGGTGCGAAGGCGGCGGTGCTGAAAACGCCGAGCCAGCTCCAGATCCTGCGCGAAGCCGGCGTTGTGGATGCGGGTGGGTTCGGGCTGCAGCTCATCCTCGAAGGCATGCTGAAAACAGTCGAAGAGGCGGAGTCGTTCCACGTCGACACGACCGCCGCGAAACCAAAGGCCGCGCAGGTCGTGCTCGACCTTCCAGAAGGCGGCTGGGGGTACTGCACGGAGTTCCTGATCGAAGGCGAAGACCTCGACGTGGACGTGATACGCGGCGAGATCGAGGCGATGGGCAACTCCGTCCTGGTGGTCGGCGAACCCGAGCTGGTCAAGGTGCACGTCCATACAGACGACCCGACGGCCGTCATCACCAAGGCCGGCCATTTTGGGAAGCTGCTGAAGCTCAACGTCGGGGACATGGACACGCAGCACAAGCGAATCCTCGACAGCGAAGCTGCCGCCGGCAGGCCGCCGCGCGCCAACGGGGTCGGCCTGGTGGCCGTCGTCGCCGGCAGCGGGTTGGTCGACATCTTTCGTGGGCTCGGCGTCGACGCGATCGTCGAGGGCGGACAGACCATGAACCCCAGCACACAGGACATGCTTACCGCCGTCGATGGCGTGCCCTACGACGAGGTCATCCTCCTGCCCAACAACGGCAATGTCATCCTCGCCGCGAGCCAGGTCCGCGGCCTTACCAAGAAGAAGGTCCACGTGATCGAGACCCACAGCGTCCCGCAGGGAGTGGCGGCGGTCGTCGCCTTCCGGCCGGAGCGCAGCGGGGCCGCCAACATGGCAGCCATGAAAGACGAGGCCGCGCGAGTGCAGACCATCGAGGTCACCCACGCGGTCCGCGACACGCGTTCCAACGGACTGAAAGTGAAGAAGGGAGACGTGATCGGGCTCATCAACAACCGTCTCGAGTTCGCGGGGACCGACTATGCGGAGGTCGTCAACAAAGCCCTGGGCAAGCTGGGACCGGATGCATACGAGCTCGTCACCGTGTACCGGGGCCAGGGCGCAAGCGATGACGAGCTGGCAAACCTCGAGTCGGCGATCAGGTCCAACTTTCCCGGTCTCGAGGTCGAAATCCAACAGGGCGGCCAACAGCACTACCCCTTCATCCTCTCTGTCGAATAACCCGACCTGGTGAGCGCGAAGCGCCGGTTCGCGGTGGTCACCGACTCCACCGCCGACCTCCCTGATGAGTGGCGCGAGCTTTATGAGATCTCTGTCGTTCCGCTGAAGGTCATCTTCGGTACCGAGACGTTTCGGGATCGGGTCGACATGACCGACGACGAGTTCTTCCGCAGGCTCGGTACCTCGACCAAGCTGCCGACCACGTCGGCTCCATCACCAGGTGAGTTCGCGGATGTGTACAGGCGATTGGCGCAGGACTACGAAGGATGCATCTCCATCCACCTTGGGGCACAGCTCTCGGCGACGGTAGAGGCCGCGCGGGTCGGCGCTCAGGCGGTGGAGGGCTTCAAGGTCACCGTCATCGACTCCCAGATCGTGACGATGCCGATCGCGTTTCTCTGCAGGGTTGCGGCCGAGTGTGAAACGCTCGATGCGGCCACCGCCGCGGTCGAGGAGCGGGTGCCCAAATGCCGCGTCCTGGCCCTGCTGGACACGCTTCGCTATCTCGAGATGGGTGGCCGTCTCAGCCGGGCGCAGGCGATGCTCGGAACTATCCTCGATCTCAAACCTCTGCTGCTGGTGGAAGATCGCGAGATCAAGCCGGTCGATCGCGTGCGAACGCGGTCGCGGGCGATTCCCCGGATGGTGCATTACTTTCGCGGCGACCTTCCAGTGCAGCACGTAGCAGTCATGCACGCGCAGGCGCCCGACGAGGCAGAAGCGATGGCCGCGAACCTTCGCATCGAACTGCCGGGCCAGGATGTCGCGATCGGCAAGATCGGGTGCGTGCTCGGCACGCACACCGGGCCGAAAGCCCTGGGCCTCGTCTACATCAAGAAGTAGCTCTCAGCCGGGAAGCGGGACCGAGCGGCCGGGAAGCGGCCAGACTCGGATCACGGGCGGGGTCAAGGCCACGATCCGCGGCACGGCGGCCACCGCGAGCCTGAACGCCTGTTGCTGCCGGCGGCCCCACGCCAGCCCATAGTCATCACGTAGTTGGATTGGGAGCAACCCCGTGGTCACCACCTCGAAAGGAACCATCACGGGCCCAGGCACCAGCCGCAGTCGCGGCCTCAGCACCAGCCGCGCCAGCTCCTTCGCCCGCGGCGAGACGCGCACCTCTCCGCCGTGGATCATGCCCTGGACGTACCGTTCGAAATCCGAAAGGGTCCCTGGGAACCGATCTCGGGGGATGCCGAGAAGCTCGCCGAGCAGCTTCGACTCCTGATAGAAGTCCTCACGGTCCGAGGCGGTCAGGCCCTGGACGAATGTCTCGTAGGTCACGAGCGCTGAATCGACGAGGGTTGCATGGACCCAGAGCAGAAGGTCGGGATCCAGCGCGCGATAGTCCTCACCCCGGATACGAGCATGGACCTGGTTGACGGCTCGGGCCGCGGCCAGCGCGGTCTCACGTTCTCCGAAAACGATCGCCATCGTCATGTGCACAGTCCGGCGAAGACGCCGAATGGGATGCCGGCGGAAGTCCGAATGATCGTCGACACCCGCCGCGACCTTCGGGTGCGCCAGCTGCATCAGCAGCGCTCGCCCGCCGCCCAGCAGCAGGATGTTCTCGCGATTGATGCGCCTGGTTATGGAGTCTTCGGTGTAAATACCCGTCACGCGGCGGCTTTGTCCATCTGCGCGTTGAAATCGTCCCGATAGCGTTGGTAGTAGGACCTGATCTTGGCGGTGGTCGCCGTGAAGTCGACGGCGTTCAGCGTGGCGACGTCCGCCAGGACGAGCTTGTTGGCGGTATCGAGCGCAGCCTGATCGCGGGTGCTGATGGCGTTCAGCAGCCTGGCCACATCAGCGGCATAGACCTGCAAAGCGATCAGGTAGTCGTGAAACTCCTTTGGCAGCCCGGGAGCATTCGACACACCGAGCGCCGCCGCGGCATCAGCCTGCAGCGCACTGTCAGCGCCCGTGGTTCCGACGAAGTCGTTGATGTTGGCATCGGCGACCATCGTGTCCCAGTCGATCAGGGCCTGGTAATAGACCTGGAGGAACCCGCCGAACTGCACGTAGTCGCGGGCGGCCGAGCGTGCGGTGGCAACCGCCTCGCGCGCGCGATCGATGCGCCCGGCCTCTGCTGTCAGACGCCCTGTGCTGATTCGCGTCAACCATTGCTGGTCATGCAAGCGGGAGCGGGCCGTCACCAGCGCATCATCGTCGCCGGCGATGGTCGTGCTCATGGTCTGAGACTCCGCGACGATCTTGCCCGAGGTCGACTTTGCGAGCTTGTTGTCCGTCATCGTCTCGAGGGACGCCACTTGTTCGTCGAGAAGGGCGAACGTCGTATTCACAAGGCTGCGGTGCGAATTGACGGCGCTGACCGCGCCCGCTGCGTTCGAGATACGGCTCGACGTGTACGCGTATCCGGCGAAGATGTATCCAATGGCCCCGACGAGCAACGTGACGACGACGACAACCGCCGAGATGACGAGCCACAAGTTGCGCGACACCCGGTACTGGCCTTGAAGCTGCGCGGGTGAATCGATCGCGGGCACAGGCTCGAAGCCTGTGGGTGGCTGATCAGGTGGCGGCGGGTAGCTCGGCGGGACCTCCATTGGAAAGAATCTACTCTCGCCTGGACGCAGCCCCTACGCCTTATTGGCTTTGGCGATTTCCGAGTTGAACGTGTCTATCAAAGGCTGATAGAAGGCCTTGATCTCGCTGCTCATCTTGTCGGTGTCATACGACCCGATCTTCGTGATGTCGGCGTCCACGGCCTTCAGGTCGGCAGACGCGCCATTCGAGTCACCGGCGATGGCCGCATCCAGAAGCTTCCCGAAATCCACCGCCAGGGTCTGAAAATCGGTCAAGAACAGCTTCATCTCGGGCGGCAGGCCGGGCGCACTCGAGAGTTGAATCGATTTGGCAATGTCGGCCTTGAGCGTCGTGATGGCAGCCGCCGCTCCGGTGAAGTCGGTGGCCTGTGCTTTGGTGCTGAGAGTGTCGAGGTCGATCAGCGAGTCGTAGAAGGCCTGGTAAAAGGTGCCGAGCTGGATCAAGTCTCCGGTGATCGCCTTCGCGGCCGCCAGCGCCTTGCGCTCGTGGCCCATCTTCGCCGACGCATTGTTCAGGCTCGATCGGCTGAAGAGCGTCAGCCACGAGTTGTCGTTGAGTCGCGCCTGGGCAGAGGCGAGCGATGCATCGTCGGCGGCGATCGTCGGCTGCGCGGCTCGAGATTGGCTCACCAGAGTGTCGTAAGCGGCGCGGCTCTGTTTCAACTGTGTCGCGGTGGCGCTGGTCAGGTTCACTCCCGTGAGGTTGTTGTCAAAAGCGTTGAACTCGTCGGTGATGGTGTTCTGGTGCGCGACCACGGCGTTGTACGTCGTCCTGGTGCCGGCGATCCGGCTCGAGGCGAACGCGATGCCGGCTGCGGCATAGCCGATGACCGCGACCGCGAGCACGGCGACCACCACTCCGGCCGCGATGATCGGGAGCATGTTGCGCGGAGGGCGGGCGGCAGCAGCTGGCGGAGGGGAATCAGCCGGCGGCGCCGGGTAGTCCGGAGCCGGCGCCGCTGGAGGGTTTTCCTCGGGCGCCGACTCGTCAGGTTCCTCGTTCACGATCCTCGACTCTAACGCGTGTCCTCCTCGAGGTGCCCTATTTTGGCTGGGTGGTCGTTCTCAATCCCCGGATGACGCTCGAGTCGCCGGTCGCATCCCTGCCGAAGGTGAAACCCGCCGATCAGAAGCGCCTCGTCGCGCTTGGCGTGCGCACTGTGCGCGATCTCCTGCTCCAGCTGCCGTTTGGGTGGGAGGAGTTCGGCGATCCCAAGCCCGTCGCGGAGCTGGCTGACGGATCGCTGGCCACCGTGGTGGGCACCATCCGCCAGATCTCGCCCAAAATCTCGAGGTACAAACGGCTCAAGCTCACCCAGGCCACGCTCGCCGACGCGGCCGACGACGTTCTGAACCTCGTCTGGTTCAACCAGCCATGGGTCGCGAACCAGCTGCACACTGGCGATCGAGTGGCCGTTGCCGGCACGGTCAAGGCCGGCCGCTACGGCCGGCTCGAGATGCGCAACCCGCACCACGAACGCCTCGACGGCGGGGGAGGCTCCGGACCGAAATTCATCGGCGGCCTCATGCCCAAGTATCACCTGGTCAAAGGCCTCACCTCCAAGAAGGTCGCCGGCTGGGTCGACGCGGCACTGCCGCTGGCGGACCGTTTGGAGGACGAGCTGCCCGAGGATGTACGCGAGCGCCACCGCCTTCTGCCGCTCGCCGAGGCGGTCAGGCTCGGCCATAAGCCGGAAACGCAGGGCGAGTGGTCGGAAGCCCGGAGGCGCATGGGGTTTGCGGAGCTGTTCGAGCTTCAAGCCGCCTTTGCGTTGATGCGGGCGAGCCTGGGCGCCGAGCCTGCGGTCCCGATCCCATACCGGCAGGAGGTGATCGACGCCTTCAAGGCCGGACTTGGTTTCGAGCTCACCACCGCCCAGCGCCGGTCGACGTGGGAGGCGTTCAAGGACATGGACAGGCCGACGCCGATGAACCGGCTGCTGAACGGCGATGTCGGGTCCGGCAAGACGGCGGTCGCGGCCGCGTGCGCGGCGATGGCTCACGCGGCGGGCCTTCAGTCGGTGGTGATGGCGCCGACGGAGATCCTAGCCCGCCAGCACCTGCACAAGTTTCGCGCGTATCTCGAGGAGAGCTTTCCCGGGCTTACGGTCGAGCTGCTGGTCAGCGGCCAGAGCGCAGCGGAGAGGCGGCGTGTCCGGGCGGCGGCCGCAAGCGGGCACTGCGCGCTCGTGGTCGGGACGCACGCTTTGATAGAGGAGGAGGTCGAGTTCGCGGATCTCGGCCTTGCTGTCGTCGATGAGCAGCACCGGTTCGGCACGCGGCAGCGCGAGCTTCTGCGCGGGAAAGGGAGGGGCCGGCCTCATTTCCTGGCCATGACCGCCACGCCCATCCCGCGGACTCTCGCCCTCGCACAGTTTGGGGAGATGTCGCTCTCAGTCATCGACGAGCTTCCGCCCGGCCGAACGGCCGTCGAGACTGAGGTGGTGCCGCCGGACGAGCGCTCGCGCGCGTACGACCTGGTGCGCACGCAGGTGCGGCTCGGCCGCCAGGCGTTCGTGATATGCCCGCTCATCGAGGAATCGGAGAAGGTGATCGCGCGTTCCGCGACCGCAGAGTTCGAAAGGCTGCGCAGAGACGTTTTCCCCGATCTGAGACTCGACCTGATCCATGGGCGTCTCAAAGACAAGGACGGCGTGATGAAGCGCTTCGTCGACGGCGAGATACAGGTCCTGGTGGCCACAGCTGTGGTCGAGGTCGGCGTCGACGTCCCCAACGCCAGCGTGATGATGGTGGAAGGCGCTGATCGCTTCGGCCTCGCGCAGCTGCACCAGTTCCGCGGCCGCGTCGGTCGGGGTGCGGCGGTCAGCTACTGCCTGCTGCTCGCCGACGACCCGTCGGAAGCGAGCCTCGAACGGCTGAACCTGGTCACGCGAATCCGCGATGGATTCAAGCTCGCCGAAGAGGACATGAGGATTCGGGGGATGGGGGAGCTGCTGGGCGCCCGGCAGCATGGAATGTCGGACGAGGCGATGCACGCCCTGAAACAGCCGTCGCTCATCGACGAGATCCGTGCCGAGGTGGAGCGGGTGCGCGAGGCCGATCCGGGATTCGATCAACATCCGCTCCTCAAGGCGGCGGTCATCCGCCGCCTCGAGTTGACGTCGATCAGCTAGCCTGCTGCCGATGGCCGCCCTGCCGTTCGTGGTCGAGCTGACCCGCAACCTCATCCGGCTCGACACCACGAACCCGCCGGGCGAGGAGCACATCGCAGTCGAGCTGATCGAGCGCTTGCTGCACGACGCGCACGTCGAATGCGCTCGGTACGAGAGCGAGCCAGGCCGGCCCAACCTCGTGGCTCGAGTGAAAGGCCGCGGTAAGGCTCCGCCGATGCTTCTGCAAGGCCACGTGGACGTGGTGACCACGGTGAACCAGAAGTGGCGCCACGAGCCATTTGGCGGAGACATCGTCGACGGTTACCTGTGGGGACGCGGTGCCCTCGACATGAAAGGCGGTGTGGCCATGATGGTCGGTGCGCTGCTACGCGCCCAGGCTCACGGCGGAGCGCCGGGTGACCTCGTGCTGGCCGTGCTCGCGGACGAAGAGGCAGGTGGCGTGGCCGGTGCGAGGTGGCTGGTCGAATCGCACCCTCAGCTTTTCGCCGGCATCCGTCACGCGATCGGCGAATCGGGAGGCGTTTCGCTCCATCTTGGCGGCCGGCGGTTCTACCCGATCATGGTCTCGGAAAAGCGCGGCTGCCAGATGGTGGTCACGCTGCGCGGACCTGGCGGCCATGGTTCCATCCCCGCCCGCGGAGGTGCGATGGCCAAGCTCGGGGAGCTGCTCACCAAGCTTGATAGCAGCCGGCTGCCGGTGCACATCACGACCCCGGTCCGCCACCAGCTCGAGGCGATTCGGGACGCCCTCGACGAGCCGCTGCAGGGCCGCATCGCCGCCCTCCTCGATCCCTCTCGAGCCGACGATGCGCTCAACGAGCTGGGTCCGCTGAGCCGCGGCCTGGATGCATCGCTGCACAACACCGTAAACGCGACCATCGTGAGCGGAGGGCTGAAGGTCAACGTGATCCCAAGCGAGGTGCGGGTGCAGCTCGACGGGCGCCTCCTGCCGGGTTATGGACCCGAGGACATGCTCCGCGAGCTGCGCGAGGTGATCGGATCCGAGCAGGAGATCGAGGTGACGCTGGTCGGGCCGGCGCAGCCCGAGATCGACCTGTCTCAGTTCGACCTCTTCGCCTCCGTTCTGGCGGAGGCCGATCCTGGGTGCGTGCCGGTGCCGGCGCTTGTCACCGGCGGCACCGATGCGCGCCACTTCGCGCGCCTTGGGATCCGCACCTACGGGTTCCTTCCCCTCAACGTCCCGCCAGACTTCAACTCTTCGCCGACCATCCACGCCGCCGACGAGCGGGTCCCCGTCAGCGCGCTCGAGTTCGGGGCCGAGTGTGTGTACGAGGCCGTGATGCGGTACCGCGGCTAGTTTCACCTCCCCGCTTCGCGGGGAGGTCCGGCCGCGGCACGCGGCCGGGGTGGGGAGGTACACCAGCCGATGACGGTTCGTACGCGGCAGTGAGCATGCCGAAATACGTCGGCGCCTCGTAGCTGATCAACCGCCCATGCCAGCCGTCGCCCGTGGCCCCCAGGAGCATCAGCATCTGCCACCAGCTGTCGGCTTTCGCATGTTCCACGAGGGTCAGCGGAATGTCCCGCAGCCCACTCAACGTATCCGCCCGCACCAGCCTGCATATGAGGTCGTCGTAGACCTTGGCGCTTGAGTGGTAACCGTAGGGGCCGTCAGCGCGATGCGCGTGGCCGTGGTCGGCGCTGGCGATGAAGGCCACACGACGGCCAGAGGCGGCTGCCGCCGCTGCGATGGCGGCGCCTGCAAGGACGTGGTCGTCAGCAGGAAGATCGCGAGCCGGCGTGACCACAACCAGGGGCAGCGGTGGATCCTCGCGGCCGCCCATGAACCAAAGAGGGATGAGGACGCCCCAGTCCATCGGCGCCACAGCGGCCGCCGGGTCGTTGGAGCCATAGCTCACACCGACGGCGGGCAGGTTTTCACCGGCGAGCGTTTCCAGCACCAGCCAGGCCAGCCTGGTGTCACCAGGGACGTCGAGCGCCACGCGCTGCGGCGTGTCGTCGCCCAGGTTGCCGGCGATTCGACCCGCGACAACCACGCCGAAGGAGTTGGAGATGTGGACGTTGTGGGGCGTGGCGACAATGACCGCCTCCGGTTTAGCGGTTGCGAATGCGCGACCTAGATCCTCCATCCCGGACCGCGTCGCGCGTGCGAGCTGCATCTCATCGGGTCTGCACGCCTCGGCGACTGCAAGCCCGCCATGTGGAGCGATGGCCGCGAACACCAAAGTCATGTCTCGTGATACTTAGCACCAATGGAGCAGCCACTGCGACTATCGGAGTACAGCCACGGGGCCGGTTGAGCCTGCAAGCTCAGCCCTAGCGAGCTAGGGCAGGTTCTCGGGGCGTTGCCCCCGATCATCGACCCCAATGTTCTGACCGCGACGTCATCACGAGATGATGCGGCGGTCTATCGAATCGCGCCCGATCGCGCACTCGTTGCGACGGTGGACTTCTTCACGCCCATCGTCGACGACCCCAGCGATTACGGCGCCATCGCCGCGGCCAACGCCGTCAGCGATGTCTACGCAGTCGGGGCAAGGCCACTCTTTGCCCTCGGCATCACGGCCTTCCCGCGGGAGAAGCTGAGCACCGGCCTGCTCGAGAAGATCGTCGCCGGCGGCGCGAAAAAGATGGCCGAGGCCGGGATTGCGGTCGTGGGTGGGCACTCCGTCGATGACCCGGAGCCGAAGTTCGGTTATGCGGTGATCGGCGAGGTCCACCCGGATCGCATCGTCGCCCACGCGGGAGCGCGCGCGGGTGACGTGCTGTTCCTCACCAAGCCGCTGGGGTCCGGCCTCGTCGCGACCGCGATCAAACGCGGGCTCTGCCCTCCTGCGCTGCAGCGCGAGGCGGTCGAAGTCATGTCGATGCTCAACCGCCGCGCGTCGGAGGCGATGCTCGAAGCCGGCGCGACCGCGGCCACCGACGTCACCGGTTATGGACTGATCGGACACCTGAGCAACCTGACCGGAGGTGCGGACATCGAAATGCGGGCGGTGCCATTCCTCGACGGGGTTCGCGACCTTGCACAGCGGAATCTCTTTCCCGCGGGAAGCCGGCGCAACCACGATGCATTCCGCAACCAGGTCGATTGGGGCGGCCTTCCAGAGCTCGACCAGCTGATGCTCTGCGACGCCCAGACCAGCGGTGGCATCCTCGCCGCCATTCCGCCCGAGAACGCCGCGGCATTCGAGGGCGCGCTGGCCTCCTCTCCCTACCCCGCGGTAAGAATCGGCACCATTAACGGCCATGGATCCATTCGCATCCGCGCTTGACCAGGCCGCGGCCGTTCGCCGGCGCGAGGTGTCTTCGGCAGAGCTCACCCGAGCGTACATCGAGAGAATCGAGCGGCTCAATCCCAGGCTCAATGCATACGTCCTGACCACGCCCGAGCTTGCGCTCGAGCAGGCCAAGGCGGCGGACGCGGCGAACATCGGATATCCGCTGCGCGGCGTGCCAACATCCATCAAGGACAACGTGTCCCTCGCCGGATACCCGATCACGTTTGGATCCCGGGCGTTCGAGGACTACACCTTGCCGATGGATTTCTTTCCGGTTGCCCGCATCAAGGAAGAGGGCTGTCCGATTCTGGGCAAGACCAACCTTTCGGAATTTGGGACCCGACCGACGGTCGAGCATGGCCTTTTCGGTCCGACGCACAATCCGTGGAACCCGGACCATTCCGCGGGTGGATCCAGTGGCGGCGCGGCCGCAGCGGTGGCGGCCGGGCTCTGCGCATTCGCGCACGGGACCGATGGGGGCGGTTCGGTCCGTATCCCAGCGAGCTGCTGCGGAACGGTCGGGCTCAAGCCTTCACGGGGTCGAATCTCGGCGGGTCCGCTCCTCGGTGAGCATTGGGCAGGCCTGTCGACCGACGGAGCGATCGCCCGGACGGTCGCCGACGCGGCGGCCGGCCTGGACGCGATGGTTGGACACTTACCCGGCGATGCGTACTGGTCTGACACCGACGGCAGGTTTGCCGACTCGGCGACACCCACCGATCGCAAGCTGCGCATCGGCTTCACGGTTCGTTCCAGCGCGAACGTTGAGGATCAGGTGGCGAGCTGCGTGCGAGAGGTCGCGAGGCTGCTGGAGGGCCTCGGCCATCGTGTGACGGAAGGCGGGCCCGACACCGAGCCGTTCCGCACACCGATGCAGCTCGTCGTCGTGGCCGGCCTCGGCTCGCTGCCGATCAGCGATGAGAGCAAGCTCGAGCCTTTCAATGCTTTGGGTCTCGCACTGGCGAGGCAGCTGTCCGCGATCGATTACGTCCGCTCGGTCGACGCTATCCGGATGCACAGCCGCGTGGTCGTGGGCTTTTGGGACACGCACGATGTTCTCGTCACCCCGACGCTGCCGCGAACCGCGCCGCGCCTCAACACCCTGGGCGCAGACCTCGCATCCGCTGGCGACGAGTACATGGATTTCGTCTCGTTCACCTACCCGTATAACTGCACCGGCCAGCCCGCGATCTCCCTGCCGCTCGGGGTCGATTCAGCGGGGCTTCCGATCGGGGTCCAGCTGGTGGGGCCACCTCGCGGCGAGGCGCTCATCCTCAGCCTGGCCTCCCAGCTCGAGCAGGCCCGGCCGTGGAGCGGCCGCCGACCCCACATTCACTAGTGACGAGGCTTCGCGTCGGCGGCGGCGAGGCGCGCGGGCGCCGCCTCAGAGCGCCGAAAGGCATCCGGCCGACGCAGGGCATGGTCAAGGCAGCCATCTTCAACCTCGTCGGTCCGGGCATAGAAGGAGCCCACGTCCTGGACCTCTTCGCCGGCTCTGGCGCCATCGGCATCGAGGCGCTGTCGCGCGGCGCCGCCCAGGTCACCTTCGTGGACAGGGAGCCCCGCGGTCTTGCTATCCTGCGCCAGAACTTGGACGCCCTCGAGCTGAAGGAGAGAGCGCACGTCGTTCGTGGTGACGTCGTCCGCTGGCTCGAAAGCTCGCCCGGCGAGGTTGGGCGCGCCGGCCTCGTGTTCCTGGATCCACCCTACGAAGACGTGGTTCTCGACCGCGCGCTCAAGGTACTGGACCGCTTGCTTACCGATGCCACCGTCGTCGCCGAGCACTCGCGTCGCCATACCATCCCGTCGCTGACGCGTTTGCAGGTCGACCGGCAGCGTCGCTACGGCGACACCCTGGTCACGGTCTTAAGAGTTTGAGCGACAAGATAGCCGTCTACCCGGGCAGCTTCGACCCGTTCACCAACGGACACCTCGATGTCGTCGAACGAGCGCTTGGGATCTTCGATCACTTGATTGTCGCCGTGGCTGGCAACCCGGACAAGCGCCAGCCTCTGTTCAGCGTTGACGAGCGCGTAAGGCTCATCAAAGATGCGGTGCAGGGCTATGACCGCGTAGAGGTTTCAAGCTATACGGGGCTGACCGTCGAATACGCGCGCTCCCGGGGCGCAACCACCCTCGTGAAAGGACTGCGCGCATACTCGGACTTCGATGCCGAGCTTCAGCAGGCGCTCATGAACCGCAAGCTTGCGCCCGACATCCACACGGTCTTCCTGATGTCGAGCTTCGCCCACATCTTCGTTTCGTCAAGTATCTTGAAGGACATCGCGAGCTACGGCGGGAACGTATCGGACCTGGTGCCCCCCTCCGTCGCCAAGGCGCTGAAGGAGAAGTTCAGATAAAGGTCGACGAGCTGCTTGACCGCTTCGAGTACCTGGTCCAGAACGCGCGTCACGTTCCGCTATCCACCCAGGTCATGGTCAACGAGGACGAGATCATGGAGCTCATCGATCAGCTCCGTTTCAACCTCCCGGATGAGATCAAGCAGGCGAACTGGACGGTGGCGGAGCAGCAGCGCATCATCACCGAGGCGCATGCGGAGGCGGCTCGCATCATGTCTCGCGCCAACGAGCGGGCGGAGGAGACCGCCTCGGAGCACGAGATACTCAGGCGAGCGGAGCGCCACGGCACGCAGGTGGTCAAGGACGCCCAGGCGAAATCCGACGAGATCATCCGCCAGGCCGAGGCTTACGCCTTGGAGCAGCTGAAGCAGCTCGAGGCGCATCTGGGGCGGACGCTGGCGACGGTGCGCCGCGGCGTTGAGGCACTGCAGTCGAGCCAACCTGAATCCGGGGAGAACGACGAAGCCGCGTCCAAGTAGAGAGTTGCCACCATCCGGTAAGATTCGGCAGCCATGGCTCTGCCAAAGGTCAAGCTCTCCAAATCAAAGAAGGGTCGCCGGCGCTCGCACCTCGCGTTGGTGCACGTTCAGCTCCAGCCCTGCCCAAACTGCAAGAAGCTCACGCGGCCACATACGATCTGCCGTAACTGCGGCCACTACGCCGGCCGCGAGGTGATCAAAGCGAAGGAGTAGGGAGCCCACCTCCCCGCTTGCGGGGAGGTCGGCGCGAAGCGCCGGGTGGGGAGTCGCACTAACCCAGACCGCCGGGTAGCCTTGACCCATGCCGAAGATCGCCTTTCTCTTCCCCGGTCAGGGCTCACAGACGCCCGACATGGGGGCCGAGCTCCTCACCGATCCCGAGGTCGCCGACCTGTGCGAACGCTGCTCGCGCAGCGCAGACGTGGACCTGCGTCACCTGCTGATCGGGGCCGACGACGACGAGCTCAGGCTCACGCAGAATGCCCAGCCGGCCCTGTGCTTCATGGGAGTGGCATTGACAATCCTGCTCCAGCGCCGCGGCATCGAGCCCGCGGCCGCAGCAGGCCATTCGGTCGGCGAGTACGCGGCCCTGGCGGCCGGTGGGGCGGTGGGAGCACCCCACGTCATCAAGGCCGTCGTCGAGCGTGGCATCGCGATGGCCGGTGCGGTTCCCGCGGGGACCAGCTCGATGGCCGCCGTGCTCGGCCTCGACTCGCAGGCTGTAGAAGTGGCCCTCGCCGGCATGAATGACGCGTGGCCCGCCAACTACAACACCCCGACCCAGACCGTGATCGCAGGCACCACCGCAGGTCTCGAGGTGGCCGCGCGCCGCCTTCAGGAGGCAGGCGCCAAGCGTGTGATTCCCCTCAACGTCAGCGCGGCTTTTCACACACCTTTGATGGCTCCCGCCGCGGAGCGGCTGCGGACTGCGCTCGAGCGCATCGAGTGGCGCTCGCCGCGCGTGCCGGTGATGGCAAACCTCACCGGGCGTCAGCACCAGGGGGGCGATCGCATCCCGCACGTGATGGAGATGCAGCTGCGTTCGCCCGTCCGTTGGGCCGCCTGTGTCGGATCGCTCCTCGAGATGGGCTGCGACACGTTCATAGAGGTCGGGCCCAAGCGCGCCCTGACCGGGATGATGAGAGAGCTCGCGCCGGGCAAGAACGCGGTGGCGGTGTCCACGCCGGCAGCCTGCAGCGAGCTAGCCATCCCCGTCTAGGTACAGCCAAGCGGTGATTGGTTGCTTACCCACTCATCGTGCCTTGACCGTGCGGCCTGGGAAAGGCGCAGACTGGCCCCGTAGCCGGCCTCCCGTGTCCAGGAGTGGAGATGCCGCTAGAACCTGGTCCCCAGAGGGGACCTCCTTCTGATCACAGCCATTCCAAACACATTTCCTCATGGAGGTGAGACATGCATGTAGGCGTAATTCGATCCAAGAACAAGAAGACTGAGTTGAACAACGCGGTCAAGGACTACAAGGAGACAGCCCTTCCTGCCCTCGCCACTCACCCGGGCAATCGCTCGGGGATGCTTCTGGTAGATCGCGAGAACGGCGACACGATCTCGATCGCGATCTACGACGACGAGGCCTCGGCCAAGGCATTCGGCCCCAAAGCAGAAAAGCTGCTTGAGTCCTTCAAGAAGTACAGAAGTGACGCCAGCGATCCGAAGCGTGAGCTCTTCGAGATTGCCGCCTCGACGCTGCTCGAGACCAAGGCGCTTATCGAGCGGGGCTTCAAGAATTTCAATGCGCACGACCTCGAGGCGGTGTCGCGCGACGCTGCGCCGGACATCGTCGCCACGGCCCCCGGCGGCATCAAACTCCAGGGACCGCAGGCGGTGAAGCAGTACAACCAGACCTGGATCAAGGCGTTTCCCGACGCGCGGATCGAGGCCAAGAACATCATCATCCAGGGCAAGTCCGCCGTCGTGGAAGGCGTTTTCACGGGTACTCACTCAGGGCCGCTGCAGACCCCGATGGGTGAGGTGCCGCCGACCGGCCGCAGGCTTAGTGGGGAGTTCGTGCAGGTCTTCGAAATCGACCGCGGCCTCGTGAAGAGAAACTCGCTGATGTACGACCAGGTCGAGATCATGACCCAGCTGGGCATGGCACCTGCCGGCGCCAAGTCCACCGCATAACGATTCGCTGGATGGGGCTCGGGCCGCTGGAGCCCGGGCCCCCCGCGGGGGCGGGCGTTTGCGAGTGCTGGTAGAGTAGATTGGCAAACCCCCAACAACCGATGCGGCGCTGGAGGCGAGATTGGAAACCCAGAAACTGAGCTTCGAAGACTTCAAGAACATCGTGGTCGAGCGACTTGGCTGCGAGCCCGAGCAGGTGACGATGGACGCCTCCTTCCAGGAGGACTTGAACGCCGACTCGCTCGATCTTGTCGAGCTGATCTACGCATTCGAAGAGAACACAGGTCTCGAGATTCCCGACGAGGACGCCGAAAAGATCACGACCGTCGGTCAGGCCTGGGAATACATACAGGAGAAGGCCGGCTCATAGCACAGAGCGCAGCTCCTCTCGCGCAGTCGTTACAGCAGCTCCAGCAGAAGATCGGGATTCATTTTCGAGATCCGAACCTTTTACTCGAGGCGGTAACTCATAGCTCGTTCGCCAACGAGAACCCGCAGCAGTCGCCGCGGGACAACGAGCGTCTCGAATACCTCGGGGATGCGGTCCTGCAGCTGATCACCGCCGAGTACCTGTACAAGCATCACCCCGGCGCGACCGAGGGTGAGCTGACGCAGACACGCTCGGCGATGGTCAACACGAACACCCTGGCCCAGATGGCCGAGCAGCTCGACCTGGGGAGCTACCTGAATCTCGGGAAGGGCATCGCCAAGGGTGGGGGGCGAAACTTGAAATCGCTCCTCGCGAACGGGTTTGAGGCGGTGCTGGGCGCCGTGTTCCTCGATGCGGGCTATGACGCCGCGTACCACTACTACCTGAACCGCTACCGATCGCTGCCGTCTCCGGTTCAGGACGAGAACTTCAAGGGTCGGCTTCAACAGGTCGCTCAGGAGCGGTTCGGCCAGACCCCGTTCTACGACAGCGAGGGTGCACGCGTGGGCAGTCAGCGCGAGTACACGTCGGTCGTCTTCGCCGGCTCAGAGCCCCTCGGCACGGGCCACGGTGCAACCAAGCAGGAGGCCGAGCAAGAGGCCGCGAGGGCGGCCTTGCGGAGCCTGGGTGCTCAGCCGGCGGCGCCGGTGAACGCAACCAAGCCGGCCAGGTCGCCAAGGCCGCGTCAGCGCCGCCCCTCCCGCGCTCGCTCGGTCCCCTCCGCCCCCAACGACGCGGAGGCATCCACCGCCACGACCCTCACCGTCGTGCCGGACCCAATCCCCTCTCCCCATCTGGGAGAGGGTCAGGGAGAGGGTCAGGGAGAGGGGCGTGAATCCGAACAGCCGCCCGTAAGAAGTCGCCAGTTCGGAGAACCCCTGGAGTAGCGCACAGGTTGTATCCGGGATTCAGATGGGCCCCACATCTGCTACCTTGAGGCGAATTTGTTCCTCCGCTCGCTGAGCCTGCTGGGCTTCAAGACGTTCGCCCGGCCGACCGAGATCCGATTCGAAGGCGGCGTCACCGCCATCGTGGGTCCGAACGGCTCGGGCAAGACCAACATCGTCGACTCCATAAAGTGGGTTCTCGGCTCGGGCCAGGCTCGGGATCTTCGCGGGAAGAAGATGGAAGAGGTCATCTATGCCGGCGGGGAGCGCCGCTCACGGGCGGCCTACGCCGAGGTCACGGTCGTGTTCGACAACACCGCGGGGCGGCTTCCGGTCGACTATCACGAGGTCGCCATCAAGCGCCGGGTCGAGCGGGACGGCGAGAGCGACTACTTCCTGAACGGCACGCGGGTCCGGCGTCGCGACCTGATCCACCTCCTCGCCTCGACCGGTCTCACCGTCGATTCGTACGCGATCATCGACCAGCGCGATATCGAGACGATCGTCGTGTGCTCGCCGGCGGAGCGCCGGGCGCTTCTCGAAGAGGCGGCACAGGTTCGTGGCGTCAAAGCTCGGCGGCAGGAGGCCGTGCAGCGCCTGACCGAGCTCGCTCAGAACTTGCTCCGCCTCGAGGACTTGCGATCCGAGATCGAGCCTCGGCTGGAGGTCGTGCGCGCCCAGGCCGCTTCGGCCAGGGAGGCGGCGGAGGCGCTGGCGAGGCTCGAGCTCCTGCGCGGAAGCATGGTGTGGGAGGAGTGGCGCGAGGCGCGAGATGCGCACCGCCGGGCGAGTGTGCAGGCGCAGTCGCTGGAACGGCGGCTGATCGAAGCCCGCGAGCAGGCGCAGGCGGCGGAGGCCGAGTTCGCAGGCTGGCGCTCCGAGATGCAGGCCGCCCAGGACCGCAGACTCAGCCGCCAGAACACGCTTGGCCGGCTGAGGCTGGAGCTGGCGGCCGCCCACCACTCGCTCGAGCTGAGCGAGGCACGGGCCGAGAGCCATCGGGCGCTGGCCGAGGCGCTGCGGCGCGACGAAATTGAGAACGCCAGGCAGGCGGTGGCCGCTGAGGCGCTTCGGGGCCAGCTCCAGGCCGACACCGAACACGCCGCTCGCGCGCTCGAAGAGCTGGCACCGCTTCCTGACGCGCCGGTCGACGTCGACCCTCTCGAGGTTCAACACACTCAGCGCGCCGCTGAGCAGGCGCGGCGCTCGGTGGCGATCGCAGCCTCCGCGCTGGCCGCGCTTCGTACGCGACGAGAGTTCCTCGAAGAGCAGGTGGCCCGCCTCGAGGCCGGGGCTGATGCCGCCGGCCGGATCCCCGCTGCCGAAGCGGCTCTTGCCGAAGCGAGGTCGGCTGCAGCCACCGCGGACGCCGCCGCGGTCTCCATCACGAGGCTGCGTTCAGAGCTCGAGGGACTCGAATCCTTGCGGCCTTCAACGGACGGGGCGGGACTGCTGCGCCTCGGCGAGGTGGTGACGGCCGAGCCAGGTTACGAGCGCGCTCTAACGGCGGCCCTCGGTCCTCTGGCGGACGCGCTTGTCGCCGGCGATGAAGACGCGGCGGGTCGAGCGGGCGAGGTCCAAGGTTCGCAGCGCACGGTCCTCTACCCGATCGAAACAGCGCCGGCGCCCAAGCCCGGATCGATGTTCCATCACGTTCGCATCCGTCCCGGCTATCAGCTCGTCGCGCAGCGCCTGCTCGGACAAGTTGTCGTCGGCGTGGACGTGACCATCGCCGGCGTCTATCGCGAACCGGGTCTCGTGCGCGCCGGTTCCGACCCCCGGCTGGAGATCGACGCGCGCCGGGCGCGGCTCCGGGAGGAAATGGATGAGCTCGCGCCCGCAGCCGCGGAGGCGCGGGACGCAGCAGCCCGAGTCAGGACTTCCGAATCGGCGCTCGACGACCTACGGAGGCGCGCCGCAGGAGCCACCAGCCTCGACGAGTCGAGGCGCCTTCTCGAAGCCGCCCGGGAGGCGGAGAGGCTCGATGCGGCCAAGCTGCCCGACCTGGAGCGGATCGTGAAAGACGCCGAAGATGCGGCATCCGCCGCCGCCCAAAGGGTTGACGCTGTCGCAACGCACAGGTCGGCGATCCAGCACATCGAGCTGGAACGGGCGCGGTGGCACGACCGGCGCGAAGACCTCCAGAATCGGTTGCACGCCGTTGACGAAGACCTGGCTCGACATCGCCAGACAGCCCAGGAAAGAGCCGGGCGGGTGGCGGATGCGGAGACGAGCGCCGCGGGGGCGGCCGACCTGGTGCCCCGGCTCCGCGGCGAGGCCGAGGCTGCGAAGGCGCGCCTCGAGGCGGCCGAGGACGAATCGCCCGGCGAAGAGGCCGAGATGGCGGAAGGTGCACGCCGTCTCGTGGCGCTGGAGGAAGCACGAATCGATGCTCGGCTGAAGGCCGGCACGCTCGAGGGCAATCTCGAGCTCATCACGCGCGAAGCAGAGCTCCTATCTGCCCGGATGGAGGAGATCCGCCAGCGCATGCCGGACGGAGTGGCGCCGGAGGAGATTCCCGGTGGTAAGGCACGCGAGAGAGAGATGCGTGCCCTGGAGCGCCGTCTCGAGGAGATCGGTCCGACGAACGCTCTCGCCGAAGCCGAGTGTCGAGACCTGGAAGAGCGCTTCGAAACCATGCGGACCCAGCTCGAAGACATCGCGGCCGCCCGCGGCGACCTGGAGCAGCTCATCGGCAAGCTGCGAGCGGAGGAGGAATCGCGATACGAGGCGGTGTTCGGCGCAGTCGCGGCCAACTTCCACGAGTACTTCTCGCAGCTGGCGCCCGGCGGCCGCGCCACGCTGCGGCACGCCGACGGCGACGAGGGTCCGCGATCGGGAGTCGAAATCCTGGTCCAGCCACCGCGCAAGCGGCTGCAGAACGTCACGCTCCTGTCGTCTGGTGAGAGGTCACTTGCGGCGCTCGCCCTCGTGCTCGCGCTGGATGAGGTCAACCCCAGCCCATTCACGGTTCTCGACGAGGTCGATGCCGCGCTCGACGACGCAAACGTAGGCCGCTTCGGCGAGATGGTGGCGCGGCTGGGCACGCAGCGGCAGTTCCTCGTCATCACCCACAACCACGTCACGATGTCTCATGCATCCACCCTGTACGGAATTCACCTCGACGAGAGCGGCGCCTCGAGCATCGTCTCCGTGCGCCTGGAAGACATTCGCAAGCCCGCAGCTCGCGCCACCACAACGACTGCCCAGGCGGGCTGAGCCACGCACGTGACGAGCGTTTGGAGCCGCGTCAGCGGCCGAACGCGGAAGGTATTCGCCGCCGGGATTCGTGCCCTGAACCCGCCGCTGGCGCCCGGGTACTACGACGAGCTCGAAGCGCTCTTGGTCGCGGGCGACATCGGGCCGGCGATGGCGGAGCGCCTTGCGGGCTCTGTTCGCGCGCGTAGCCCACGGACTCGAGACGAGGCCGTCGCGGCACTCGTCGATGCGGTGCTGTCGGTGATGTCTAAGGAACCGCGCGAGCTGGTTCTCTACGGCGACCCGGCGTGCGTCCTCTTTTACGGGATCAACGGCGCGGGGAAGACGACGGCGATTGGAAAGCTGGCATATCGCCTTCGCACGCAGGGGAGGAATCCGCTGGTTGTGGCGGCGGACACGTACCGGGCAGCCGGGATCGAGCAGATGGTTGCGTGGGCCGAGCGCGCAGGTGCGGCGAGCTTTGCCGGAGCGCCTGACGGTGACCCGGCAGCCGTCGTCTTTGACGGTGTTCGCCACGCGCGCCGCCGGGGCCACGACGTCGTGCTCGTCGATACCGCCGGCCGCCTCCAGACGCAGCACAACCTGCTGCAGGAGCTAGCGAAGGTCGGACGCGTGGCGACGAAGGCTCTCGACGGCGGGGCCTTTGAGTCGCTGCTCGTGCTCGACGCCGTGCTCGGGCTTTCGAGCCTGGCGCAGGCGCGCGCGTTCCATAAAGCGATCCCGATCACTGGACTCGTGCTTGCGAAGCTCGACGGAAGCGCTAAGGGCGGCGCGGTGATCGCGATCGAGTCAGAGCTCGACGTCCCGGTCAAGCTCGCCGGTGTGGGGGAGGGCATCGAGGATCTCGAGCCATTCGATCCGGAGGCTTTCGTGCGTTCTCTGTTCGTCGAGGACTAGAGGTGCCAATCGCGGATCCTCATTGCCACACGCTGGCTTCCGACGGGATGGTGACGCCGGCGGAGCTGGTCGAGGCTGCCGTCGGCGCGGGACTCGATCTCATCGCCATCACCGACCACGACACGATGGCCGCCGCGCAGGAAGTCGTGGAGCGTGGGGACGCGGCCGGACTTGCGGTCGTGGCCGGCCAGGAGGTCACCACGGGCTGGCCGGCGCAGACACACATACTCGGATGGTTCCTCGAGAAGCCAATCAAACGCGGGATGTCAGTGGCCGACACGGTGGCGGCGATTCACGACCAGGGCGGGCTGGTGATCATCCCGCACCCCTTCATGCCGGTTTACTTCGGGTCGATTCAGCCCGCCATGTTGAGCCGCCTCATCGAGAAGGAGCCGGTCGATGGAATCGAGGTCATGTTCACGGCGCCGGCCGGCTCGCGCCGCAGGAGGATGCTCGACCAGTTCATCAGTGCCAATCGCGAACGCCTCGGCGCTTCGATCGGGGCCAGCGACTGCCATTTCGGCCTGCATGACATCGCGCAGGTCGTCACCGCATACGAGGGCGACTTCAGGACCGCCATCTTGCGGCGCCGGACGACCCCGCGTCGAGGGAAGGCGAAGCGAACTGTGCCGCGAGACATCGCGCTGCGCCAGCAGTGGCGCGCAATGGTCGAGCTGCCGCTGCGCCGGCTGAGTGGTCGGATCTAGCGGTTGAGGCCGGTGTCCTCGAGCCCCAGGCCAAACATCGCCTCCAGGTCATGGGCTGAGAATTGCTGGAAGGCGACCATCGTCTGAGTGCGCTCGATGCCATCCAGCTTCGTGAGACGTTGGGTCACCACCTCAGCCAGATCATCGTGCTCCCGCACCCTCACGATCGCGACGAAGTCCCACTCGCCGGTCACCGTATAGACCTCGGCCACGCCCGGAACGTCGGCGAGCTTGGGCCCGAGATCGGTGAGCGCATCGCGAGTGGACTTCACGAGGATCACAGCGGTGAGCATCGACTAAGTCGCTCCGGTGCGCACGATCCCACCCGTGGCATCACCGTACGCCCAAACGTCCATGTCTCCGTATGTCAGGCCGTTGTGGCCGAGGATCGTGCAGATGTGGGTCCGGTGGTCGTTGCCATGATGCAGCGCCTGGATGACCACGACGCCTGAGTAGAGCTTGACCGCCCCCTCGCGGCCGGTGTGCGATTCATGAGCTTCGTCGGGCGATACGTTCGGAGCGATTGCGATCAGCTCGTCGCCGCTACGGGCAGCGTGCTGCCTCAAGGCTGCGATTCCAGGGAAGGGGTCATTCCGCTCGTTGATTTGCGGTTCCCCTCGGCCCAGACGCTTGAGGTATCTCTGCTCCGCGGCGACCAGGTGGAAGAACGTTGACGCAATCGTTCCGTACGTTCCGGGCGCGGTCATCTGGAGCTGCTCGTCGGTGAATGATCCGCAAACGTCGAGGAGATGCAGGTTGGCCCATTTGTTGTAACGGAACGCCTCGACCAGCAAAGGCTCCATGACGCCCCCGATTGTAAGGCTGATAAGCTGTCAAGGCATGCGCCTTGACACCCTGACCACTCGGAGTCGCCATCTGGCCCTTTTCGAGCGCTATGGAGCGCTCCTCACGGAGCATCAGCACGAGGTTCTCGACCTCACCTTGCGGAGCGATTGGTCGCTGGCCGAGATCGCCGATCACCAGGGCACCTCGCGGGCGGCCGTGCACGACATCGTGAGGCGCTCGACCGAGGCGCTGGAGGAGTACGAGCGTCGCTTGGGCCTGCTTGCGGAAGCGGGCCGGCGCCGCCGCAAGGTGGCGTCGCTGGAGCGCGAGCTGGCGGGCTTGAAGCAGCGCGTCGCCGAGTTGGAGCGCTAGCCAGATGTTTGAGGCATTGGGCGACCGACTGGCGGCGGCGCTGAAGAAGATCTCCGGACGCGGCGTCCTACGTCCCGAGGAGGTTGAAGCGGGCCTACGCGAGGTTCGTCTGGCGCTCCTCGAGGCGGACGTCAACTTCAAGGTCGTCAAGGAGTTCGTCGATCGGGTGCGTGCCCGACTGGTCGGCGTCGAGGTGTCGCCCGGCCTGACGGCGCCACAGCAGGTCATCAAGGCGGTCGATGCCGAGCTTGTCGAGCTGCTGGGTGGCAACTCCGAAGGCCTCAGATATGCGCCGGCTCCCCCGACCGTCATCTTGCTGGCCGGTCTGCAAGGATCGGGCAAGACAACCACCGCGGTGAAGCTCGCCCTGCTCGCGCGGCGCGAGGGGCACAGACCGATGCTGGTCGCGCTCGACCTTCGCCGCCCGGCGGCCATCGAGCAGCTGCGGTTGCTGGCCGAGCGCGAGGGGGTGCCGTTCCACTCCGGCCAGGGCGACGTCGAGGACATCGCGCGCGCGGCCATCAAGGAGGCTTCGAGGCTCGGCCACGACGTGGTGATCCTCGACACCGCCGGCCGGCTTCACATCGACGTCGAGCTGATGGAAGAGCTGAAACGGCTCAAGGCCGCCGTGCCGGTGACGGAATCCCTGCTGGTCGCCGACTCGATGACCGGACAGGAGGCGGTCAAGGTGGGGGAGGCATTCGCGTCGGCGATCGGGCTCGACGGCGTGATCCTCACCAAGCTTGACGGCGACGCGCGCGGCGGCGCGGCGCTGTCGCTGCGTTTGGCCACCGGCCAGCAGATCCGCTTCGCCGGAACCGGCGAACGACCGCAAGACCTCGAGGTGTTCCACGCCGAGCGCATGGCCTCGCGAATCCTGGGCATGGGCGACGTTCTGAGCCTCATCGAGCGAGCCGAGCAATCAATCGATCAGGAGGCTGCGAAGGAGGTTGAGAGCCATCTGCGCTCGGGTCACCTTACGTTCGACGATTTCCTCGTCCAGGTGCGCCAGCTGCGCAAGATGGGCTCGCTGGAGGGCATCCTCGAGATGGTGCCCGGAGGGGCCGCGTTGAAAGGCCAGGTCGCGGGCGCAGACACCGAGCGCCAGGTCCGCCGCATGGAAGCAGTGATACTTTCGATGACGGCGCGAGAACGGGCTCATCCGGAGATCATCGATGGCGCCCGCCGGCGCCGCATCGCGCGCGGCAGCGGCCTTCAACCGGCGGACGTGAATCGGGTTCTGAAGGCCAGGGACACGATGCAGAAGCTTGCCAAGCAGTTCGGAAACGGAAATCGCGGAGGCAGGGCCGGCTTGAGCCGGCTCCTTGGACAAGGAGGTACGGGTTGGTCAAGATAAGACTGAGGCGGATGGGAGGCAAGAAGCATCCCTTCTACCGCCTTGTGGTGGCGGACTCGCGCTCGCCGCGAGACGGCCGGTTCATCGAACACCTCGGGTACTACGATCCGATGACAGACCCGGTAAAGGTGAAGATCGACGTCGACAAAGTCGTGCGCTGGCTCCACCAGGGCGCTCAGCCGAGCGAAGCCGCTAGGAGCCTTTTGAAGCGGGAGGGGATTCTTGAGCGACGCGCAGAGAAGTCGACCGATACGGCGTGACCAGCGGCGCGGCGGGTACAACCGAGGCTTCCGGCGTGAAGGTCCTCCCGGACCCGCGGGGCCCGGGGTCGACTACCGCGCGCTCGTCGAGTACGTAGCGCGCTCCCTGGCAGAGAAGCCGGAGGAGGTGCTCGTGGAGGCGTTCGAGCGCGGCGGCGGGACCGTGGCCATCAAGGTCAAGCTCGCGGATGCGGACGTCGGCCGTTTCATCGGCAAGGCCGGACGCAACATCGAGGCGCTGCGAACCCTGGTCCGAGTCGCATCGCTGCGCGATCGCAAGCGCGTCTTCGTCGACCTGGCTAATCCATCGCTGGCGCATTCCTCGCCGCGCGACCGCCGGCAGCAGGGCGGGGGCTCGCCTACGTGATCCGCGTCGGACAGGTGACGGGAGCGTACGGGGTCGATGGAGCCGTCAAGGTGATTCCCTTGACAGACTTTCAAGATCGGTTCAGTGCGGGCGCTACGGTAATGCTCGACGGCTGCGAACGACTGGTTGAGTGGAGCCGCGCCGGGCAGCCCGCCGGCCTGGTCGTCAAGCTGCGAGGCGTCGACAACCGCACCTTCGCGGAACTGTTCCGCGGCCGGTACCTCGAGATCCCCGACGGCGCCGCCAGGCCGCTGGACGACGGTCACTTCTACCACCATCAGGTGGTCGGGCTGGCGGTCCAGACCGGTTCGGGCCGGCAGCTGGGCACTATTGCCGAAGTCCTCGAGCGGCCCGCCAACGACGTGTGGGTGAGCCGCGACGGCAAGGTCGAGCACCTGATTCCAGCCACGCGCGACGCGGTGCTGGAGGTGAGCCTCGAAGCACGGCGCGTGGTCGTCGCCGATTGGCTGCTCGAGGTCGAGGAAGCGTAGCCACACCATGAGATTTGACGTCGTCACGATCTTCCCGGCCATGTTCGGCCCTGTGTTCGAGCACGGTGTGGTGGGTCGTGGCATCGACCGTGGGATCATCGAGCTCCACACGCACGACCTGCGCGAGCACACCCATGATCGCCACCGGCAGGTGGACGATGTGCCGTTCGGTGGCGGCCCGGGCATGGTGATCAAGCCCGAGCCGGTGTTCGAGGCGGTGGAGTCGATCCGGCCCCACAACGCCGGCCCGGTCGTCCTGCTCGAGCCGTGGGGGGAGCGCCTCGATCAGCGCCTTGCGACGGAGCTCGCGGCGGAGCCGGGTCTCATCATCGTGTGCGGTCGATACGAAGGCATCGACGACCGCGTCCGGACGGCCCTGGCGACGCGTGAGATCTCCATCGGCGACTATGTGCTGAGCGGCGGCGAGATCCCCGCGATGGTGCTCATCGACGCCGTGGCCCGGCTCGTGCCGGGCGTTGTCGGCGATCCGGCGTCTCTGGCGCACGACAGCTTTTCGGACGAACCCGCCGGGTGGCCGCAGTTCACGCGCCCGGCCGAATATCGGGGACTCGCGGTCCCCGACGTGCTCCTTTCCGGTGACCACGCGCGCATCGAGCGATGGCGCCGCCGTCAGGCGGTCGAGAGATCTTCCATGCATACCAAGGAGTTGAAAGAGTCATGAACGTCATCCAGCAGCTCGAGAAGGAGCAGCAAAAGGAGAAGGTCCCGGCGCTTCGCGCGGGCGACACGGTCAAGGTGCACGCCAAGGTCGTCGAGGGCACGCGAGAGCGAATCCAGGTCTTCGAAGGCACCGTCATCCGCGTGACCGGCGGCGGCCTGCGCCAGAACTTCACAGTGCGGCGGGTCACGCATGGCGTGGGGGTCGAGCGCACGTTCCTGATCCACTCACCGCGCATCGACAAGATCGAGGTGCTGCGCCACGGCGATGTCCGCCAGGCGAGGCTGTATTACCTCCGCGGCAAGGTCGGCAAGGAGGCCCGCATCCGCGAGCGGAGGCGTCTGATCCGCGAGGCCGAAGGCGAGCCCGAAGCCGAAGCAGAAGCCGAAACCGAGGAAGAGTCCGAGGAGTAGAAGCAGCCTGTTAAGGGATCTGGTGCCCGATGCCCTTCCTCGCTAATCTCGGATTGTGAGACCGAAGCTGTGGCGCTACGAGCGCATGGCCGGCGCCATGGGGTACACCGTGGTCGCGGGCGTCGATGAGGTGGGGATGGGCCCGCTCGCCGGCCCGGTGGTCGGCGGTGCCGTAGTGCTCGAGATCGGCACTCGGATCCCAGGGCTCGACGATTCCAAGCTGCTCACCGCGGAAGAGCGCGAGCGGCTGGACCGGATCATCCGGCGTCGCGCGCTCGCGGTTTCCGTCTGCGCGGTCGACCACGCCCAGGTCGACCGGCTGGGCCTGATCCGCGCGCGCCACCTGGCGACCGCCGGGGCGGTGGCCGGGCTCACGATTCCGGCGGAATACCTGCTCGTCGACGCCTGGGACGTGCCCGAGGCGCCGCTCCCGCAGATGGCGGTCGTGCGGGGAGATCGCATCTGTGCGTCGATCATGGCCGCGAGCATCGTCGCCAAGGTCGCGCGCGACCAGACCATGATCGAGTACGACCGCTTGTATCCCGGCTATGGGTTCGCCTGGCACAAGGGCTATGCCACGCCCGCCCATCGCGCGGCCATTAGACGACTCGGCCCAAGCCCGATCCATCGCACATCATGGGCGCCGTTTCGAGGGTTCGCCGCAAACTAGATCTCGGTCGAGCCGGTGAGAAGGCGGCGGCCGAGCTCCTGAAGCGGCGAGGCTACGAGGTGGTCGGAGCGGGGTTCACCGCACGCCGCGGAGAGATCGACCTCATCTGTCGCCGAGGGGTCGAGCTGGTGATCGTCGAGGTCAAGACGAGGACGACCGACGCGTTCGGCACGCCTGCCGAGGCCGTCGGCCAGCGCAAGCGCCGAGCGCTCGCGGCCGCCGCCGCGGAGTACCGGCTGCTGGCAGGCTGGAAGGGACCGATCCGCTATGCGGTCGTGGGTCTCATCGCGCGACCTGATGGCGGCTTCGACAGCGAGCTAACCCTCGACCCGTTCGAGTAGCTGACCTTCTCTCGGCCCCTCCCGCGCCTTCAGCGCGGGGACCCCAGAGGTATCTCCCCGAAGGGGAGAGGGGGTTAGGTCGCGGCGATGGTGCCTTCGAACGAGCGCAGGCGTGCGTTCGCAATCCAGAGAGCTGAGCCGACCAGCACGCCGGCTGCGGCGACGAGCATCACGCCGCCGCCGAGCATGGCCACGCCCAATTCCGGCGTCGAGATGATCGGTCCGATATCGATGGTACCTGTCGTCGCCTGCGCGCCGAAGACGAAAAGGGCCAGTGCTCCGATGCTGAGCACGGAGAAAGCAAGCGACGCGGCCAGCGAGACGAGCGACCCGAGGACTCCCACCGACCTTCGGTCATCGGTGGCGTCGAAACGTGGATCGATGGCTCCGCCGGAAACCGAGATCGATACGAAACCCACCGCCAGCCAAAGCCCGAGAATCAAGAGCTCGAGAAGCTGGCCCGGGCCGTCCTTACCGGTAAGTACGACCACGGCGCTGAACACCAGGATGATCGCCAGGACCGGAGGCAGCGCCGTGAGCACCTTCGCTCGCAGCACCTGCCACATCGTGAGCGGTGCCATGCGCAGGAGCTGGAATCCCCGGCGCTCGCCAGGAATGGAAGGAAGAGCAAGAGCCGAGGACATGAAAATGGAGAGAAACGTGACCAGCGCCACGCTCGACCAGAAGCCGCTCAGGATCCGACCCTGCTGGCTGAACGCGACGACCCAACCCAACGGCAAGAGCACCGCCGGCAGCAGGCGTGTCAGGCGCCGCACGTCACGGCGAAAGCCAAGCCAGTCTTTGCGCGCGATGGCGAGAGCCGGAGAGCCTGCACCGCGCGCCCGGCCAGGTCGGATCGGCCGCTCGACCCTGCGGCGCCAGACGACCGCCGCGCCGCCGAAGATCCCCAGGCCCGAGAGCAGAGTCCGCTCGTAGAGAAGCCCAGCCATCGTCAGGAGGACTGCCGCGAAGGCGAGTGTGGCAAGCGACCAGAAGAGCGCGGTTCCGATGCTCCCCGCCACGACCGCGCTCAGCGCATGGGCGGGCCAGGTCGTGGGCAGCCAGTCGATCGGCCGGACAAACGAGGTGAGGCTCGACACATCAGGACGCCCCCTCCGGCCAAATGTCTGCCGGAGGCTGAGGTTCCACGCCAGGTAGAGACCGACGCCTGTAAGCCCCGCCACGCCGGCCGCGACGTCGCGGGCCAGGCGCGCCGGCACCCATCGCGCGATAACGGTCATCAGGATCGCCTGCAGGGATGTGACAGCGACCACCTGGGCCGCGATCAGGAGCAATGCCGTCGGGTAATAGACGGGCTGCGCGCCGGCGCCTATGCCGACTCCCACAACCCCCGCGGCGAAGATCGCGCTGATGAGCAGGTTGGCATTCATTGCCAGCAGCAGCCGCGCGAAAAAGATGTCCCGTGTGCGGACGGGCGCAACGACCAGCTGCAGCAGGTCACGGCCGACGAATAACGAGGCGATCACAGTTGGGAAGCCGAGCAGCAGCATGAGCAGCGAAAGCGCCGTGACGGTGGCGCTGAGCAGCGGATCGACGCTGGAGGTCAAGAAATGGCCGGCTGTAGCGCCCACGCTGAAGATGCCGCCGGCGGCGAACCCTCCGAACAAGAGCGTGACGAGCGTCACCGCGATGAGGCCCGCCCGGTTGCGCTTGAAGAGCCGGTTGCGCTGAGCGACGAGCTGTGAGCGCAGGATCACCCACAGGGCGCCTGGCCGGCTCACGAAGCGCCCTCCAGCAAGCGCTCGATCATCTCCCGTGATTCGGGACCCGCTGTGAGCTTGAGGAAGAGATCCTCTAGGTTCGCGCCTTCGCTCCCGGCGAGGATGCGAAGCTCGTCCATCGTCCCGACGGCAACGATCCGGCCATGGTCGATGATCGCGACCCGACGGCACAGCGCCTGGGCGACCTCGAGGATGTGAGTCGACAGGAGGACAGTCGTGCCGCGCGCCGCGAGCTCCTCGAGCAGGTCTTTGACCAAGCGGGCGGATCGTGGGTCCAGGCCGTTGGTGGGCTCATCCAGCAGCAGCACCGAAGGCTCACGGATGAGCAGGGAAGCGAGGCCGATCTTCTGCCGCATGCCGTGGCTGTAGCCGCCAATCAGCTCGCCGTTCTTGTCCGCAAGGTCGAACAGGTTGAGAAGCCTGGCCATCCTTTCTTCGCGCTGCCGGCCGCTCGGCATCCTGTAGAGATCGGCGACGAAGTCGAGGAACTCTCGTCCTGTCAGGTGCGGATGAACGAAGGGCTCCTCGTCCAGGTATCCAAGACGCGCCTTTGCGGCAAGGGGCGCTGCCATGATGTCGATCCCATCGATCAGAGCGGTGCCCGACGTCGGCCTCAGAAGGCCGCACAGCATGCGCAATGTTGTCGTCTTGCCGGCACCGTTCGCGCCCAGGAAGCCGAAGATCTCGCCACGCATCGCCTGGAAGCTGACTCCGTCGACCGCCGTCACCACGCCGAAGCGCTTGACCAGCTGTCGAGCCTCGACGGCCGCGACTCCTCCGTCGAGTGGCGTCATCATCTCCCCTGAGGTTACAGGGGTCGGCGGAAGTGGCGGTCGAGTTCCGACGCGTATTTCGTGCCCAGGGTGTCCGAATTTCGCAGCAGCCAGTCGTCGATCCTAGAGGTGCCACGAGGGGGCTCTTTCGAGACCAGCAGCTCGTCCATCAAGCCGTCGAGCTCCTGAGGTGTGAGGACTACGTCGTTCACCGACCTGCCAACAACTCGCGCGGCAAGAAGGGTCAGGGCAGGTGGAGTGAAGACGATCCGCCGCGTGTGATGGATGGCGATGGCGATGCTGTCTACGAGCTCCGCGTACGACATGATGTCGGGGCCGGCCGCATCCACCGTCACGCTGTCAGTCAGGCCGGCGGCCCAGATCGCGATGTCTGCCACATCATCGCCGGCGACAGGCTGCAACCGGTAGGCGCCGTTTCCGGGGACCAGAAACACCGGCATCCGGCGCAACAGCCACGCGATGTTGTTGAGGAGGATGTCGCCCTGGCCGAAGATGAGCGTGGGCCTCACCACCGCCCAGGCCAGCCCCGATTCACGCACGATGGCCTCGGCGCGCGCTTTGCCCGAGTAGTAATCGAGCGGCGAATCGGCCGATGGATTGCTGACGCTGATGTGGACGACCTTGCGCACCCCGGCCTCGGCGGCCGCGCCGATCAGCCTTCGCGTGTTGGCGACCGCATCACCGAAGCCGATGCCCGCATGCGGGAAGCGGATCCAGTACGTGTTGTACAGGACGTCGACTCCCCGGAGGCTCTGGATCAACGCCTCCCGGTCCTCGAACTGAAGGGGCGTGACGTCCACCTCCATCTCCTCGGCGCCGGGGCGATGTGGGTGATTCGTCAGCGTTCGCACACGGCGGCCCGCGGCAAGCAGGCGGCGGGCGATGAAACCGCCCGTGAAGCTGAAAGCACCCGTTACAGCGTCGAGGTTTCTGTCTGTCAAAACGGAAATCGCGTGAGGTCGTAGGCCGCCGATCCCGGCTTCACGTGTCCCAGGATGACGACGCGGGGCCGGTGCCTCACGGCTTCCGCCGGGTGCACCTCCGGCCGGAGCCCGTTGAAGATCGGGAAGCGAAGCGTGCCATCGGGCGACCACTCCGAGTACCGGACACTGACGACCAGCTCTGGTCGCACCCATTGCACGGGCCTGGTCATGATGGGCGGCGGGTCGAGCGAAGAGGCATCGCTCGCGAGGTCGGCCAGCTTTTCTTTGATCGCTTCCATCGCCGGACCGTCATAGCCTCCGCCGACGGTGCCGCACGGTAGCAAGCGTCCATCTTCGTGGTAGCCGACGAGCAGGGCATCGAACGGCTCGATTCCGGTCCAGCCGATGACAACGAAGTCGTCTGACTTCACAGCCTTGACCTTCAACCAGAACGGGCTGCGCTGGCCTGGCACGTACGGGCTGAGGCTGTGCTTCGCAACCACACCCTCGAGGCCGCGCTCGAGGCAGGCTTCGAATAGCTCGACTCCGTCTTCCTCGATGTGGTCGGGTACGAAGATGTGGCCGCCTGCCTCCACCGCCTTGCGCAAGCGGGAGCGCCGGCGACCGACCGGCTGGCGCAGCAAAGGCTTCTCCTCGAGGTAGAGGGCGTCGAAAGCGAGGTAGGCGACAGGGATCTCTTCTCGGCGCGCCGCGCCGGCTGTCAGCCGCTCACGCAGCCGAGGGTAGTCCGGCCGGCCGTCCGGATCGGTGGCGACGAGCTCGCCGTCGATCACGCTCCCAGGCGGCACGCGGGCCGCCGCCGCGGTCACCTCCGGCAGGTCCGCGGTCAGGTCGTTGAGACCCCGATCCTGAAGGTGCACTTTGCCTTCGGGGTCGCGGAACAGCATGCAGCGGAGCCCATCCCATTTGACCTCGAAGATGTACTCGGGCGAGCTGAACGGCGCCTCGGCCGACGCTGCCTGCATCGGACGCAGCTCGTTGGGGAAGCTCTCGAGCTCGATCTGGAGCTGGTCCGATTCCACGGCTCCAGATTAGCCGCGAGGCCTCTCCCTCTCCCCTCCGGGGAGAGGGCTGGCAGGGGGGTGCGCCGGGAGCTGGCTTTGCCAGGCCCGGCGCCTTGAGGGGGGAGTCCCCCCTCAAAGGGAGAGGGAGGCGGTTTTAGGAGGCCTTTCTACGGGCCTTCTTTGCTTCCGCGGGTTGCGCCTTCTCGCGGGCGGCGCGAGACTTCTTGGCCGCGTCGACCGACGCCCTCAACGCCTCCATCAGGTCCATTACCTTGGCAGTCTGCGGAGCGGGCGGGGCTTCGATGACCTCGCCGTCGATCTTGGCCTGGACGACCCTCATCACAGCCTCGCGATACTCGTCCTTGTAGCGGCTCGGGTCGAACGAATCGGCGAGGCTCTCGACCAGGGCCTTGGCCATCTCGAGCTCTTTGGGATTGATCTTCACCTCACCCTCGAGCCCCTTCAGCCCTTCCGCGGAGCGAATCTCGTCGGGCCAGTGCAGCGTGTTCATGAGCAGCGCGTTGTCGGTGGGGTGAAGGGCGGCCAGGTGCTCGCGGTCGCGGAGCGCGATCTTCGCGATGGCCATCTTCCCGGTTGCCTCGAGCGCCTCGCGCAACAGGTGGTACGGCTTCTTGCCGAGCTCCTCGGGCTCCACGTAGTAGGCGCTGTTGAAGTAGAGGCCGGGTTCGATGTCGTCCCGGGGGACGAACTCGCTGATGTCGATGCTGTGCGCGGTGGCGAGCGGGATATTGTCGAGATCCTTGTCGTCGATGATCACGTACCGGTCCTTGCCGACTTCGAAGCCTTTCAGAATCTCGCCGTACGCAACCTCGTGGTCCCCGTCCGCGCACCAGCGCTTATAGCTGATGGGGGATCGGTGCTCAGGACATAGCTGCCGGAATGACACCTTGGCGCTGGATTCGGTGGCGTTGTAGAGACGGATCGGGATCGAGACCATTCCGAACGAGACGACTCCTTTCCACATCGATCTCGGCATGGCGTCGAAGTTTACCTCCTATCGCCCCATCATTGGCTACTTTTCGTAAGTGGCCCGCAGCCAGCTGCCTAGCACTTCATTGAACGCCGAGGGGTCTTCCAGGTACGAGAGGTGGCCGGTTTCGGCCAGCACCTCGAGGCGCGCGGCGGGCATTTCGCTCGCCGCTTGCTTTGCGTTGCTGAGCGGGAAGTAGTCATGGTCGCCCCAAACCAGCAGCGCCGGGCACGAGATCTCTTGCAGGCGCCCCCACGGTTTGTAGCCCGGTTCGTCGTAGCGAATCGCCACGCTGCGATAGACCTCGAACTGGAATCGTCCGAATCCGGGCCGGCTCGCCGTCTGCAAAGCGTATTCGAGGGCGAGCTGGCCATGCGGAATCCTGTGCGGGTCGACGGTCAGCCGCCGAATGGTGCGTTCCATCCGCCGTCGTGTCGGACGCAGGCCGGCGGCGAGACCGAGCAGCGCACCGAGTACCGGGTGTCGTGTGGCCATCACGAAGGCAGGCGGTCTCGGCCCGATTCCCGCGGCGTCGACCAGCACCATCCCGGCGACGTTGGGACGCCGGCGCGCGAAATGCAGCAGCGCCATGTATCCGCCCAATGAGTGGCCCACGATCAGCGGCCAGTCGAAGCGATCGAGGAACGCGTCAAGCCACTCGAGCATGCGCTCCATGGTCCCCGGGCTGGTCCAGCGCGGGATCGAAGTCTCACCATGGCCCGGCATGTCTACGGCGATTACGTGACGCCGCTCCGCCAGCGCGCCCAGCGCCGGATACCAGATTGCTGCGGACCCACCGGAACCGTGAAGCAGCACTGCATGAGGCGATTCGGCGCGTCCGGCGGTGACCCAGTGCGTGCGCAGTCCGGCGACCTGGTCCTCGTGATGCTCGACATCTATGCCGGCGGCACGATATAGGGCGTCTCCGGCTGAACGCAGCCTCTCCGGTGCCGTCTGCGCTTCAGGTACCAATATCCCTTCCCTGCATCACGATCGCCGAAGCGGCCAACCCTCCCACGACTATGGCCAGCGTGATGACCAAACCAGTTTGGTCCACTCCGGCTGTGAGCGGCTGGCCATATAGCTTGAATGCGGATAGGTCTTCCGCCCATTCCGGTAATTTGAAAATCGGTCCGAGCTGGACGATCAAGTAGCTCGCGAAGGCGAACGCGCCCAGGAGGGCGACTGCCGCGCGGGGGATCCACCCAGCGAGTAGGGCGCCGACAGCTCCGAACACAAGCGTGAACGGCACCAGCAGCAGAGTGGCTTGGGCGAGGCGCCTCCCGTCCAGCTCGATGGCCTGGTAGTGCGCCTCGACCCCGACTGCGACGCCGCTCACCCCGGCGACCAGCAGCGCCCCGAGCATGAGCACGATCACCCGCTCGACAACCACCCGTACCCGGGAGATCGGGCTGCTGAGGATGAGGTCCAGGCGTCCATCGGCATCCTCTGCGCTCCAGCGCGCGACATGAGTGATCGCAAAGCCCGCCATGAGCAGTTGCGCAAAACCGAACCAGATGTACCCGAGGAACGAGGTGTAGACATCTCCTTTGAGAAAAAAAGCGAAGTACGCGGCCAGGGCGGGGATGGCAAGCAGCGGCTGGACGATCGTCTTGGTCAGCACGACGAAGACCGCGCTCAGCGCCGCGAGGCCGGCAGCCCAGACCAGGAGGCTGATGCGACGTTCGTACAGGTCGCGAACGATCGGTACACGCCACACCGGCGACCTCGACATCTCAAAGCTCGCGGGCCGCGCGCGAGCGGGGAACCGAAAGAGCGGTGAACCGATGTCGCGAAAGCTGAACGCGAGGGCGGCCGGAACGGCGGTCGCAAGCGCGATTGTGATCAGAATCGACGTGGCGCGCGCGTCGAGACCTCCACCGGGGACAAGAGGCGAGCTCAGCTCGTAGTAGTGGAATGGCGACAGCCAGCGCCAGCGCGCGAGCCCGTCGAACGTCCGGCTGAGGCTGTTGATCAGAAACAGCGCCAGCAGCACGATGCCCGCGAAAACTGTTGCGCTGCGAGCGCTCGTCAGCTGGACGAGCAGCGTGGTGAGCGAGTAGCAGCAAACTCCCAGCGCCGCCAACGCGACCGCGGCGCCGACCGCGGCCGTCGCACTGAAGGTTTCGCCTCCGCTCGCCACGCCGGCGAGCAGGCCGGCGGTCGCGGCCAGTGCGGCCACAAGGCTGCCGAGTGCGAACCCTGCCAGACGGGCGGTGATCATCCGAGGCCTGGAGAGACCTGCCGCGAGGACGGCTTCCACGATGCCTCGCTCCTCGTCACCGCGCATGGCGCCGCTCGCGGCGACGAGAGCCCAAATCGCGAACGCGATGGCGAGCGACCCGAACGCGCGGAACTGCACGTAGCCACCCACCGTGTCAGGGCGAACCGGTGGCGGGACGATTGCTGAGAACTGAGCCGCGAGGATGGACATCGAGCGGCCGAATGCCTGGCGTTCGGCCTCGGTGCGACCTGCGACCCGGTAGAAGCCCGCCGATTGGAGCAGAGTGACCAGGAAGGCCACCGCTCCGAACCCCGCGATTCCCCAGCGTCCCAGTCGAAGCGCGAGCAGGAGCATGACCATCAATTGGTCAGGGCTTTCGTTGACGCGCTCTCTTGGTAGTACTCCAGGAACAGCTCTTCGAGGCTTGGCTCGTGGCTGACCAGGTTGGTCACGGTCGCTCCGCGGATGGCGTCGAGGAGCGGCTCGAAGGTGCCTCTCACCGTGCACCTCACGATGTGGCCATCGACCACAACCTCTTCGACACCGGCCGCGGAGCGGATCGCGGCGATGGGCACCTTGGCGCCGGGAGCAAACTCCAGCTCGACGTGATGGAAGCGAATGCTGTGCAGCTCGTCGAGGTCTGCGATCCTCACCAGCCGGCCCGAGCGGATGATCCCGACGCGGTCACACGCGTGCTCGACCTCGGAGAGGATATGTGATGAGAGGAAGATCGTTGCCCCGCCGTCTCGGGCTTCCTTCAGCAGCTTGTAGAACTCTTGCTGATTCAGCGGATCCAGGCCGCTGGTCGGCTCGTCGAGGATCAACAGCGGGGGCCGATGCATGAAGGCGAGAACGATGCCGAGCTTCTGTTTGTTGCCGCTGGAGTATTCGCGGTAGCGACGGCTGAGGTCGAGGCTGAATCTCTCCGCGAGGTTGCGCACGACCTTGAGGTCGGCGCCACCGCGCATGGCGCCTAGATGCGCCACCACCTCAGAGCCGCGAAGGCTGCCGAACTGCGGCATGTCGCCGGGGACATAACCGACCCTTCGCTTCACAGCCACGTAGTCGTGCAGGCAGTCGAGACCGAAGACCTGGGCGGAGCCGGCGGTCGGCCGGATGAGCCCCATCAAGCAGCGGATCATGGTGGTCTTGCCCGCGCCGTTCGGCCCGAGAAAGCCGAAAACCTCTTGCTGCTCGACCCGAAGGTCGAGCTCGAAGAGGCCGCGACCCATGCCGTAGTCCTTGGACAGCTTTGAAGTCCCGATCGCCGCTACGGCCATTGCCGCTGCATATTAGTGAGCCATGAGGCTGGGAGACCTGGAGTTGCACCTGCTCATCGCGGGGAGATGGAAGGCCGATGGTGGATTGATGTTCGGGGTCGTTCCCAAAGTGCTCTGGGAAAAGCAGAAGCCCGCCGATGGACAGAACATGATCGACATGGCCTGCGTCGCTCTGATCGCGCGGATCAATGGACGGGTCATCATCTGCGAGACGGGCATTGGCACCAAGCTGAGCGAGAAGCGCGCGCTGCAGGTCGTGCTGCGCGAGCCCGAAGGACTGCTCCACTCACTGCGCCGGCTCGGCATTAGACCGGATGAGGTCGATGCGGTGATTACTACCCACCTGCATTGGGATCACGCCGGCGGCCTCACGCGGTGGGACGACGGTTGCCTCGAGCTGACGTTTCCAAAGGCGCGCCATTTCATTCAGCGGAGTGAGTGGGACTTCGCTCTGAGTCCGGACATGCGCAGCCAGTCCGCGTACCTGACGGACGACTTCACTCCGCTGGCGGACGGAAACAACCTCGTGGAGTTCCTGGACGGTGATGGTGAGGTGATGCCTGGCGTCCACATCCGTCATGTCGGCGGGCACACGCCCGGCAGCCAGGTGCTTGTGCTGCGGTCGGGCGAGCTCGCATGCGCGGTGACCGGCGACCTCGTCTGCCAGACGCCGCATCTCCGCGTCCCGTGGACGATGTCGGCCGACATCGAGCCGCTACGCGTGCTGGAGCAGAAAGCGAGGCTGCTTGACGAGGCGCAAAAGCATCGATGGCTGCTCGTGTTGAGCCACGAGCCCGATCAGCCGGCGGGGTATCTCGAGGAAGACGGCCGCTGGCGCCCCGAACCTCGCCTGACCTAGCGGTAAGTCACCTCCCCGCTCGCGGGGAGGTCGGCGCGCCCGCGAAGCGGGCCCGCCGGGTGGGGGGTCGCGCTTAACAGGCTGGGTTTCGAAGGCAGCAACCGCCGCCTACCGTCTGCCGCGTGCTCGCCGCCGTCGACTCCTGCGTGCTCGCCGGTCTCGAAGCACGCCGTGTCGAGGTGCAGGCCGATAGCGCCAACGGCGAAGCGAAGTTCTCACTGGTCGGTCTCGCAGCAACCTCTGTAAAGGAGGCGCGTGAGCGCGTCCGTTCGGCGATCAAGAACAGCGGACTGGATTTTCCGCGCAGGCGACTCACCGTGAACCTTGCTCCGGCCGAGATGCGCAAGGAAGGCAGTGCTCTCGACCTGGCGATCGCGGTCGCGATCGCGCTCGCGGAGATCGGCGGGCGAGCGCCCGAACACAGCGCTTTCCTTGGCGAGCTCGCGCTCGACGGAGCTGTCCGGCATGTCGACGGCGTTCTCGTTGCAGTCCGAGGTCTGAAGAAGGCCGGGTTCCGATCCGTATTCGTGCCGGCGACCGATGCGAGCGAAGCGGCGCTGGTGGAGGGCATCGAGGTCATCCCTTGCATTCACCTGGCTGAGGTCGTGGCTCATGTCCTGGGCCACACCACGATCGTGCCGCAGCCCTTCACTGTGGCGACCGCTGACTCGGCGTCCGATGTCCTGGAGCACGACCTCGCCGAGGTCCACGGACAGGAGGAGGCGCGCCGGGCGATCGAGGTCGCCGCCGCGGGCGGGCACCACATCTTGTTGAGCGGCCCGCCCGGTGCGGGCAAGACGATGCTGGCCCGCTGCTTGCCGGGGATCCTGCCGCCCCTTGAGCCGGGTGAAGCGTTTGAGGTGGCGCAGCTCAGGAGTCTGCTCGGGGACCTCGTCCCCGGCCGTCCGCTTGACTGGACGAGGCCCTTCCGCGCTCCGCATCACGGCGTCTCGATGGCCGGCCTGATCGGCGGCGGGTCTGGCTTCGCGCTGCCCGGCGAAATTTCGAGAGCGCACCACGGAGTTCTCTTTCTGGACGAGCTCGCCGAGTTTCAGGCCAACGCGCTGCAAGCGCTTCGGCAACCGCTCGAGTCGGGTAGGGTCACGATCACCAGGTCCGGCGGCTCAGTCACGTACCCGGCTCGCTTCACCCTCGTCGCGGCCACCAATCCGTGTCCATGTGGGTGGTCGGGCGACCCGGTTCGCGCATGCCGCTGCACGCCCGCCGTAATCGACTCCTACCAACGCCGCCTGTCCGGCCCACTGCTGGATCGCATCGACCTCCAGGTGGGTGTCCGCCGGGTGCCGCTGGCGGAGCTTGCCTCTGAACCGGTAGGCGAGGCCTCGGCCGCCGTGCGGGAGCGGGTCCTCGCGGCGAGGGCGCGCCAGCTCGAAAGGCAGGGTTGCCTGAACGCCCAGCTCAAGGGGAGCCGGCTACGACACAGTGCGCCCCTGCAGCCCGGGTCGAGGCGAACGCTCGAACGCTGGGCGGAGCAGAAGGGCTTGACGGCGCGCGGCTTCCACCGTGCGTGGCGCGTGGCGCGGACCGCCGCCGACATGGAGGCCGAGGAGCTGATCGATGACAGCCATGTCTTCGAAGCACTGGGCTACCGACTGAATGACGTCGCAGCCTGAGGTGCGCCCTGCGCGCGCCCGGCGGCCTGATCCCGCCCGCCTGCACACGCGAGGTAGGTGGCCGCCGCCGGATGGCCCGCGGGTGGCGATTGTCGGATCGCGCCGACCATCGCCTTACGGCGAGGCGGTCGCCGAGCAGCTGGCCGCCGACCTTGCGCGAGCCGGCGTCATCGTCGTCAGCGGTCTGGCGCTGGGCTGCGATGCCGCGGCGCATCGCGGCGCATTGGTGGGAGGTGGCGTCACGATCGCGGTCATGGGCACGGGCGTGGACATCGTCTATCCGGCGGCGCATTTCCAACTGGCGGAAGAAATCCTCGCCGCGGGCGGCGCGCTGGTGAGCCAGTTCGCGGACGGGACCGCTCCGCGGCGTCACAACTTCCCGGCTCGCAACCAGACCATGGCTGCGCTCTCAGACGCGGTGGTGGTCGTGGAGGCGGTGCAGGGCTCGGGCGCGCTCATCACGGCCGAGGCCGCGCTCGACCTACATAAAGAGGTAATGGCGGTGCCGGGGAGCATCTTCTCGCCGCTTTCGGTGGGCACGCATGCCCTCATCCGGGATGGGGCGGGCCTGGTCCAGAACGCTCGCGACGTGCTCGCTGCGCTGGGTGTCGGCAGGGAGGTCCTGGACGACCCTCTGGGCGCTCCTTCCAGGCTCGGTTTTGAGCTCCCGGAGGGCCGCGACGGGATGCTCGTACACCTCTCCGACGTGCTCACCGTCAGCGCCGCGGAGCTGGCCCGAAAGCTTCATTTACCGGTGGCCGAGGTGCTTGGCCGGCTGACCTCGCTGGAGCTCGACGGCGCTGTGCGCCGTCACGGGACGGGTTACGTAAGGGCATTGCGTCGCGGCAAAGAACGGGCGTAGGATTGCCCGCCTCAGAAGCCCGGCCGGGGGGCGGGGAGGCCGCCCGGGGAAGAAAACCGGCTTATGGGGAATAAAGGAGATGCTGTGCCAGAGGGTTTGATCATTGTCGAGTCGCCCGCCAAGGCGCGGACTCTGAAGCGGTTCCTGGGGGATCGTTTCGACGTCCTCGCCTCGATGGGCCACGTCCGGGACCTCCCCGGAAAGGAGATGGGGGTTGAGGTCGAGCACGGCTTCAAGCCCCACTACGAAGTGGTCGAAAGCCGGCGCAAGACGATCAACGAGCTGTCCTCCGCGACCAAGAAGGACCGAGGCAACGTGATCCTGGCCTCCGACCCGGATAGGGAAGGGGAGGCGATCGCCTGGCACCTGGCGGAGGTGCTGAAGCTGACCACGCCTAAGCGCATCGAGTTCCACGAGATCACGTCAGAGGCCGTCCGCAAGGCACTGGAATCACCCCGCGAGATCGATATGCGACTGGTCAACGCGCAGCAGGCACGCCGCGTGGTCGACCGCCTGGTCGGCTTCCGCCTGAGCCCGTTCCTGTGGAGCAAGGTCCAGAAGGGAATCGGGGCCGGAAGGGTTTCGTCGGTCGCCCTTCGCCTCGTGGTCGACCGTGAGGAGGAGATCCGCAAATTCGTACCGGTCGAGTCCTGGACGGTTGACGTCGAGCTCTCCAAGCTTGCCGACGAGCGCCGTTTCCTGGCTCGCCTGAACCGTCCTCGAAACGTTGCGGGCAGCGCCGACCCAGAGCCCAAGCTCGAGGTCAAGACCCAGGCCGAGGCCGATGCGATCGTACGAGCGCTGGAGGGCGCGACCTACCGGGTCATTGGCGTGGAGAAGAAGCGCCGCACCAAGAGCTCGTATCTGCCGTACATAACGTCCACCCTCCAGCAGGACGCATCGAGCCGCCTGCGCTTCAGGCCGTTCAACACCATGCGTATCGCTCAGCAGTTGTACGAGGGCGTTGAGCTCGGCGACGAGGGACCGACCGGGCTCATCACCTACATGCGCACGGACTCGACGCGCATCTCGGCGGAGGCCGAGGCGAAGGTGAAGGCCCTGGTCAGGAATCGGTTCGGCGAGAAATACGTAGGCGGCCCGAGAGCCGCGAAGTCCAGCCCTGGCGCGCAGGATGCCCACGAGGCCATCCGGCCGACCGACGTCAGCCGCACGCCGGATTCGATTCGCAAGCACCTGACCGCAGACCAGTTCAAGCTGTACGACCTCATCTGGCGGCGATTCGCCGCCAGTCGCATGGCGCCCGCCGTGTACGACCAGACCCAGGTCGAGATCGAGGGCGGGGACTACGTCTTCAGGGCGACGGGATCTGTGCTCACGTTCGACGGCTTCTACAAGGTGTGGGAGCGCGACGAGAACGGCGAGACCGACCTGCCGGAGCTCGCCGCCGGCGAAGACCTCACCTTCCACGTCATCAAACCCGAGCAGCACTTCAGCCAGCCGCCGCCGCGGTACTCGGAGGCGACGCTGATAAAGGAGCTGGAGCAGCGCGGAATCGGCCGGCCCTCGACGTATGCACCGATCGTCCAGACGATCACGAAAGACCACGGTTACGTCGAGATCAAGGAACGCCGCCTCCACCCGACCCGCATCGGCGAAGCGGTGAACGCGATCATGGTCGACCACTTCAAGGTCATCTCCGACGACGACTACACGGCCACCCTCGAAAAGCGCCTGGACCAGGTCGAGCAGGGCAGCCAGGAATGGGTGCCGGTGGTCAGCGACTTCTACGGGCCGCTGCAGAAGATGCTCGTCGCCGCCGAGAAGGCGATGCCTGCCGATACGGATGAGGTGTGCCCGTTGTGCCATGAGGGACACCTGGTACTGAAGGCGAGCCGGTTTGGGCCTTTCATGGGCTGCTCGCGATACCCGAAGTGCAAGTTCCGCCGCGCCATGACGCCGAATGGCGAGGTTCCCGAGCCGAAGCTCCTCGACGAAGCCTGCCCGGTGTGCGGGAAGCCGCTGCAGCAGAGAACGGGCCGATATGGAGAGTTCGTCGGGTGCTCCGGGTATCCGGACTGCAAGTACATCAAGCGCGATGCCTCCCAGGCCGAAGCCAAGCCCACAGGGGAGAAGTGCCCGCAGTGTGGGGAGGGACTCCTCGTCGAGCGGACCGGGCGCTTCGGTCCGTTCGTGGCGTGCTCGCGCTACCCGGAGTGCAAATACCGCGCGAACATCGGCAAGGATGGCAAGCCACGCGAGGGCCCGAAGGTGCTCGACGAGCCATGCCCCGTATGCGGCAAGCCGCTCGTCGAGCGCCGGGGCAGGTATGGGCCGTTCAAGTCGTGCTCCGACTACCCGAAGTGCCCGGGGCCGAAGGGCGCCAAGAAGGTCGAAGTCTAAAAAGCGTCACCTCCCCGCTCGCGGGGAGGTCGGCCCGGCCCGTAGGGCCCGGCCGGGTGTGGAGGTCCCATTGCGATCAATGGTTAGAGTTGTGAGCGCGTGGAGATCCGATCCCGCGCCCTGATCGCGCTGTGCGTCTTCTTGGCGGTCACGTGCGGCCAGCAGTCGCCACCGACCGCCAGACCCAGCGCGGTTGCGTCCGCCGGCGCCACTGTCTCGCCATCGTTCAGCGCGGGCGCATCGCCGAGCCCGGTTGCGCTGACGGGGAACTTCGGCCTGCTGCTCTCAGCCGGAACCCTCTATGCGTTCAGGCCGGATGCCAGCGTCGCCGCCGCTGTGGCGCTAGCGAATGCCTCGGTTCAGTACTGCTCATCGGCGCATGACGGCGCGCTCCTCGCCCCGCCTGTGAGCAGCTCGAACGCTTCGATCTATTTCCGCGACGGCGACACCAAGATCCGCGTGGTGCAGCCGCCCTCTGGCGCACTTGACGTGACCACGGTGCCCGGTGGCCCGACGACGATCAGCTTCTTCTCCGTCAGCCCCGACGACCAGCGCATCGCGGTGCTCGTCGAGGATCTGTCGCCTGCCACCACAGCCAATCTGCGTCTCTATGTCGAGGACCTGCGCGGCGGGGGTCACCACGCGGACGTCTTCACGACCAGCACACCGAAAGGAAAGGGAGGGTCGACGCTCTGGCCCATGGGCTGGCACGATGGGATGCTGGTGCTGGCGGTGGTTCCCATCTGCACGTTCGAGCCGGCCGGCGTGACCCCCGCGGAATGGCACGTCTCGGACGCGGCGACCGCCGTCCGAAAGGCCACGATCAAGGGGAGCTGCGTCCTCAGCTACTGGCCGTCGCCCGCCGGCGTTGCGTGCGTAAGCGCAAATGGCCTGCAGGCGAGGGTCTACGACTGGACGGGCAAGCTCATGACATTGGCGCCGGCCCAGCCCGATGACTTGCAGTCCGGGATGTCCCCGTCAGGCCGGAGCATCTTCTATGCCACCGGCCTTGGCATCGGTGCGCCGCCGCCTGCCACGCGGATGGTCAATCTGGGTCCGGGCCCCATCGCCAGGCTGGACGGGCACTCGGCCTGCCTGTGGATCGATGAAGACCACCTCCTCGCCCCCGATGCCATCATCTCGTTCCCATCCGATTCTCCGTGCCAGTGCACCGTCACTGCCTCGTCGACCCCTCTCGTCGCCACCGGCGTTTGCGCCGGCCGGTTCCCGGGCGGTCTCTGATTCGAATTCAGAGGGCTGGGTATACTTCCAAACGCCAGTCCAATCAAAGGGCGCCCTGCGCGCGCCCGGCGTCGACTGAGTTAGCACGCCCGGGGCACTGCTCCTGTCCTTCAGCGAAGGCCAGAACCGGGCGGAAGTGGAACAGGGAGGCAATCGAACGTGGCTCAGGTGACCTTGAAGCAGCTGCTGGAGGCTGGCGTTCACTTTGGACATCAAACCAGCCGCTGGAACCCCAAGATGCGGACCTACATCTTCACCGCGCGCAACGGCATCCACATCATCGACCTGCAGAAGACGGTGCGGCTCCTCGACGACGCATGGGATTTCGTGCGCGGAGTGGCAGCCAGCGGACGGCCGGTGCTGTTCGTCGGGACCAAGAAGCAGGCGCAGGAGACGATCCAGACCGAGGCCGCGCGCTCGGGCATGTACTTCGTCAATCGCCGCTGGATGGGCGGCATGCTGACCAACTTCAGCACTGTGAAGAAGCGTATCGATCGCCTTCAGGACCTGCGCAAGATGCAGCAGGATGGCCAGTTCGAGCAGATGCCGAAGAAAGAGGCCAAGAAGCTGCAGGACGAGCTCGACCGCCTGATGTTTCACTTCGACGGCATCGCCGACATGAAGCGGCTGCCGGGCGCGCTCTACGTAGTCGACCCGCGCAAGGAGCACATCGCGGTCACCGAAGCCAACCGCTTGAAGATCCCAGTGGTCGCGATCGTCGACTCCAACTGCGATCCCGACCTCATCACGTACGTCATCCCGGGCAACGACGACGCCATCCGCGCCGTCAAGCTGCTGACCGGGAAGATCGCCGACGCGTGCTTGGAGGGGCGGCAGGAGGCCCAGGCCCGCGGAGAGATCCCGGCCGAGGTCGAGGAGCGCGAGTTCCTCGAAACGCCGCGGTATGAGGAGATCGAGGAGTACCTCGAGGACGAGGAGGACTACCTGCCCACGGTTTCGGAGGACGAGTTCATCGGGCGCACCGCCGAGGAGGAGGAGGCGCGCTGATGGCAACAGTCCCCATGGAGCTTGTCAAGAAGCTCCGCGAGATGTCCGGCGCAGGCATGATGGATTGCAAGAACGCGCTGGAGGAAGCTGACGGCGACCTCGAGAAGGCATACACGATCCTGCGCGAGAAAGGAATCGCGAAGGCAGCGAAGCGCGCGGGCCGCGCAACGGGCCAGGGCTTGGTCGAAGCCTACCTGCACCGCACGACTCCCGACTTCCCGCCTCAGGTTGGCGTGCTGGTCGAGGTCGATTGCGAGACCGACTTCGTCGCCAAGGGCGAGGATTTCCGCAAGCTCGCCAAGGAGATTGCGCTGCAGATCGCGGCCACCAACCCGAGGTGGGTCTCTCGCGACGACATCCCCGACGAGGTGCTCGTCGAGGAAAGGGCAATCTACGAGCGCAAGGCGGAGCAGGATGGCACGCCGAAACAGGCACTCGCCAAGAGAGTCGACGGACAGGTCGAGAACTTCATCAAGGAGAACGTCCTTCTCGAACAGCCATACTTTCGAGAGCCGAAGCACACGGTCAAGGACCTGATCGCCGAGAACATCTCAAAGCTGCAGGAGAACATCACTGTGCGCCGGTTCGCCCGCTTCAACGTCCGCGAGGCCGACGAGTAAATCGCCGATGGGCGATCGAACGCCGAAGTACAACCGCATCCTGCTCAAGCTGAGCGGCGAGGCCCTCGGCGGGAAACGCGACTACGGCATCGATCTGGAGGTCGTGCAGACGATTGCCGGTCAGGTCAAGCGCGTGCATGAGATGGGCGTGCAGATCGCGCTGGTGGTGGGCGGCGGCAACATCTTCCGCGGCCTGGCCGCAAGCGAACGCGGCTTCGATCGCGCGACGGGGGACTACATGGGCATGCTGGCGACCGTGATCAACGCGCTTGCGTTGCAGGATGCGCTCGAGCGCACCGGCATCCCGGCGCGAACGATGACCGCGATCCAGATGCCGCAGGTCGCCGAGCCTTACATCCGGCGGCGCGCGGTGCGTCATCTGGAGAAGGGCCGCGTTGTGATCCTCGCCGCCGGGACCGGCAACCCGTATTTCACCACCGACACCACAGCTGCGCTGCGCGCGGTGGAGATCGAAGCCGACGTCATCCTCAAGGCGACCAAGGTCGATGGCGTCTACACGGCCGACCCCAAGCTCGACCCAAAGGCGATCAAGCTGCAGCACCTCGATTACCTGGAGGTTTTGAATCGAGGCATCGAGGTGATGGACAACACCGCACTGACGCTGTGCATGGACAACAACGTGCCCATCGTGGTGTTCAACCTCCTCGAGCCAGGAAACATCGAGCGCGTAGTGCTGGGTGAGGAGATCGGAACCCTCGTCGGAGCATTGGGATGATCGACCCGATCCTGCGCGAGGCGGAGTCGAAGATGTCCAAATCGGTCGAGCACTTCGCGGCCGAGCTCGCCACCATTCGCACCGGCCGCGCGAACCCCGCTTTGATCGACAAGGTCATGGTTCCGTACTACGGCACGCCGACCCCGCTGAACCAGCTGGCCCAGATCAGCGCCCCCGAACCAAGGCTTCTGGTCGTGCAGGTCTACGACAAGAGCCAGATCGGCGCGGTGGAGAAAGCGCTGCGCGCCGGCGAGCAGGGGCTGAACCCGGCGAACGACGGGCAGGTGATCCGCGTCCCCATCCCGCCCCTGACCGAGGAGCGCCGCAAGGAGTACGTCAAGCTGGTACGCCACAAGGCCGAGGAGGCGCGCGTCGCGATCCGCAACGTCCGCCGTGACGAGATCCACCGCGTCGACGCGATGCAGAAGCAGGGCGAGATCGCCGAGGACGAGGCCAAGCGCGCCCACGCGCGGCTGCAGAAGGTGACCGAGTCCCAGGTCGAACGCGTCGACGCTCACGCCGCCCGGAAAGAAGCCGAAGTGATGGAGATATAGACATATGAGAGGACACCTGCCGCTGGCTACGTGAGGCCGGTCGTAACCCGGCAGGTCCCCGCCACGTAGGTACAGTTGCAGCGCTTGGACTCCTCAGTTCCTCGCCACATCGGGATCATCATGGACGGCAACGGCCGCTGGGCCCGCCGCCGCAGGCATCCGGTCAGCTTCGGCCACCGGGCGGGTGTGCGGGCGATCAAGCGCGTGCTTGAGGGTTGCGAGGAGCTCGGGGTGGAGGTGCTCTCGGTCTACGCGTTCTCGACCGAGAACTGGTCTCGGCCGCGGGCGGAGGTGCGGGCGCTGATGCGCCTGTTCCACGAAACCATGCAGCGGGAGATCGACGAGATGCACCGGCGCGGGGTGCGGATCGTCGTCAGCGGGCGGCGAGACGAGCTGTCGCAGCGGATGCGGGATCGTATCGATGAGGCCATGGCGCGCACCGCGCTCAACACCAACGGAATCCTCAACGTGTGTCTCAACTATGGTGGGCGTGCCGAGCTGGTGGACTCGGTGCGCAGGTTGGTGGAGGAAGGAGTGCCGGCGGACAAGATCGACGAGGCCGCCATCGCCGCGCATCTCTACAACCCGGAGCTCCCTGACCCCGACCTGATCATCAGGACGGCAGGCGAGAGCCGCGTGAGCAACTTTCTTCTGTGGCAGTCCGCCTACTCCGAAATGCTGGTGACCGACACCCTCTGGCCGGACTTTGGAGTCGACGAGCTGAAGGCGGCCATAGCTGAGTACAACGCGCGGGTACGCCGCTTTGGCGGTCGGCCCGATGAGCTCAGCGTGGGAAGCGTCTCATAGTGACGACCGGAACACCGGCGCTGCCGCTCCCTAAACCAAGCCCGTTGATGGTTCGGATTCTCAGCGCCTCGGTATTCCTAGGCGTAGTTCTGATCGGCGTGTATGCCGGCATCTACGGCGTGTACGCGCTCGTCATCCTGCTCGGCGGCCTGGCGTTGTGGGAGTTCCTCGGCCTCTCCGAGGGCATGGGCTCCCGCGCCCCCGCTTGGCTCCTCTTTCCGCTGGGCGCCTTTTTCGCGTTCAGCGGCACCGTCCTCAAGCAGGTGGACGTGGCGCTCGTCCTGTCGCTCGCTCTGGTGGGCGGTCTCGCCGCGTTCCTGGTGGTGCCCGGCCGCCGGCAGGGCCTCAGCAGATGGGCGATGGGATTGGCCGGCGCGCTCTACATCGGCATGCCGTTCAACTACTACCTGCTGCTGTATACATCGCAACCCCACGGGATGGTGTGGACGCTGTTCACGATCCTCGCCGTCATCGCCAACGACGCCGCCGCCCTGCTCATCGGCAGCCGCGTCGGCCGCCATCCGTTCTTCGCATCGATCAGCCCGCACAAGACGGTCGAGGGCGCCATCGCGGGCGTGCTGGCTTCGGTGATTGCGATGTTGATCGGGATCTCCGGAATCCTTGGCCTATCGCCGGTGCACGCAATCGTCATCGGCGTTCTCGTTGGAGTCAGCGCGCTGGTTGGAGACCTCGTCGAGTCGCAGATGAAGCGAATCGCAGAGGTCAAGGATTCGTCCCACTTGATCCCGGGTCACGGAGGCATCCTCGACCGCCTCGACTCGATCCTCTTTCCACCGATCCTCGTCTACTTCTACGTGACCATGTTCCATCTGATCCACTGACATGACGCGACCGGTCAACGTCGCGATACTCGGCGCTACAGGCTCCATCGGCCAGCAGACGCTCGACGTCATCGACCGCAACCCGGCCCGCCTGCGGCTGTTCGGGCTGACCGAGGGAAGACGCTCGGCCAAACGCATGGCCGAATACGTGATCCAGGGTCAGGCCGGCGAGCCTGACTTCGATTCCCGCGTGAGGGAGATGGTCACCGATCCGCGATGCGACATCGTCGCGGTTGCCATTCCCGGCGCGCGGGCGCTGGCACCGACGCTCGCTGCGCTCGAGGCGGGAAAGGAGGTGGCGCTCGCGACCAAGGAGGTGCTGGTGATGGCCGGCGACCTCGTCATGGAGGCGGCGGGCGCCGGGCGCGCGCAGGGCGCACTTCCGGAAAGGATGGGCATCCGGCCGATCGACAGCGAGCACAGCGCGATCTGGCAGTGCCTGTGGGGCGAAGACTGGGCGAACATCCGGCGCCTGGTCATCACCGCCAGCGGGGGACCGTTCTGGGCTCATCCCGACCTCGACCTCGACCAGGTGACCGTCGAGGAAGCCCTCAACCACCCGCGGTGGTCGATGGGCCCCAAGGTCACGATCGACTCGGCGACCCTGATGAACAAGGGTCTCGAGATGATCGAGGCGCACCACCTCTTCGGAGTGCCCCTCGCGCAGGTGTCGGTCATCATCCACCCCCAGAGCGCGGTGCACTCCCTGGTGGAGTTCGTCGATGGCTCGCTGAAGGCACAGATAGGAGTCCCCGACATGCGCCTGCCCATAGCTGTCGCCCTCGGCTACCCTGACCGCCTTGCCGGCGCCGTTCCCCCGACAGTGTTGGAGGACCTCGGGCCGCTCGAGTTCTACCCCCTGGACGAGGCCCGCTTCCCCGCCGTGCGGCTGGCCAGAGGCGCCGCCCAGGCGGGCAAAGGGCGACCGGCGGTGCTCAACGCAGCCAACGAGGAGGCGGTGAACGCATTCCTGGCTCGGGAGATTCCCTTCACGGGCATCATCCGAACGGTCGAGGCGGCGCTACAAGCCTTCCCCGGCGGCGGAACCACCCTCGAAGAGATCCTGGCGGCGGATCGATGGGCGCGGGAGTTCGTAAGGATCAACTCGGCGGGGACTCTCCGGTAGTCTGAAGTCGTGAACCAGCTGCTCAACGGGGTCGTGTCGGTCATTGCCGTAGCCGGGGCATTCCTGATCCTGATCGGGCCCCACGAGGCCGGCCACTTCGTCGTCGCCAAACTGTTCAAGGTCCGCGTGATCGAGTTCTCGATCGGCGCCGGGACCAGGCTGGTGTCCTTCACCCGCGGCGGCACGCTGTACGCGCTCCGACTGCTCCCCATCCTCGGCTATGTGCGGATGGGCGGCATGGAGGCGGGCGATTTCAACGAACCCGACGGCTTCCACACCAAGACGCCCCTCCAGAAGATCGCGATCCTGGCCGCGGGGCCGGCTGTGAACTTCCTGGTCGCGATCGTGCTGATCACGGGCCTTGGCCTGACGCAGCTCAACAGCGATCCGGGCAAGGTCCTGAGCGTGGTGCCTGGTTCGCCTGCCGCCCAGGCCGGCCTCCAGCAGGGAGACAGCATTCGCGCGGTCAACGGGAAACCTGTGAACGTGACCGGTCAGATCCTGGATGAGGAGCACGCGCATCATGGCGCGCCGTTGGTACTCACGGGCATTCACCCGGACGGGAAGCCCTTCACCGTGACAGTCACACCGATTTGCTCGACGGACACGCCCCCGGCCTGTCAGATCGGGGTCGGGATGCCTCGCAGAATCAGCACCGTCGCGACCGCCGTCACCGATGGGGTTAGCTTCCCCGTGGTGGCCATCGGCAACATCGTCCAGGGCATCGATCAGCTCATCACCGGCCAGGTCAAGGGCGGCCTGCTCGGCCCTGATGGGCTGACCGGCCCCATCGGAATCGCCACGATCACGGCGCAGTCCGTCAACCAGGGGCTGATCAACTACATCTTCCTGGTCGCCATCCTGTCGGTGGCGCTCGGCTTCACGAACCTGCTGCCGATTCCAGCCCTCGACGGCGGTCGCATCGTGGTCGCAGTAGTCGAATGGATTCGGCGCCGGCCGTTCGATCGGAAGAGCGAGCTGAACGTGCAGCGCTGGGGTCTTGTCGCGCTCCTGGCCCTGGCGGCGTTCATCAGCTTCCTTGACATCCAGCGCCTCGCCACAGGCACGTTTCCGGGTGGTCACTGATGGTCGAACGGCGTAAGTCAATCCCCGTCAACGTGGGCGGCGTGGTCATCGGGGGCGCCGCACCCATCGCCGTGCAGACCATGACCAAGACCGACACCCGCGACGTCAAAGCGACGCTGCGCCAGATCCATGAGCTGAAAGAGGCCGGCTGCGAGATCGTGCGCCCGGCGGTTCCAGACCGCGAGGCGGCCGAGGCGCTGAAAGAGATCGTCAAGGGCTCGCCCCTGCCGGTGATCGCCGACATCCACTACGACCACACCCTCGCGTTGATAGCGATCGAGGCCGGCGTGCACTGTCTGCGACTAAACCCCGGCAACATCCCGGATCGCGACAAGGTCGTGAAGGTCGTAGCCGCCGCCAAGGAACGTCAGACCCCGTTTCGGATCGGGGTCAACGCCGGGTCATTGCCCGAGGAGGTGCACAAGAGCCTCCGTGAGCTGCACCAGATCGATCGCGACGATCGTGAGCGCACGGCTGATCGCATGGTCGAGGTGGCGCTCGGTCACTGCAAGATCCTCGAGGAGCTCGACTACGGTCCTGGTTACATCAAGGTCTCGCTGAAGGCGACCGACGTTTGGACGAACGTGATGGCGAATCGCAAGTTCGCGGCCGCGCGTGCGTACCCGATCCACCTGGGCGTCACCGAATCGGGTCCGGTCGAGGCGGGCAGCATCCGCAGCGCCGTCGGCCTGGGCATGCTGCTCGGTGAGGGAATCGGCGACACGATCCGCGTCTCGCTCGCTACCTCGGACCCTTGCGAGGAGGTGCGCGTTGCGCACGAGATCCTCAAGACACTCGCATTTCGCAACGAGAGTGCCACGCTGGTCGCATGCCCGACGTGCGGCCGGCTGGAATACGACATGGTGCCCACGGTCAAAGCGGTGGAGGCACACATCGCCAGGCTCAAGATTCCGATCACGGTCGCGGTCATGGGCTGTGTCGTCAACGGTCCGGCCGAGGCTCGACACGCCGACATCGGCGTCACCGGCGGACGCGGCAAGGGCGTGATCTTCAAGAAAGGTAAGCTCTACAAGACCGTGGCCCAAGAGGAGCTCCTCACCGTGCTGCTGGCCGAGATCGACGCGATCGCAGCCGAGCACGCGCCCGCCCCGGCCCCGCTCCCGTCTTAGCCCTGGCCTCCCCGCTATGCGGGGAGGTGGCCCGAAGGGCCGGTGGGGCGATCAGAACTCAGATCATTGATCCGTGGGAGCGAAACGCATGAAGCAGGAAACCGAAGAGCAGCAGGACTTCGTGAAGGACATCACCAAGATGTCCGACGACTTCGACCGTTGGTACACCGACGTCGTCCGCAAGGCGGAGCTGGCGGATTGGTCGGGGGTGCGCGGCATGATGGTCGTGCGCCCCTATGGCTGGGCGATGTGGGAGGCGATCACCCGCGCCTTCGACGACATGATCAAGGAGAGCGGGCATGAGAACTGGGCGTTCCCCCTCCTCATCCCACGCTCCTACCTGATGAAGGAAGCCGAGCACGTCGAGGGCTTCGCCCCAGAGGTCGCGTGGGTCACCAGGGCCGGCGGCGACATGGAGGAGCTCGAAGAGCCCCTTGCGGTCAGACCGACATCGGAAACGATCATCGGGGCACTGATCAAGCGCTACATCCAGAGCCATCGCGACCTGCCAAAGCTGACCAACCAGTGGAACAGCGTCGTCAGGTGGGAGATGCGCTCGCGCCTTTTCCTTCGCAGCCGCGAGTTCTGGTGGCAGGAGGGCCACACGTTCCACGCTTCGGGGCAGGAGGCGATGGATGAGACACAGCTGATCCTTGATTACTACAGGTCGATCGCGGAAGACTGGCTGGCGGTTCCTGTATTGAGCGGCAAGAAGTCGCCCGCCGAAACTTTCCCCGGCGCCGTGTACACGCTGACCGTCGAGGGACTCATGCGTGACGGACTGGCGCTGCAGATGGGCACATCGCATTACTTCGGCCAGAACTTCGCTCGTGCCTACGACATCTCGTTCTCCAACACTGAGAACGAACGCGAGCTGTGCCACTCCACGTCGTGGGGAATCAGCACCCGCCTGGTCGGAGCGCTGGTAATGGCACACGGCGACGATTCGGGACTCCTCGTCCCTCCGAAGGTGGCGCCGATCCAGGTGGTCGTGGTACCGATCTTCCGAGACGCCGAGAGCCGCAGCAAGGTCGAAGGATTCATCGACGGTTGGGCGCGCCAGCTCAAGGCCGCCGGGATCCGTCATCGAATCGACTGGCGCGACGAGCGCCCGGGCGACAAGTACGCGCACTGGGAGCTCAAGGGCGTCCCCCTGCGTCTGAACGTCGGGGCGCGCGACGTCGACGCCGGCCAGGTGGAGCTGGTCGATCGCCTTTCGCGAGAGCGCCGCCCCCTACCGGTTACCGGAATCGCCGACCGCTTGCAAACGGAGCTCACTGCATATCAGTCGAAGCTCTTCGCGCGCGCTCAGGAGTTTCAGCGGCAGAACACGTTCGAGCTCTCCACCCTGGATGAGGTGGTCGCGCATTTCAGAGAGCGGGCGGGGTTCGTATGGGCGACGTGGTGCGGCGACGCGGAGTGTGAGGCGAAGATCAAGGCCGCCGCGGGTGGGGTTACCATCCGCACTCTTGACCCGGACGAGAAGGCCACCGGCAAGTGCCTGGTGTGCGGAAAGCCCGCGAAGTACCGCGTGTCGCTGGCGAAGGCTTACTGACCTTAAGCGGCCCAGCGCATCCCGGGTCCTCGCGCTCGTCTCGTCACGATGCGTTCCGGCGGTAGGAATCGGAACTCGCGGCCGGCTTTGATCACCTGCCAACCACCCTCGTGCACGAGACGATGGTGGTAGTAGCAGAGGAGAAGTTCGTTAGCGAGGTGTGTCGGACCGCCTCGCGTCCAAGCGACGATGTGGTGCGGGTTCGACCAGCTGGCCGGCCGGTCGCAGCCTGGGAACCGGCAGCCGCGATCGCGCACTCGCAGCGCGCGGCGCCGCGGAGCTGAGGTCACCCGCGTCGCTCGGCCGACGTCGATCACCATCGAGTCGGCCAGGAGCACTCGGGAAATTGTGCAGTCGCAGGTGATGCGCTCGAGAGTCCTGGTCGAGATCGGCAGCGAGAGCTCGAGGTCCGCCGGCGGTGCGCCGACTGCGTTCTTCAAGCCTTCGAGCGTCGTCGTCACTGTAACGTGCGGCCTCACCCCGTTGCGGCGAGGCAGCCGGCCTTCGTCCATCGCGTGATGAATCGCCTCGCCCAACGCGTCAGCCATTCGCTGC
>MNES01000005.1 GCA_001917815.1 Chloroflexi bacterium 13_1_40CM_65_17 | reverse complement strand
TGATCCATCCCGTCGACGCGATCATCGAGTGGGCGTCGAAAGGGATGACCCTGCTGCCGGGCGCAATGATCGCCACCGGTACGCCGGATGGAGTTGGCTTTACTCGCACTCCGCCCGAGTTCCTACATCCCGGCGATGTGATGGAGACCGAGGTCTCAGGGATCGGCCTCCTTCGAAACCGCATGGTGGCGGCGAAGGTTGATGCCCTAGCCGATCACTCCCACCGCGGCGCCTAACGAGCGAAGCAGCGGGCGCACTTCGCTCCAGCGCGGCCGCGCGGCGGGCAGGGCGGGGGCCAGCGTTTCGGCGAACGCGTCGACGACCTCGCTATCCCATTGCGTGCCCCGACCTCGGAGCAGCTCACCAAGAGCCACCTCCGCATCGAGCGCCTTGCGATAGGGCCGGTCCGATGTCATCGCGTCCCACGAGTCGGCAACGGCGATGATCCGCGCGCCCAGCGCGATCGCCGCGCCGGCGAGCCCGCGCGGATAACCAAGCCCGTCCATCCTTTCGTGATGCGCGAGCACGAGCTCGCGCCCACGCCGATACTCCGGGAACTTGGCAAGGATATCGGCGCCGGTCTCCGGATGCTTCTTCATGAGCTCGAACTCAGCCACTGTCAAGCGGCCCTGCTTGTGCAGCACCTCGTCCGGGATGGCGATCTTTCCGAGATCGTGGACGCGAGCGGCGAGACGGATCAGCTCCACCTCCTTATCCGGCAGCCGCAACTGGCGCGCCGTGCGTACGGCGTGGTCGGCGACGCTCTGCGAATGCTCGAACGTATACGGGTCGCGGCGATCGACCACGTCCGCCATCGCCTCCACCGCGGCTATCGTCTGCTCCATCAGCTGAAGGGACCGCGTCAGCGCGAGCTGGATGGCAGCGATCGGGATCATCATCACGAGCGCCAGCCACGGCCGGCCCACGGAGAGGACCGCGAGGAGGTAGCCCGCGACATACAGCGCCGCGGCCTGCTTGCCATCGGCGGCGGCGACCTCGGACCAGATCTCAACCGGGTTCCGGCGGGTGTGGAGGCCGGCGGCCGTGAAGACCAGGGCCGTGCTGACGGCGTACATCACCGCTCCCGCCAGGATTGCGGCCGGCAGGTCGGCGCCGAAAGCCACGCCCCGATATAGAAGCGCTGAAAACCCACCCGCGAGCATCAGCTGTGATGTGTTGAAGACGAGGTCCACCGGCTGCCGGCGGTGATACCCGGTGGCCGGGTTGCGGCGAAGGCAAAGGACACCCTCCCCGAGGAGCCGGCTCAAACCGATCAGCCCCACCGCCGCCGCCGGCGAAAAGAGGAGGACGGCGGCCATGTAAACGGCCGGAGCGGCGTCGGCCTTGTAGCGCGGGGATACCGCCACCGGGAAATTGGTGGCGAGAGCGCCCAGCAAGACGAGGACTCCCATGAGCAGCGGGTCTCCCGGTCCGTCGGCGGCTCCCGGCAGCTTGAGGAGCCAGGCCGCGACCACGACGGCCGGGTAGGCCATAGCGAGCAGGTAAGCCCGAAGCAGCGGCGTCATCGCGGGAGCCGCTTAGGGGAGGCCGATCCCGCCGCCGAAGGTGGTCGACGTGCTGCTGTTGTAGGCGTAAAGGTTCGCCGAGGTCCCCAGCAGCGACAACGAAGCCGTCACGTGCGTGTGGACCGGCAGCCCGACCTTCAGAGTCGGATCAAGCGAGCAATAACTGCCGGCGCTGGCGTTCGTGACCCCCATGACCAGCATGCCGGCGCACACGGCAAAACCCAGAACCACCCGTCTCATCCCAATCCCACCTTTCCCAATGTTCAGCCGGTATGAGGCTGATCACTGAAATTTATGAAGATCGGTGTTGGGAAAGGTCAAGAACGTGTTAAGAGTTCTTCAGGCGCGCATCCGGCCACTTTGCTCGAGGGCAGAAGCTGACCGCATAAAGAACACACGTGATGCTCCCGGCCGGTAGGCCGGATTCACTCCGGCCGTCCCCAGCGTCGAGTGCGGCTCCGGGCATTGCGCGGCGTCAATATTTCGCCCATCCCAACCCCGGGAAGGTGAAACCGGCAGGTTTCCGCTCATATATCCAACTGGTATTGCCCAGCTTTCTCATCCTGAATACGTGTGGTCCGGTAATTCCGCGCGCTTGCTGACCACTTCTAAAAAGTGGTATTGACCACCTCGCCAGTTTGTGCTTTACTTCCGCCGATGCGAAGCGCTAGAGGGCCATACCACTTCGTCAAAAAATTCGTATGACGAAAACGGACGACACTCGCGACAGGGTGCTGGACCTGATGGAGTCGCTCGAGGTGGGTGAGGCCATCCCATCCGAGCGGCAGCTCACCCACGACCTTGCGGTGTCCCGCCTGACCATCCGCGCGGCCCTCGACGAGCTCGTCCGTGACGGCTACCTTGACCGCCGTCACGGCAGCGGCACCTACGTGACCGAGCCCAAAATCGCCCAGCCGTTGACACTGACCTCCTTCAGCGAGGACATGCGTCGGCGCGGGATGGTTCCGGGCAGCCGCACTCTCGAGCTCGCCACCACATCGGCCGGCGCCCGCCTGGCCCGCCGCCTCCAGGTCTCTCCCTCGGAGCGCCTGGTCCGGGTGAAGCGGCTCCGCATGGCGGACGCGCAACCGATGGCGATGGAGGTTCTGCACATCCCGGAGGCCCTGGTCCCCGGGCTGACCAAGGCCGATCTCGAGAACCGCTCCTTCTACGACCTGCTCGGCGAGCGGTACGGAATCGTGATCGCGTCCGGCACCCAGAGCATCGAGCCCACCGTGACCAACGAGGAAGAATCGGAGGTGCTGGGGGTGCCCCTGCACACGCCGGCCTTCCTGTTCGAGCGGACGACGTACGCCGAGTCAGGGCGGATCGTCGAGTTCGTCCGCTCCATCTATCGCGGCGACCGCTATCGCCTGGTCGCCGACCTGACCCCGCAGCGGAGCCGAAACGGGCGCGTGGCCGGCGCCTCGCGAAGGCAAGACCGCACCGGCGAAGGTGCAATACGGCGACAGCAGCCCGGGCGCGCAGGCGCCTCATTCAAGCCTTAGGGGGAAAACCAAGATGAACCCGCGGAAGCTCTTGTTCAGCGTCGCGGCCGCGTTCGCGCTGCTCGCGACGGCTTGTGGAGGCACGACCTCCAGCAACACGACCGGCAACGAGTCCGGAACGCTCACGGTCTGGCTCATGAACGGGAGCGCGCCGCAGAGCGTCGTCGATGGCGTCAACGCCGATTTCAAGGCCAAGCATCCGAACGTCACCGTCAACGTCGAGATTCAGCAGTGGTCCGACGTGACCACGAAGCTGGACACCGCGTTCGCCGGCAGCACGCCGCCGGACGTGATGGAGCTCGGCAACACGCTGGTCGCAAAGTACGCCGCGGCCGGCGCCCTTCAGGACATCTCCTCGAAGAAGGGTGGCTTCCAGAACTCTGGAACCTGGCTGCAGTCCCTGACCGACTCCTGCACCTACCAGGGCAAGCTGTACTGCATTCCGTACTACGCGGGCAGCCGCGCGATCATCTATCGGACTGACATGTTCGCCGCAGTCGGCGCGACGCCGCCGACCAGCATTGACGAGCTGGCAACCGTGGGCCAAAAGCTCATGGGTAAGTACGGCTCCGACCCCAACTTCTCAGCGCTCTACTTCCCGGGCAAATACTGGTACGCCGCGGCGCCATTCGTGTGGGACTTCGGCGGCGACATCGCCACCCAGTCAGGGTCCAAGTGGCAGGGAGCGATCAACAGCGCGCAGTCTCAGCAAGGACTGACTGTGCTGCGCAACCTCGTGGCCAACCTCTCGCGCGCCGACAAGACGGGCGACGAGCTGAAGCAGGACCAGGCTTTCGCCCAGGGTCACATCGCGATGATCGTCGCCAATGGTTGGGAGGTCGGCGTGATCACCGACCCGAAGAGTGGCGACCCGACCCTCAAGGACAAGCTTGACGCGTTCCCGATCCCGAGCCACAACGCCGGCCAGACCGCTCCGGTCTTCCTCGGCGGTTCGGACCTCGCCATCGCCGCCAAGAGCAAGCAGCAGGCGCTCGCCCAGGAATGGGTCGGGCTGCTGGGCGGCACCAAGGCCCAGAGCCAGATGGTGACCGTGGGCGGGGTGATCCCGAACACGACCTCCCTGGTCTCGCTGAGCAGCGGGCTGCCGGCGAAATTCGCCGCCGCCGCCAAGGTCAGCCGCTTCACGCCGAACTCGCCCAACTGGGCGAACGTCGAGTCGGCTAACGTGCTGCAAGACATGCTGGTGTCGATCTTCACCGGGAAGTCGACTATTCCGGCTGCCACCTCGGCCGCCAACGACAAGATCACGAACATACTCAACAGCTAGATCAAAAAGGACCAAAGGGGGTCGGCTTCGATGGGAGTGGCCGGGGACGCACGCGCGAGCGTCGTCTCCCGACGACACATGGAGGCCGGCTCCTGGCGGCTCGTGCTCGCCGGCCGTCTTCTGCCTTACGCGCTGATCGGGCCGGCTCTGCTCGTCATCATCGGCGTGCTGGGCTATCCGCTGGGAACGCTGCTGTGGCTGTCGACCCAGCACTACGGCTTGCGCGAGCTCTTACAGCACCAGGGCGTGTTCGTCGGACTGAAGAACTTCCAGGCCTTCAGCATCGATCCGCAGTTCCGATACGTGGTCCAGGTCTCGGTGATCTTCACGATCGTCAACGTCGGCCTTTCGATGTTCTTCGGCACGTGCATCGCCCTGCTTTTGGAGCGAGTGAGCCGGCCCGTCCGCGTCCTGCTCAGCGCCGGCCTGGTGCTGGTGTGGGCCACGCCCTCGATCCCGGCGATAAACCTGTGGCAGTGGATGTTCGACTACGAGTTCGGCGTCATCAACTGGCTGCTCACGCATCTCGGCGCGGGCAATTACATCCACCACAACTGGTTCGAGAATCCGATCCAGGGCTTCGCCGTGATCACGGTGATCGTCGTCTGGGGCGCGATTCCCTTCCTCGCGCTGATGCTCTACGCCGGATTGACCCAGGTGCCGCGCGAGCTGGTTGAGGCGGCCGAGATCGACGGCGCGCGCCCGTGGCAGGTGTTCGCCATGGTCACTATCCCGATCCTTCGCCCGGTCTTCCTCGTCCTGTTCAGCCTCTCCACCATATGGGACTTCGGTGTTTTCAACCAGGTCTGGGTGCTCTTGAACCAGCGGCCGAACAAGGACTACTTCCTGATCTCCGTCTATTCCTTCCAGGAATCGTTTCGCGTGAGCCAGTACGGCCTTGGGTCGGCGGCTGCGGTCGTGATGGTTGCGATTCTGGTCGTGGTCACCTTCTTCTACGTGCGGCAGACGGTTCGCCTCACCACGGAGGCGATATGAGCCGGCGCGGGGCGCAGAGGACGCTCTTCGATTCGGTGGCCGTGTTGATTCTCGTGGTGATGCTGTTCCCCATCTACTGGATGGTCTCGACCGCGCTCAAGCCGGGCAAGGACATCTTGAGCCTGACGCCCGTGTGGTTTCCGTCGAACGTGACGCTCGACAACTTTCGTACCGCGATGAGCCAGCCGTTCTTCTGGAACGACGTCGTCAACAGCCTCACCGTCGTCCTCTCAGTTGTCGCCATCTCCATCGCGCTGGCGTTCCTGGCGGCGGTCTCCGTGGCGCGCTTCGGCTTCCGTGGCCGGACTGCGTTCGTCGTGATGGTCATCGCCGTCCAGATGGTCCCGCTCAACGCGCTGGTCATCCCGGTCTACCTGCTGCTCGACAGCGTCGGCCAGGTCGACAGCCTGCTTGGCGTCATCGCCTACTACCTGGCGATAGTGCTCCCGTTCATGATCTGGACGCTGCGCGGGTTCGTCGCCAACGTGCCGGTGGACCTCGAGGAGGCGGCGATGGTCGACGGCGCCACGCGCGTCAGCGCGTTTGTGCGCATAGTGTTCCCGCTCGTCGCGCCGGGCCTCGTCGCCACGGCCATCTACGGCTTCATCCAGGCATGGAACGAGTACATCATCGCCTACGTGCTCCTGAGCTCCAACTCGAAGCAGACGCTCACCATCTGGCTCGCCTCGTTCACCACCCAGCACGGAACCGATTGGGGTGGGCTCATGGCTGGGGCGACACTGACGGCTCTGCCTGTCGTGGTCTTCTTCCTCATCGTGCAGCGACATGTGGTGGGTGGGCTGACCGCGGGGGCGGTCAAGGGTTGATCGTGGACTCGCTGGAGCGCCTCGCCGATCGCTGCCTGCTGCCCGGGTTCATCGGCACGGAGGCCCCCGACTGGATCCTTCGTCGCGCCGCCGCGGGGCTCGGCGGTGTGTGCCTGTACGCGCGCAATGTGAGCTCTCCCGCCCAGCTGGCGGCGCTGACCGCGCGGCTGCACGCCGAGAACCCACGGCTGGTCGTTGCTGTTGACGAAGAAGGGGGGGACGTCACGCGCCTCGAGGCGGCTTCAGGCAGCTCGTATCCCGGCAACCTCGCGCTCGGCGTGGTAGACGACGTAGACCTCACGCGTGCGGTCGCGCGGTCGATGGGCGCGGACCTCGCCGCGGCTGGCATCGACCTTGACCTGGCACCCGTCGCCGATGTGAACAGCAACCCGATCAATCCAGTCATCGGGGTGCGCGCGTTCGGCGCGCGGCATCCGCTCGTGGCCCGCCACACGGCTGCGTGGATCGCGGCGCTGCAGGAGGCCGGGGTCGCCGCCTGCGCCAAACACTTCCCCGGACACGGCGCCACATCGCTTGACTCGCACCTTGCCCTTCCGGTGGTAGACGAGGACCCGCATGAAGGGGCGCTCGATCCCTTTCGAGCCGCGATCGCAGCCGGAGTGCGCGCGGTGATGAGCGCGCACATCGTGGTTCCGTCCACCGACAGCCTGCCTGGGACGATCAGCAAAAAGGTGATGACCGGCCTCCTCCGTGGCGAGCTCGGCTTCGACGGGCTGGCGGTCAGCGACGGGCTGGAGATGCGAGCGATCGCCGGCGGTGTCGGCATCGAGGAAGGCACGGTGCTTGCGCTCGCCGCCGGATGCGACCTGCTCTGCGTCGGCGGGGGCCTGGCCGGCGAGGACATCGCCGACGAACTTCGTGGCGCCATCGTTGCCGCGGTGAGGAACGGCCGGGTCAGCGAGGATCGGCTGGTGGAGGCCGGCGGCCGCGTCGACCGACTTGCGTTGTGGAGATCGGCTCAGGCACCGTCACACGCGAGCGATCCCAGCGTTGGATTGATCGCGGCGCGGCGCGCCCTGCGCGCCGAGGGGTCGGTCAAGGTGGACCGCCGGCCGGTTGTCGTGCAGCTCAGATCCATGCCGTCGCAGGCGGCGGGTGTGGTCCCGTGGGGACTGGCCGCTCCGCTCAGAGAGCTCGGCATGCGCCCGACGTCGATCGAGCTCGACCATCAACCCGCGAGCGCGAGACTGGAGGGCATTCTCACCGAGGCTGCGGGCCGCTCCCTGGTGATCGTCGCCAAGAATCTTCACCGTCATCCCTGGATGGTCGCCGTGGCCGAAGGCTTGCTGGCGCACCGACCGGATGCGGTCACGGTTGAGATGGGCCTGCCCGCATGCCGGCCCGCTGGGTCTGCGGCTTATATCGCCACCCATGGCGCCGCGCGAGCGTGCGGCATAGCGGCGGCTGAGGCTCTGACCGGCAGATGAGCGAGAACGCCCACCCACGCGCCGATGCGATGGACTCGCTGACCACCCGCGAAATTCTTGCGCTCATGCACGGCGAGGACATGCGCGCCGTAAAAGCCGTGCAGCCCGCGCTTGGCCCGATCGCCGACGCGATCGAGCAGATCAGCGCCCGGCTGCGCTCGGGCGGCCGCCTTCACTACTTCGGGGCCGGGACGAGCGGGCGCCTGGCCGCTCTCGACGCGGCCGAATGCCCTTCCACGTTCGGCGTCCCGCCGGAGATGGTCCAGGCCCACGCCGCCGGAGACGGCGAGGCCGAGGATGACGATCGCATGGGCGCCGCGGATGCGCGTCAGGCTGGGCTCGGCTCGCGTGACGCGGTTGTCGGCATCAGCGCGAGCGGGCGCACCGCTTATGTGCTGGCCGCGGTCGGCGAGGCGCGTCGCGCAGGCGCTCTCGTCGTCGGGCTGACCTGCACTCCCGCGTCCCCACTCGCGGCGGCCGCGGACATCGCGATCGAGGTCGATGCCGGCCCGGAGGTCATCGCCGGCTCGACACGGCTCAAGGCCGGCACGGCACAGAAAGTGACGCTGAACATGATCAGCACCGGCGTATTCACCCGGCTCGGCCACACGTATCGTGGCCGGATGGTCGGCGTCATCCCCGCAAACGCAAAACTGCGCGGCCGCGCGTCGCGCATGGTGCGAGAGCTGACCGATCGCCTTCCCGATGACGTCGATGCCGCGCTCCGCGATGCAGGCGGGAACGCAAAGGTGGCGATTCTCATGCTTCGCTGCGGCATCGATGCAGCAGGCGCCCGCTCGCGCTTGTCGGCTGCGGGCGGCGATCTTGCGGTCGCCCTGGGCGAGAAGAGAGTTCCGTGAGCATCTTGCTGCGCGGGCGCGTCCATGGCTTGAAAGGCCCGGTCAACGGCGTCCTGGTCGAAGGCGGGCTGATCACGTGGGTTGGCGCCGGAAAGCCGCCAACCCGACCCGACGAGGAGCTGGCCGCCGGTCCAGGAGAGGTGATCGCTCCAGGCTTCATCGATCTACAAGTCAATGGGTTTCAGGGTCACGACGCGGCCGGCGGCCGGGATGAGATCGCGGCCATGTCGGAGCTTCTTCCGTCGACCGGCGTCACCGCCTTTCTGCCCACATTGATCTCGGCTCCGGTTGCCACGGGGGCTGAGTTCGCGGCCAGCGTGGCGGCCGCCGCCGAGTCGCCGGGCGCGCGGGTGCTGGGGGCGCACATCGAGGGACCGTTCATCAATCCTTCGTTCCGAGGGGCGCACGAGCGCGAGTGCCTCGCCGATCCGAGTCCTGCGAGCGTGGAGGTGATCGCTTCGGCGCATCCCCACCTGGTGACGCTTGCACCTGAGCTACCGGGCGCGCTCGACGCGATCGTTCGGCTGGTGCGGGCCGGCGTCGTCGTGAGCGCTGGTCACACCGGCGCGGACTACGAGCAAGGTCGGCGCGCGATAGCGGCCGGTGTCCGATTTGGGACTCACATCTACAACGCGATGCCGCCCGTCCACCATCGACGACCCGGAATCGCGCTTGCGCTCCTGCTGGACAGCCGCGTGTCTGTGGGCTTGATTGCGGACGGCGAGCACATTCATCCCGCGGTTTGCGCGCAGCTGGTGCGCGTGAAGGACACGGCGCGCATCGCGCTCACCACCGACCAGACCGCGGCGGCGGGTTCGCCGCCCGGCCAGTATCGCCTTACCGGCAGGGCGGTCGTGAGCGACGGGACGGTGGTGAGGCTGGAGGACGGAACGCTGGCCGGCAGCGCGGCGACGATGGACGACATCGTGCGCCGGATGACCGCAATCCCCGGGATGAACGCCACACGCGCGATCACGATGGCGTCCGCGGTTCCAGCACGCGTTCTCGGCGAACGGGGACTCGGCCGCATCCGCGTTGGCGGCTGCGCAGACCTCGTTGTGCTCGATGGCGACCTTCGCGTCCGGCTGACCATGGTCGGAGGCAAGATCAGGTTCCGAAAGTGAACCGGTTCCGCGACGAGATCCTCGAGCAGCCCGAGGTCGCAGCGCGGCTTATCCAGAAGAGCCGGGCGGCGATCGATGCGTTCGGCGCGCGCTATCGCGAGCTGCGCCCGCGTGGTTTCGTCATTGCGGCGCGAGGCAGCTCCGACCATGCCGCCCTATACGCGAAGTATCTCTTCGGGCGGCGCAACCGCGCGCTTGTGTCGCTGGCCGCGCCGTCGCTGTTCACTCGATACGCGAGCCCTCCAAGGCTTGATGGCCAGTGCGTGATCGGCATCTCGCAATCGGGCGCGTCGCCAGACGTGGTCGCAGTGGTCGAAGAGGCGGTTCGGCAGGGAGCGATGACGGTCGCGATCACAAACGATCCTGGCTCAAAGCTGGCATCGGTTGCGGAACTGGTCTTGGCGCTGGATGCGGGAAAAGAGCAGAGCGTGCCGGCTTCGAAGACCTATACCGCGAGCGTTCTCGGGCTCGCCCTGATGTCACAAGCGATCGACGGCGACGACGCGTTCGAAGCCGCGCTGCGGAGGGTCCCGGACAGCATGACCGGCGCGCTGAAGGTCGAAATGGATCTCGACAAGCTCGTCCCCACGCTCGACGGTCCGCGCGCGATCGTGCTCGGCCGTGGTTTCAACTTCTCGACCGCCGAGGAGGTCGCGCTCAAGCTCACCGAGACCAGCTACGTGCTCGCTCGCGCGTGGTCGGTCGCAGACTTCGAGCACGGGCCGATCGCGGTCGTCGAACCGGGCTTTCCGGTGTTGCTGGTCGGCGGCGGTGGCTCGGTCGCGGGCGACCTCGAATCGATCGCGACCCGACTTCTGGACTACGGTTGCCGCGTGGTTGGCCTCTTCGATTGCGCGATCACGCCGCGAGGCATCAAATCGGCGGCTGTCCATGACTCGGGGCTGCCGGAGGAGCTGACACCGTTGACGCTCGCGGTGCTCGGCCAGCTGCTCGCGTACCACGTCGCGCTGGCGCGCGGCGTCGACCCCGACCAGCCGCGCGCCCTCCGCAAGATCACGCGGACCTGGTGAGAACGGCAGGATGCCGCCGAAAATGAGGCCGGGCTGCTTTCTCGGCCTCGACATCGGAGGCTCGTCGAGCCGGGCTCGATGTGTCGAAGACGGCCGCATCGTCGCGGAGGCACAGGGTCCGGGCGCGAACGTCGCTGCCCTGCGGCCTCGCACGGTGGAGGGTCGAATCGGGGCGCTGCTTGCCGGGATGGGCGCGATCAGCGCCGACGCATGCTGTGCCGGCAGCGCCGGCGCGGAGGTTCCTGTAGGACGTGCGAGACTCGAGCGCCTTCTGACCGCGGTGTTGCCGGGCTGCAAGGTAACCGTGGTCCACGACGCGAGGCTGGTCCTGGCTGCGGCGGGAATCGACTATGGCATCGCGCTCATCAGCGGCACGGGCTCGGTGGCATACGGCCGCGATCGCGATGGGCGGGAAGCTCGGGCGGGGGGATGGGGCTGGCTTGTCGGCGACGATGGAAGCGGAGCGTGGCTCACACGCGAGGCATCACGGGAGGTGCTGCGCCGTTCCGATGCGGGCGAGCAGTTGGGGAAGCTTGGCGAAGCGATGCTTGGGGTGACCAGAGCTCGCCACGCAACCGATTTGATGGGCAGACTGCACCGGTTGAACGAGCCAGGCGAATGGGCTGCGCTTGCGGGTGTCGTGTTCGAATCGGCGGGTGAAGATCCAGGCGCCGCATCCCTCGTCGAGCGTGCGGCATTCGCGCTGGCCGACCTTGTGGAATCGGTGCGGAAGAGGCTCTCGATCGATGGTCCCGTGGTGCTTGCGGGTGGGCAGCTCCTGAATCAACCTCGGCTGGAGACGGCCGTCCGGCGGCTGCTGGGTGCGGCAATACGTCTCGAAGAGCCGCCGGTGGCGGGCGCCGTCCGCCTGGCCGAGCTCAGCCTGACGGTGTAGACAGGCGTCTGGGGTCGAGCAGGCCCAGCAATCGATCCCGCCGGCGCCACTTCGCGGTGACTCGCTCTCAACCGGAGGTCATGCGCCGCGTGGGCATAGAGCTGCTCCGGCGTCTCGGGCATTCTCAGACGAATAGGGGCTCGGTTCGGGAGCGCTCCAGCATCGCGGTCATCTCCGTATCGGTGGGCCGTTTTTCGAAACGCTCGGCGGCGTCGAGCACGCGAGGCAGCAGATCGATGTCACCGACCGTGTTCAAAAACACGCCCGGCCTGCCCAGCACCCACCACACGGCGAGGTCGATGTCCGCCTGAGCCTCGAGAGGCTCATACCAGGTGGTGCGCGTGCGCTCCCGACCCAGCCATGGGCTGGCGGCGATCGACTTGATCGTCTGCACGGCGACGTTGCGCTCGGCGCACGTCCGCGCCAATGCGTCGAAATTCTCGGCGTAGTAGGGCAGCTGCATGGTGACGAAGTTGTAAGGCAGCAGAACTGAATCGAAATCGAAGCGCGCCAGCGACCGCCGGTGGTTGGCCGCGATCTGCGCCCCGTGTCCAGTGACACCGATCCACCTCACGAGACCCTGGTCGCGCGCTTCCACGGCCGCGTCAATCGCACCTCCGGGGCTCAGCGCGGTGTCCCAGTCGATGGGGTCGGCGAGACTGTGCAGCTGCCAGAGGTCCACATGGTCGACGCCAAGCCGGTCCAGCGACCGATGCAGATCCTCGCGCGCACCCTTGGCATCACGAGAGCCAGTCTTGGTGGCGAGGAAGAAACGGTTCGGCTCGCGCTTCAGCCACGGGGCGATGCGAAGCTCCGAGTCCCCGTAGCCGGCGGCGGTGTCGATGTGGTTGACGCCATGGCGGAGGAGGACATCGAGCGTCCGGTCGGCGGCCGACTGGGTGACGTTCGAGAGTGACGCGGCGCCGAAGATCGTCCGGGTGCTCCGATGACCAGTGCGCCCGAACTCGTCGAGCGGAACGCTCACTGGACTACTGAAGCGCCTTACCGGTGGGGCCGTCGAAAAGGTGCAGGCGCCGCATGTCCACCCCCAGCCGCACACGGTCACCCGGGTTGATCTTGAGGTTGGGATCGACGCGGGCGGTGATCGCGTCGGCGCCCACCTGCCCATAGATGAACTGGTCTGCGCCGAGCACCTCCGCGACCTCGACCTTCAGGTCAAGGCCGGAATGGCCATCGCGCGGATGCTCGGTCAGGGCTTCAGGCCGAATGCCTAGCACGCCCTTGTCAACGCCGGGCGGCCGCGGCAGCTCGAGCTCGAAGCCTGACGCTTTGGCTGTCGTGCCCTGAATCGTGACCGGGATGAAGTTCATCGTCGGGCTGCCGATGAAGCCCGCGACGTACATGTTGGCGGGGTCGTCGTAGATCTCGCGAGGTGGCGCCACCTGCTGAAGCACACCGTCCTTCATGACCGCGATCCGGTCGCCCATCGTCATGGCCTCGACCTGGTCATGGGTGACATAGATGAACGTCGCGTGCAGCGCGCGGTGCTGCTTCTGGAGCTCGATCCGCGTCTGGACGCGCAGCTTGGCGTCGAGGTTCGAAAGCGGTTCGTCGAGCAAGAAGGCCTGCGGCTCGCGCACGATGGCGCGGCCGAGTGCTACACGCTGCCTCTGGCCTCCCGACAACTGGCGCGGTTTCCTCTTTAGCAGCGGACCGAGCTCCAGTATGTTGGCTGCGCTGTTCACGCGGCGCTGGATGTCCTCCCGCGGCGTACCCCGCATGCGCAAACCGAATGCGAGGTTGTCGAACACCGTCATGTGGGGATAGAGCGCGTAAGACTGGAACACCATCGCGATGTCCCGGTCCCGCGGAGGCGTGTCGTTGACGACCCTGTCCCCGATCTTGATCTCGCCTTCGGTCACCTCTTCGAGGCCCGCCAGCATGCGCAGCGCGGTCGACTTGCCGCAGCCCGACGGGCCGACGAGGACCATGAACTCCGTGTCTTTGACCTCGAGGTTGAAGTCGTTGACGGCCAGCGTCCCACCGGCGAACCGCTTGGTCACGTGCTCGTAAGTCACAGATGCCATTTGCCGTTAATCCTAATTCAACCTTTCGGACGGTTCAGAACGTTCTTTTGCACGGCTCGGCGGAGCTGGGCTGCGGTGTCCTCCGGCCGGGTGTCGTTCACGAACGTGCCCGCGCCGAGCTCGACGCCGGCCAGGTACTTGAGTCGGTCGTCCCGGCGGTGGGGCGGGTAGAACTCGACGTGAAGATGGGCTTGGGGCCATTCCCGCCCGTCCGTGGGGGCCTGGTGCATCGCCATCACATAGGGCGTCGAGAATCCGAAGTGGCGGTCGTACATGCCCGCAACGTCCAGGAGGGCCCCTGCCAGGTCCCACCGCTCCGCGTCATCGAGGTTGGCAATCGATGCAACGTGACGTCGCGGATAGACGTGTACCTCATATGGCCACCGAGCGGCGCGTGGTACGAAAGCGACCATGGCACCCACGTCACAGACGCGTCGCGGTCCTGTTGACTCGAGACCCAGCTCGGTGCAGTGGAGGCACTCGCCTCGGGAGGCGAGGTGCTCGCGTGAGGCGTCCAGCTCGGCCTGCGCGAACGGCGGCACGAACGGCAGCGCGTAAATCTGACCGTGCGGATGGTGCAGCGTGACACCCACCTCTTCGCCCTTGTTCTCGAAGATGTACACGTAGGCGACCTCGCCGCGCGAGCCCAGCTCGCGGTAGCGGTCGGCCCAGACGTCGATGAGAAGCCGCACCCGGTCGAGCGGAAGCTGCGCCAGCGTGAGCTTGTGCTCCGGCGTGTAGACGACGACCTCACAGCCGGTCATCGGGGGGCGGACCGGCCGGCCGCCCCGCCGGTCCGGTCCGAATGCGGGGAATCGGTTCTCGAACACGACGACCTCGAACGTATCCAGCGGGACCTCGGAGGCGCCGCCGTCCCCGGTCGGGCACAGTGGGCAGAACTCGGTGGGGAGGAAGGTGCGGTCGTTGCGCTCGGTGGCGTAGGCGACCCACTCCTTGCGCAAGGTGTCGAAACGAAGCTCAGGCATCGGCTGCCGTGCCATCCACGTGGCTGTACGCGAGCAAATACCGTCCATCGGGCAGCTCGCGATCCTTTCGCGCCAGCGTTCTGTGCCGCGCCGGTTTGGCCGCCGCTTGCGCATTCGCCGGCTTTGATTGGCCGTCAGGCGGTCGCGCGCTTGATCTCGCCACGCCCATCCGCGTCGGCAACGAGAACCTCAACCCCGACAGCTCGAACCGCCTCCAGCTCCGCAGGGCTGGCTTTCGAGTCTGTGATCAGCGTATGGACCCTCGCTGCTGGGACGGTCTGGCACATCGTCTCCTGGCCGATCTTGGTGTGGTCCGCCAGCACGACCACATGCTGGGCCGCCCCCGCAAGCGCGCGGTCAGTCGCCGCCACGAGAGGGCTTGGTGTGCTCAGGCCGCGGTCCGCGGTGAACCCGTTTCCTGAGATGAATGCTTGCGATGCCCGCAGGGCCCGCACCGACTCTTCGGTCGCCGGCCCGACGAGAGCGTGGATGGATCGCCGCAGGGTGCCACCGGTGAGTATCACCTCGACCCGCGGGGCCTCCATCAGCGCCTGCGCGACGAGCAGCGAGTTGGTGACGACCGTCAGCTCAGGGCAATGCACCAGCAGCCGCGCAAGGGCCAGGGTCGTGGTGCCGGGGCCGAGGACGATCGAGTCGCCGGGCCGCACCATCTCCAGCGCCAGCCGCGCAATGGATGCTTTCTCACCGGCCGCCTGCTGCGCCTTCTCGGAGTAGCTCGGTTCGTGGCCGAGGCCGGCCGGCCTGATTGCGCCACCGTGGGTCCTCACCACCAGGCCATCTCTGGCCATCGCGCGAAGGTCGCGGCGGAGCGTGATCTCGGTCGTCCCGAGCGCGTCGGCCATCTCCGTGACGGAGACGACGCCTCGGGAGCGGATGCTTTCGGCGATGAGGCGCCTTCGCTCAATCGCAAGCATTCGCCAGATGGTACGCCTTCGATCATTTTTGAGCAATAGCGAGCAGAAACGAAGCTCGTGAGTTGACAAAATTGACCGAATCTGTATGGTTCGCCTATGCCCACGCCACCGCAGCTCGCCTGTCTGGAACAGACGATGCCGGTCTCAGAGGAGGAGTTCTATGGGTGATTCAAGGGATGCCAAGAGGGTTCGGAACCGGCTCGCGCTTCCATACCTGGACGCCGAGCTTCCCCTGAACCTCGATCTTTCGCGACGCGACATACTGAAGATCGCGGGCTACGGAAGCCTAGCCGCGTTCATCGCCGCGTGTGGCGGCAGCCCGACCACCACCACCAGCCTCACCGCCAAGGGCGGCGCCATGTCGCTCGGCAGCTACAACACAGACCCCAACTCGAAGAAGGGCACGCAGGCGATCGTCGACGCTTTCACCGCCGCCAACGGAGGCACGAAGGTCAAGCTGAACACGGTCGACCACGGGACATTCCAGAACCAGATCAGCTCCTACCTCCAGGGCACGCCCGAGGACGCGTTCACCTGGTTCTCGGGTCACCGCATGCGTTTCTTCGCCGACAAGGGGCTGGCGACCCCGATCGACGATGTCTGGGATGCGGTGAAGTCGAACTACACCGAGGGGTTCGCGGCGTCGATCAAGGGCAACGACGGTCACGCGTACGCCATTCCGACCGACTACTACCCGTGGGCCGTCTTCTACCGCAAGGATGTCTGGGCGCAGCACAGCTACACGGTTCCGACGACGTGGGACGCGTTTAAAGCGCTGTGCGCTCAGATGAAGAAGGACGGGCTGACCCCGATCGCGTTCGCCGACAAGGACGGGTGGCCAGCCCAGGGCACGTTCGACATCCTCAACCTCCGGCTGAACGGCTACGACTTCCACACAGAGCTGTTGACCGGAAAGCAGAAGTGGACGGACCCCAGGGTCACCGCCGTCTACAAGAAGTGGAGCGAGATCACGCAGTACTACTCGCAGGCCTTCGCAGGTTTGACGTGGGAGCAGGGTGCGGACCAGCTGCTGCGGAAGACGGCCGGCATGTACCTTCTCGGTCTCTTCGTCTCCGATGAGTTCAAAGCGAGCGGCAGCCAGGCCGACCTCGACCAGCTCGACTTCTTCCCGTTCCCCGACATGGGCACGCAGTACGACGCCGAGAAGGCGCTCGACGCACCGATCGACGTGTACATGCTCACCAAGAAGTCTCCGACGCTGGCCGCCAACCGCGCTCAGGCCAACGCCTTCCTCGAGTTCGTGGCCAAAGGCTCGACCCAGGTCCTGTACTGGCAGAACGCGCCCGGCTCGATCCCGACCGCCACCGATGCCGATACCAGCCAGTACCCGGCCCTCACCAAGAAGGCCGTGCAGATCGTGAGCAACGCCAAGCGCATTACGCAGTACTTCGATCGCGACTCGCGGCCGGACTACTCAGGCCCCAACGGCATGCAGGGATTCCTGCTGAAGTTCCTGGCCAATCCAGGCCAGGACACGACGAGCCTCCAGGGACAGATGCAATCGTTCTGGGACTCGCTGGCCCCCGAGTAAAAAGCGGACATATGATCTGAGACGTGGCCAACACCACGCCGAGCCTAGCCCCCGTCCGGGCGCAAGAAGCGTCCGAGGCGGGGGCGCTCGCAGCTACTCGCCGCCGGCGCCGCTACACACTTCTGACCAGCCATGACAAGATCCTGATCGTCCTGATGGTCGGGGTGCCGCTAACGCTCGACCTGCTGCTGATCTGGGGCCCGACGCTCGCATCGGTAGTCCTTTCCTTCACGAATTGGGACGGCATCGGTTCTGTCACCGGCGAGAATTTCGTCGGCTTCAAGAACTACCAGTTCATGCTCACCGGCTACACGCTGTTCTGGCCGGCATTCACACACAACCTAATCTGGCTCGCGTGGCTCACGTTCATCGCCACTCCGCTGGGCATGTTCCTCGCGGTGCTGCTCGATCGGGAGATGCGCGGCACGCGCATCTACCAGAGCGTGTTCTTCCTGCCGGTGGTTCTGTCTCTTGTCGTGGTTGGTTTCATCTGGGAGCTGCAGTACACGCCGACCGAAGGCTTCATCAACAATGCATTCGGGCTCGTGAAATCCGGCAAGCTCATCGATTGGCTGGGCAACCCGCGCATCAACCTGTTCGCTGTGCTGGTCGCCGCCAGCTGGCGGCACATCGGCTACATCATGATCCTCTACCTGGCCGGGCTTAAAAGCGTCGATCCTTCACTCCGCGAGGCGGCCAGGGTTGACGGTGCGACAGAGGTACAGACCTTCTTCAACGTGGTCCTGCCGGTCATGGCGCCGATCAACGTGATCATCGTCGTCGTCACGGCCATCGAAGCCTTGCGTGCTTTCGACATCGCATTCATCATCAACCAGGGCAAGAACGGCCTCGAGTTGCTGTCGATCCTCATCACCAACAACAGCATCAGCGAGGCCAGCCTGGTTGGCTTTGGCTCTGCAATCGCAGTCATCCTGCTGGTGATCTCGTTGGGCCCGATCATCCTTTTCCTCTCGCGCACGATGCGGACGACCGCTTGAGCACCCTGGCTGCGACCGCCCCTCGCGCGGCCGTTCGTAGAGCCCCTGCGCGCATCCGGCCCGCCCGAGTGCTCCTTCACGCGTTCCTGATCGCCATGGTCGCGGTCTGGCTGTTCCCATTGTTCTGGGCCGTCTACTCCTCGCTGCGTCCGATCAGCGACACAATCCAGCGAGGCTATGTCTCGTGGCCCGGCACGCTCAACTTCGACAACTACACGACCGTCTGGACCCAGGCCGAGATTCCCTACTACTACCTGAACACCCTGGTCATCGTGGTCCCGGGCGTCATCCTCACGCTGCTTTTGGCGTCGATGGTCGCCTTCTGCTGCACCCAGTTCAGCTGGAAGTTCAACCTCATCGTCCTGATGCTGTTCACGGCCGGCAACCTGCTGCCGCCGCAGGTCATCATCGTGCCCCTGTACTGGATCTATCTCCATACACCAATCGCCATGCTTGGTTCGATCGACATCAGCAAGTTCTCGTTCGCCCTGTTCAGCGACAACAACCTGCTCTACGACCAGTACATCGGGATCATCCTGATACACGTGGTCTTCCAGACCGGCTTCGCCACGTTCGTGCTCAGCAACTACATGAAGACGATCACGAAGGAGATCACCGAATCGGCGCTTGTCGATGGTGCAAACGTGCTGCGGATCTGGTGGAGCGTCGTTCTGCCCCTGTGCCGGCCGGCGCTGGCGGCGATGGCCACCCTTCTGTTCACGTTCATGTACAACGACTTCTTCTGGGCGCTAATCCTCTTGAAGTCGAGCGACAAGCGGCCGATCACGACCGCACTCAACAACCTCCAGGGCCAGTTCTTCGTCGACAACAACCTCGTCGCGGCCGGCGCGCTGCTTGCGTGCATCCCGCCGATCATCGTCTACATCCTCCTGCAGAAGCACTTCGTCGCCGGCCTGACGCTCGGGTCTACGAAAGGCTGAACACGCAGCCGAGCGGCACCACCGGAGCCGGCCCTCTGCTGGGCGAGCGGCTGCCGCACATCGCCTTCGGCGGTGACTACAACCCGGACCAGTGGCCGGAAGCGGTGTGGGAGGAGGACGTCCGGCTCATGCGGGAGGCAGGAGTCAACCTGGTCTCCCTCGGCATCTTCTCCTGGTCGCGCCTCGAGCCCATACAGGGCAAGCACGAGTTCGGCTGGCTCGATCGCATCATGGACATGCTGCACGAGGGCGGAGTCCGCGTCGACCTGGCGACCGCGACCGCATCGCCCCCGCCCTGGCTCTCACACGCGCACCCGGAGATGCTGCCGGTGATGGCCGATGGGGTCCGGCTGTGGCATGGCGCCCGGCAGCACTACTGCCCCAGCAGCCCCGTGTATCGCGAGGCGGCAGGTCGCCTGGTCAAAGCATTGGCGACGCGTTACGCAAAACATCCGGCGCTCGCGATGTGGCACGTCGGCAACGAGTTCGGCTGCCACGTGCCGGCGTGTTACTGCGACGTCTCGGCGCAGGCGTTTCGCGAATGGCTGCAGGAGCGGTATGGCGACCTGGAGAGCCTCAACCGCGCCTGGGGAACCGACTTCTGGTCGCAGCGCTATTCGGAGTGGGATGAGATCCTGCCCCCGCGGCGAACGCCGACCTGGCCGAACCCAAGCCAGCAGCTGGACTTCATGCGCTTCTCGTCCGATGCGCTCCTCGAGTGCTACGAGCTCGAGCGCGCCATCCTCACCGAGCTGAGTCCAGGCGTCGCGGTCACCACCAACTTCATGCGCTTCTTCAAACCCCTCGACTACTGGAAGTGGGCCGAGCGGGAAGACGTCGTCAGCGACGACGTATATCAGGATCCGGCCGATCCCGACGCGGGCATGCGGTCGGCCATGGCGGGCGACTTGATGCGCTCGCTCGGCGGCGGCCGCCCCTGGATTCTCATGGAGCAGACCACCAACCGGGTGAACTGGCGCGACGTCAACATTCCTAAGGCGCCGGGGCAGATGCGCCTGTGGAGCTACCAGGCTGTCGCGCACGGAGCCGACGGCGTGATGTTCTTCCAGTGGCGCCAGTCGCGCGCCGGCGCTGAGAAGTTCCACAGCGCGATGGTCCCGCACGGCCGGCCGGAGAGTACGCCCACGTGGCACGAGGTCGTCGAGTTGGGGCGCGAGCTTGCAGGCCTCGACACGGTATGCGGCAGCCGCATCAAGGCCGACGTGGCGATCCTCCACGACTGGGAGTCGTGGTGGGCGCTCGAGCTCCCATCCAAGCCTTCGATTCGAGTCCGACACGTCGATCAGCTCGAGTCGTACTACCGGCATCTTTTCGACGCCAACCTGACGACCGACTTCGCGCGGCCGTCCGACGACCTCTCGGGGTACCGCCTCGTCCTCGCGCCCAACGTCTACCTCATAAGCGACGAGGCTGCGGGCAACCTGGCCGCATTCGTGGAAGCGGGCGGCACGCTCGTCATGTCCTTCTTCAGCGGAATCGTCGACCCCTTCGAGCACATACGGCTCGGCGGCTACCCCGAGCCATTTCGGCGCCTCCTTGGACTGGAGGTGGTGGACTGGCTTCCGCTGGCTGACGGCGAAGACATAAAGCTCAACTTCGGCGACGGCACCATGGCCCATGCCGACATGTGGAGCGAGCTCATCGTGCTCGCCGGCGCCGAGGCGCTTGCGCATTTCTCGGGCTCGACTCTCGACGGCCGCCCCGCTGTGACCAGCCACAAGTTCGGCGAGGGCCGCGCGATCTACGTAGCCACGCGGCCAGATGTCGCCGCAATGGCGCGGATCCTGCGCGCAGCCGCGGCCGACGCCGAGGTCAAGCCGGCGATCGAGGCTCCGGCCGGTGTCTCTGCAATCCGCCGCTCAGGTCCCCGAAGCTCGCTGCTCTTCCTTCTGAACCACCGCGACGTCCCCGTGGACGTGCCTGTGGCCGATCCCGGCTCCAACCTGGTCGACGGCAGCGAGGTGCATCGCGGCCTGCTAAGGCTCGGCCCGCGAGGGGTGGCCGTCATCCGAGAGGGTTGGTAGTTTAGGAAGGGGCCGGGGGTGGCAGCTAAATATCAATAGAAGATGAGTGAGCCAAAGGTCGTGACGTGCCCCAAATGCGGGCAGAAAACCCGAATTCGGTCCGCAGCCGAAGGAGTTCCCCACTGCCCGAAATGTGGCGCGGCCCTACCCTGGCTCACCGACAGCGGCGGGTCGGACTTCAACGCTGTAGTGGAGAAGAGCCCGATCCCGGTGCTCATCGATTTCTGGGCTCCCTGGTGCGGCCCATGCCGGATAGTCGCGCCGGCCGTCGAGCGTTTGTCCAATGAGCTCGCGGGCAAATTGAAGGCAGTCAAGGTCAATACCGACCTCGAGCCAGGGCTGCAGGAGAGGTTCGGCATTCGTGGCATTCCCACCCTGGTGTTGATGGATGCGGCCAAGGAGCGCGATCGCGTGACCGGGGCTTTGAACACGGATGCGTTGCGCCGATGGGTCGAGCAGCGCCTTCCGGTCCGGGCCAAGGACTAGCCGGCGAGCTCAGCCGATGTGGCGGAAGGGCTCCGGCACGTAGCCGGCGAGCACCGCCAGCCACGCCGGCGAAAGCGCGGACCTGACCGCCACGTCGTCCTGCGAGAGCCACGCCATGTGCCGCAAGGCGTGCTCGACGACCTGGTTCGCCGAAATTCCCTTCGCCGCCTCGGTCGCCGAGTTGCGCGCCAGCTCCGCGCGCGTGATGGGCACGCCGGCGAGATCCGCTGCCTGGTTTTCGTCGAGGACCACGAGAAAGCTCAGGAGCACCCCGCCCTTTCCTCGGCGCCACGATGTCGAGTGCACCAGGAGTGGAGGGCCCATCAGGTTGGTGGAAAGGCGCTTGACGATCTCCATGGGATCGTCCTCGTCGTGCGATTCGATGTACCAGGCGTCCGGACCGCATGGGCCCGTCAGCTCCAGCCGGTCTCCGCGCATGCGGACCACGAACACCTCGGCCTGAACCGGCCCTTCGGTCCCCCAGGGAGGAGGCGGAGCCGAGCTCTCCTCGAGCGGGGCTTCCTGGCTCAGGCTTCGGGCCGCGCCCTCGAGAGCACGTCCTCCCGCGTGACCTGCATATTGTGAGATTCCTTCGCGTGCTTCTGCACGATCGGGACGATCTCATCGACCGTCCCGCGCATGAGAATCCCGCAGGCGCACGCCACGACCAGGATGGCCGCCTGACCCTCTTTGCTCATCGGGAATAGCTCCTCGCCGGCAAGTGTACGAAGAGGTTAAGGCTCATAGATGGCTAGCGCCAAACCCAAGATCACGATCGAATTCTGCGTCCCTTGAGACTATCTCGACCAGGCCGTGAGCCTGGCGAAGGAGATCCTGGGCCGCTGGGCTCCGGCGCTCGGCGGCGTCGAGCTCAAGACGGGCAGCCACGGCCGGTTCGAGGTCTCCATCGACGGGCAGGAGGTCTTCAGCAAGGACAGGCTGGACCGCTTCCCCGCCCGGGGCGAGATCGCGAAGCTGCTCGAGCCGAGGCTTGGGTCGCCGCCCGAGTGGAGATCGACAAGCCATTGATTCTTCTTGCGACCGAATCGCAGCATCGCCGTCCTCTTTTCAGTAAACTTTTTGGCGCGATGCGTAGTCCAGCCATTGCTTCTTTGGCCCCGCTCACAAGGCGGCGTGCCATCGACTACGTTCGCTGCGCCAGCTGCTTCTGTAGCTGACCGGACGTCCTGACCGGGGACCTTCCCCAAGCGTGCGCTCCCGCGCGCGCTTCAACGCAAACGTTCGGAATCACCAGATCAGCGGAGGCGCAACCATTTGTCGAATCTGTCCGATGGCACATCCCTCGAGGGTTTCTCGAAGAACGAGTCTGTAAAGGCTTCGAGCAACCACTTGCGCGGGCTCATCAAGGAGGAGCTGCTCGAGGACACGCCTGCGTTCGGTGAGGACTCGGAGCAGCTGCTCAAGTTCCACGGCATCTACCAGCAAGACGATCGCGACCGGCGCAAGGAGGCGCGCGCACGCGGCCTGGACAAGCACCACCAGCTGATGATCAGGACCCGCATCCCCGGGGGCGTCGTTTCCCCCGACGCCTACATGGCCCACGACGACATCAGCCGGCGCTGGGCCAACGGCACGCTGCGCGTCACGACGCGGCAGGACTTCCAGCTCCACGGCGTGCTCAAGGGCGACATCAAGAAGTCGATCCGGGCCATCAATGACTCGCTCCTGACCACGCTCGGCGGCTGCGGCGACGTCGAGCGAAACATCATGTGCTGCCCCGAGCCGCTGCACGACGAGTTCCATGCCGAGGTCCAGCGTGCGATCTCCGCCATGGTTGCCGAGCTCACGCCGCGGACGGCGGCATACCACGAGATTTGGCTGGACGGCGAGGTGGTGAAGTCGTCGGAGCCCGAGACGGAGCCCCTTTACCGCGAGCAGTACCTGCCGCGGAAGTTCAAAACCACGGTGGCTCTCGAAGGCGACAACTGTGTCGACGTTTACGCGCACGACCTCGCCATCGTGGCGATGAAGGGTCCGGACGGCTCCCTTCGCGGGTTCAACCTCCTGGTGGGGGGCGGGCTGGGCCGCACGCACAACAAACCGGAAACCTTTGTCGCGGTCGCTCAGCCCCTCGCTTTCGTGGAGCCGGGGCAGGTCGTCGAGGTCGCTCGCGAGGTGGTGGCGGTGCAGCGCGATTACGGCGACCGCACCAACCGGCGGCATGCGCGCCTCAAGTACACGATCGCCGATCGCGGGCTCGACTGGTTCCGCGGAGAGGTGCAGAGTCGCGTCTCGTTCGAGCTCCAGCCACCGGAGCCGCTGGCGTGGAAGCCGGTGGACGACCACCTCGGCTGGCACGAGCAGGGTGACGGCCGGCTGTACGTCGGCATCTACATCGAGAACGGGCGCATCGCCGACGTCGATGCAGTCCGCTCAAGATCCGGGCTCCGCCGGATCATCGAAGAATTGCGCCCGCAGGTCCGCCTGACGGCTCAGCAGAACGTGATCCTTGCCGGCATCGAGCCGGCGCAGCGGCCACGGGTCGAAGCGCTGATGGCGGAACACGGCATCGCGCCGGTGGAGTCGATCCCGCGAGCGATTCGCTACGCGATGGCTTGCCCCGCGATCCCCACCTGCGGCCTGGCCGTGGCCGAGGCGGAACGCGCGATGCCATCACTTGTACGCAAGCTGGCTGCGCTGCTCGAGGAGCTTGGCCTCGCCGAGGAACGCATCAGCTTCCGGATGAGCGGCTGTCCCAACGGCTGCTCGCGTCCTTATCTGGGCGACGTCGGCTTCGTGGGCACCACGCTGGGCAAGTACGACGTGATGCTCGGCGGAGACTTCGACGGCACCCGCCTCAACCGCGTGTTTGCTCCCAACGTGCCGATCACCGACATCCCGTCCCTGCTGCGTCCCCTGTTCGAGACGTTCCGCACGCAGCGCAAGCCGGGCGAGGGCTTTGGGGACTGGACCGATCGCGTCGGCTTCGACGCGCTGCGTGAGACATCGGCGGAGGAGAGGACCGCATGAGCGTCACTGCCCCTGACGGAGTCGCGACTGGTGCGGCCCCTGAGGCAGTCCTCAGGTGGGCGTACGAATCATTCCCGCGGGTCGTGATCGTCGCCAGCTTTCAGGCCGAGTCGTCTGTCCTCATCGACATGGCATCACGCATACGCCCTGACGTGAACGTGCTCACGCTCGACACGGGCCGGCTGCCACAGGAGACCTACGACATGATCGATCGCGTACGAGATCGCTACGCGATCGATGTCGAGGTGGTGTCGCCTGACGCCGGCGACCTGGCCGAGATGGTCGGCGGTCACGGCGTCAACCTCTTCTACCGATCCCCGGATTTGCGGCGGCTGTGCTGCGATATCCGCAAGTCACGTCCGCTGGCGCGGGCCCTGCATGGATACGACGCGTGGGTGACCGGCCTGCGCCGGCAGCAGGCGGCGACCCGGGCGCAGACGCCAGTGGCTGCACCCGACCGGGAGCATCCCAGCCTGACGAAGATCGCGCCACTGGCCGCATGGTCGAAGGACGAGGTCTGGGCGTACATCCGCGAGCACGACGTCCCGTTTCACCCGCTGTACGAGCGTGGGTACACGTCCATCGGCTGCGAGCCGTGCACCCGCGCCACCAGAGCCGGCGAGGATGAGCGAGCCGGCCGGTGGTGGTGGGAGCAGGAGGGGGAGGTCAAAGAATGCGGCCTCCACTGGACGGGAGGGGCATCGTGAGCAACCTGCTCGCGCTTTCCGACAAACACGCACTGAGCGTCGAGCGGCTGACTGTCGCCTATTCCCACGGGGACCAGCTGCTCCTGGCGCTGGACGGCGCGACGCTCGAAGTCAAGCGCGGGGAGTTTGTTTGCGTGGTCGGCGCGTCCGGCTCAGGCAAGAGCACGCTGCTCAACGTTCTCGCCGGCCTCGATCGCCCTTCGGCCGGGCGTGCTCACGTTCATGGACGCGTGGCCCTGATCTTCCAGGAATCGGCGCTGCTGCCTTGGCTGACCGCGGCGGGGAATGTCGAGCTTGCGCTCGAGCTGCGCGGTGTCAACGCATCCGCCCGGCAGAAGCTCGCTTACGAGCTGCTGAATCGAGTTCACCTTGCGGGATTCGAGAAGCGCAGGCCGCACGAGCTCTCGGGCGGAATGAAGCAGCGCGTCGCTCTGGCACGGGCTCTGGCCCAGGACGCCGACGTGCTCTTGATGGACGAGCCGTTCGGCGCGCTCGACGCCATCAGCCGCGATCTGCTTCACGAGGAGCTAGAGCGGATCTGGAAGGAGAGCCGCCTCACGATCCTGTTCGTCACCCACAACGCGCGCGAGGCGGTACGTCTCGGCGATCGAGTGATGGTGTTCACGAGCCGGCCGGGTCGCGTGGCGCACGAGGTTCAGGTCGATCTTTCACGGCCGCGGAGCCTCGACTCACCCGAGCTGGCGGTGATCGCCGGCCGCATCACAGACAGGCTCAAGCACGAGATGGCGGTCTAATGGCGGCTGAGCTCGCGTCACAGCTTCAGCTGCCGGAGGTGCTGCCTTCGCGGCCTCATACGGTCCGGAGATCGGTGGCGCACGTCTGGTCCGGCCTGTGGCCAAAGGTCGGCGCGGTCGTTCTGACGGTGGTCATATGGCAGCTGGTCGTGTGGTCGGGCTGGAAAACGCAAACCGCCCTGCCGGGTCCGTGGCTCGTCGTGGAGCGGCTGGCGGGCGACCTCCGCCACCTCGATTTCTATGCCGGTGTTGGAGTGACCCTCCGCCGTGCCGCCCTCGGTTACGCGATCGCGGCTGGAGCAGCGATCGTCGTCGCGATTCTCATCGCACGGATCGAGCTCGCTCGCAGGTCTGTGGGGTCACTTCTCGTGGGGCTGCAGTCGATGCCTTCCATCGCGTGGTTCCCGCTCGCCATCTTGCTGCTGCAGCGAAGCGAGGGCGCGATCACGCTCGTGGTCGTGATGGGCGCGGCGCCCGCCATCGCCGCCGGGCTGTTGAGCGGCATCGACCACGTGCACCCGCTGCTGATTCGGGTCGGCCGAGCGATGGGCGCCGATGGGCTGAGTCTGTACCGGCACGTGATCCTCCCCGCGGCGCTGCCTGCTTTTGTCGGCGGCCTCAAGCAGGGATGGGCCTTTGCGTGGCGCAGCCTGATGTCGGCCGAGCTTCTGGTCGTGGCGGCCAACCAAACATCGATCGGGCAGCAGCTTCAGTCCGCAAGAAATCTGTCCGACACGCAGCAGCTGCTCGCGATCATGATCGTGATCTTCGTCGTTGGCGTTGGGGTCGACTCGCTGTTCGGCACCCTCGACAAGGCGATCAGGCGGCGCTGGGGCCTCCTCGGGGCGGAGTCATGAGCAAGGGCTTCGTCGTCTGGTTCACCGGCCTTTCGGGCGCAGGCAAGTCGACGATCGCCGGCGCGCTGCAGGCCGAGCTCGCGCGGCGGGGCCGGCATGCGGAGCTGCTCGACGGCGACGAGGTGCGAACGCATCTCTCCAAGGGCCTGGGCTTCTCCAAGGAGGACCGCGACACCAATATCCGGCGCATCGGCTACGTGGCGCGGCTGGTCGCTCGCAGCGGAGGCGTCGGCATCACGGCCGCGATCTCACCGTATCGCGACGTACGCGATGAGCTTCGCGTGCAGACGCCCGGCTTTGTCGAGGTCTACATGCGCTGCCCGATCGAAACCCTGACCGAGCGCGACACCAAGGGCCTGTATCGCAAGGCGCTCGCCGGTGAGATCGCCAACTTCACCGGCGTCAGCGACCCCTACGAGGAGCCGCTGCACCCAGAAGTTGTCTGCGATACCGCGAGCGAGACGCCGGGCGAATCCCTCGCGAAGATCACTGCCGCGCTCGAGCGCCTCGGCCACCTGGCGCGGCACGTCGTCGAGCGCCTGCCCGAAGGCGACGAGCTGCATGCACTTCGCGCGGAGGCGCGGACGCTGCCGAGGCTCGAGGTCGGCCAGCGCGAGCTATCAGACCTCTACATGCTCGCGACCGGAGGCCTGGCTCCGCTCGACTCGTTCATGGGCGCCGAGGACTACGAGTCGGTCGTCAGTCGCGGTCGCCTCGCCGGCGGGCAACCGTTCACGATTCCCATCGTCCTGCGCGCGGCGTCGGCGCCCGCCGCGGATCGCATCGCACTGTTCATCGGCGACCAGCCGGTCGGGATCCTCGACGTCACGGGTGCCTACCTCACGGACAACGATGCCGAGGCCGTCGGCGTCTACGGCACGACCGACGAGGCGCACCCCGGCGTTCGGGTGCTCAAAGATTCCGGGCCGTGGGCGATCGCGGGCCGCGTGGTGGCCCTGGCGCACGCCGCATCCGGGTTTCCCGAGTACGACCTCACGCCCGCCCAGGTGCGCGCGACCAAGAGCGCGCGCGGCTGGAGCACGATGGTCGGTTTCCAGACCCGCAATCCCGTCCACCGCGCGCACGAATATCTACAGAAAGTGGCACTGGAGACGGTGGACGGCCTGCTCCTGCACCCGCTGGTGGGGGAGACCAAGAGCGACGACATCCCCGCTGCAGTGCGCATGAGCTGTTACGAGGAGCTGCTGCGCGGCTACTTCCCGCCCGAGCGCGTCCTGCTGTCCACCAATCCGGCATGGATGCGCTACGCGGGACCCAAGGAAGCCGTCTTTCACGCGATCGTGCGGCGAAACTACGGCTGCACGCATTTCATCGTCGGCCGCGACCACGCGGGGGTGGGCAGCTACTACGACACGTACGCCGCGCACCGCATCTTCGATGAGTACGAGCCAGGCGAGCTGGGCATCGAGATCCTGCGCTTCGAACACACCTTTTACTGCACCGCGTGCGGGGGCATGGCCTCTTCGCGAACCTGCCCACATCCGGCCGACCTCCATCGCACCCTCAGCGGCACAGCGGTGCGCAAGCTCCTGGCCGAGGGCAAAGATCTGCCCATCGAGTTCACCCGACCCGAGGTGGCGAAAGTCCTGCGCGATGCCGCCAACGAGGAGGCGACCGCGTGAGGTACTACCCGGTATTCCTCGACCTGGCCGGGCAGCACTGCGTTGTCCTGGGCGATGGCAAGTTCGCTACCGAAAAGGCCGCCTCGCTGCGTGAGGCCGGAGCCAATGTGCAGGTCATCCCCTCGCGCGAGTACAGGACGGGCGATCTCGCCGGCGCGCGCCTCGTCGTCGACGCCAGCGAAGACACCGAGGTCAACCGTCGCAGCTGGCAGGAGGCGGAGGAAGCCGGAATCCTGATCAACGTCGTCGACCGCCCGGCGCAGTGCCGGTTCATCGCCCCGGCGATCGTCCGCCGTGACCCGCTGCTGGTCGCCATCTCGACTTCGGGCGAGAGCCCGTACCTCGCGTCCGCGCTGCGCGCCCGCATCGAACGCTGGCTGGGGCGCGAGTGGGGGCCTTTCACAGCGCTCGTCGGAAGCGTGCGCAGGCAGCTCCGTGAACGGAGCGTGCCCATCCCGGAGCAGACCCGCGCTTATCGCCGGATCATCAACTCCGACGTGCGCAGGCTGCTCAAGGGCGGACGGCACGACGAAGCTGCGCATATGGCCGTCGCCATCGCACAAGCGGGCGATTCCGGTACCGGCCGCGTCGCGCTCGTCGGCGCCGGTCCGGGCGATCCGGACCTACTCACCTTCAAGGCTCGCGAGCTCCTCGCGGACGCCGATTATGTTCTGCACGACGCACTCATCGCGCCCGAGACGCTCGCGCTCTGCGGTCCGGATGCGCGCCTCGAGGACGTCGGCAAGCGCGCGGGGCTCGACAACCCCCGGCAGGAAGAGATCACCGCCCGCCTCATCGAGCTCGCGCGGGCGGGCAATGCGGTGGTTAGGTTGAAGGGCGGCGATCCATTCGTCTTCGGGCGTGGGGGAGAAGAGCTGGCCGGCCTGACTCGGGCCGGCATCGACGTAGTTGTCGTGCCAGGCGTGACGGCGGCCCTGGCTGCGCCCGCCGCGGCAGGCATCCCGGTGACCCTGCGCGGAGTCGCCTCGTCGGTCGCGATCACCACCGCGCAGGGCGGCGGTTCGCTCGACCGCCTTCGAGCGCTGGCGCTGGCGGCGGACACCCTCGTCGTATTGATGCCGAGGGCTGGCCTGAAGGAGGTGGCGGCTCTTCTCGCTCGAGTCGTTGGCGGCTTGCGCCCCGCCGCCGTCATCAGCAACGCAACGCTCCCGAACCAGCGCAGCATCTCCGGTCCTATAGATCGGATCGCCATCTTGGCCGAGCAGGCAGCCATTGAAACTCCGGCCACGCTGGTCGTCGGTGACGTGGTCGCCGCGGCGCCGGCACTGGCGGTGGTGCCAAACTCGATTGTTGACGGTGGGTTCGGCTAGAAGACTTCGACTCGGGACGCGTGGATCCCGCCTGGCGCTCGTCCAGAGCGAGCTCGTGGCGGCGCGCCTGCGTGCGAACGGCGTGCCGGTGGAGGTGAAGACGATCGTTTCGGATGGCGACCTGCGCGCACCCGAAACGCCGATCGGGGAGGGCATCTTCGTCACCGCGCTCGAGCGAGCCCTGGTCGCGGGCGAGATCGACCTGGCGGTCCACAGCGCCAAGGACCTTCCGCTCGACGAGGATCCGCAGCTCGTCATCGCCGCCTATCCGGAGCGTGCCGACGCGCGCGATGCGCTGGTGACCCGACGCGCGGAACGCTCGGTCGAGGACCTCGCCATCGGGGCCAAGGTGGGAACGGACAGCCCGCGGCGCGCAGGTTTCCTGCGCGCACTGCGCGCTGACCTCGACGTCATCCCGCTGCACGGCAACGTGGACACGCGGTTGCGGCGTCTCGACGCGGGCGAGGCCGATGCCCTCCTGCTGGCCGCGGCCGGGCTGGACCGGCTCGGCCTCGGCGCTCGGATCGCGACGCGGCTCGATCCGGAATCGATGCCGCCCGCTCCGGCGCAGGGAGCGCTGGCCGTGCAGGCGCGTCGCGAAGACCAGGAGGTCCTCGACGTGGTGGGCCGTCTCGACGACGCCGAAATACGGATCGCCGTGGTAGCAGAGCGCGCCATCCTGAAGGCTATGGGTGGAGGGTGCCGAGCACCCGTGGGCGCCGTGGCCGTGCAGGTCGACGGCGATCTGACGCTCCTCGCCGCCGCGGTCAGTCCGGACGGCAGGGCTCGCCACGTGACACGCATCAGGCACCACCTGGATGGCGACGGCTCGCTCGCGCGATCGTTGTCGCTCGCAGCGAAGGAGTTGAACACCTTCGTACCCCTGCGCGGCCACGTGGTCATCGACACGCGCCCGGAGGTTGAGGAATCCGAGCGTGAGGCGATGGCGAGCGATGGTTTCCGCGTTCTGCACATCCCTTCGATCGCGATCCGGCCCGCGAAGGGCAACGGAGGCCTGGATCGCGCGCGCTCGCGCATCGCGGACTACGACTGGGTGGTGCTGACCAGCAAGCGCGGCGTCGCTGCGCTGTTCGACGGCTTGAGTGCGGTCCCGTCGAGTGTCCGTTGGGCCGCCGTCGGCGCGACTACGGCGAAGGCGCTACAAGAGCGCGGCGCACATGTCGATTGCGTGCCGGCATCCGCGCGAGGAGCCGCGATCCCCAGTGCAATGGCGACGCTTGGCTCGCTCAACGGCCGGCGCATATTGCTGGCTCGGGCCGACGCCGCCGACCGGGCTCTGCCGCAGAAGCTCCAAGAGCTGGGCGCCCAGGTCGACGACGTCGTCGCCTACCAGACCGACACCGCTCCCGAGGCATCGCGCCGCGCTGTGCTAAAAGCGCTGGCCGCCCGCGATGTCGAGGCGATCATGTTCGCGTCTGGATCGGCCGCAAAGGGCATCGTCGAGCTGGCCGGCGGCGAGGCCGATCGCGCGCGTGCCTTCGCCCTCCTCGCGATAACGATCGGGCCCAAGACGAGCGGAGTCGCTCGCGAGCTCGGGTTCAAGGTTGCAGCCGAAGCGGAGACCCAGGACGCGGCGGGCCTTCGAGCAGCCCTTCGGCGAGCAATTGACGAGGAGGTGGAACGATGGGTCGAGTCGCAGCTACGTCAGCCCGCATAGGCACGGTCGGCGCCCAGCGCCCACGGCGACTTCGCCGCACGGCGGCGCTGCGCTCGTTGGTCAGGAGCACGCGCTTGTCCGCGGGCCAGCTCGTGATGCCACTCTTCGTTGTCAGCGGCCACGACCGATCAGAGCCAATCCGGTCACTGCCGGGGCACGCCCGCTTGAGCGTGGACCGCGCGGTGGCGCAGGCGCGCGAGCTGGCGCAGCTGGGCGTTGGCGGCGTGCTGCTTTTCGGCATCCCCGACCGCAAGGACGCTGAGGGCAGCGGCGCGTCTGACCCGGCGGGGCCTGTGCCGTCGGCGCTGCGGGCGCTGAAAGAGGCCGGCCTGCCGCTGGTGGTGGCGGCCGACGTCTGCCTTTGCGAGTACACGACCCACGGCCATTGCGGGGTCATCCATGAGGGCGAAGTCGACAACGACGCGACGCTTCCCCTGCTGGCGGAGGCTGCGGTCGCTTATGCGGAGGCCGGGGCGGACATCGTCGGCCCGAGCGGGATGATGGACGGGCAGGTGGCGGAGCTGCGGGCCGCCCTCGACGGCGCCGGCCATGCCGGCGTTGCGATCATGGCCTACTCATCCAAGGCCGCGTCGGCCTTATACGGCCCGTTCCGAGAGGCCGCGGGCTCGACGCCGGCATTCGGGGATCGCCGCGGCTACCAGATGGATTACGCGAATGCGCGCGAGGCGATGCGGGAGATGGAGCTGGACGTTCGCGAGGGCGCCGATATCCTGATGGTCAAGCCTGCGGTCACGTCGCTGGACCTCCTGGTTCGCGCCCAGAAGCGCTTCGACCTCCCGCTCGCCGCTTATCAAGTCAGCGGCGAGGTCGCGATGCTGGAGGCGGCCGCGGAGCGCGGATGGATCGACCGCAAGGCGGCGGCGCTGGAGACGCTGACCGCGATCGTGCGCGCGGGGGCCGGCATCGTCATCACGTACCTTGCGGCGGATGCCGCGCGGTGGCTGCAAGAAGATCCTCGATGACAAACCAATTCGTCCAAGCCCTTGCGCTGGGCCTGGATCCCGCGTGGCGCCGCTTGCCCGACGCACAGCGCCGATCGACCTGCGCCGATTTCATCTCTTCGATCGAGCAGGCGAAGGCCGTGACGACCTACACCTACACGATGGTCGGGCTGCAGGCGGGTGTCGATCTCGTGCTCTGGCGGCTCGCTCCATCCCTGGATGCGCTCGAAGAATCCGCCGCCGCCGCGCTGCGCTGCGGGATGGGGACGTGGATGTCGGTGAAGGAAAGCTTCCTGGGCATGATCGAGCCCTCGCAATATGTGAAGAAGCCGACGCCGCAGGAGCAATCGCTGTTCAGCGGAGAACGATCCCGCTACTTGATCGTGTATCCCTTCACCAAGTCTGCCGACTGGTATCTGCTCGACAAGGACACGCGGCAGCGGGTCATGAACGAGCACATGAAGGTCGGCCACGCCTACCCCCAGGTGCGCCAGCTGCTCGCGTATTCGTTTGGGATCGACGACCAGGACTTCGTCGTCGCGTACGAGACCGACGACCTGGCGGCTTTCGGTGAGCTGGTGCGTGCGCTTCGTGCCACCGAGAGCCGTCGTTCGACGGTGCGCGACACGCCGATACTCGCGGGGATCCACCGCCGGCCAGACGAGCTGGCGGAACTGTTAGGCGCGTGACCACCGAGACTCCACTCTTCATTCGCGCGTGCAGGCGAGAGGTGGTGGAGCGCACGCCGGTGTGGCTCATGCGGCAGGCCGGCCGTTCGCTGCCCGAGTACCGGGCGCTGCGCGAGCGGTGGAGCCTGGAGGAGATCGTCGCCCAGCCCGAGCTCTGCGCCGAGGTGACGCTGCAGCCGGTGCGCAGGCTTGGTGTCGACGCGGCGGTGATGTTTGCCGACATCATGCTGCCGCTGCGGGGAATGGGAATCGGCTTCGAGCTCGTCGAATCCGTAGGGCCTGTGATCGCGAGTCCCATCCGCTCGGCTCAAGACGTGCGCGCGCTGCGCACGCCGGCCCCGTCGGAATCGGTGCCGCAGTTGCTCGAAGCGGTCCGCCTGGTCGCCCGCGAATCGCCTGTACCGGTCATCTGCTTCGCGGGCGGTCCATTCACGCTCGCGAGCTACGCCATCGAGGGCCGGCCGAGCCGAGACTTCGTGCTCACGAAGCAGTTCATGTACCGCGAGCCGGAGGCTTTTGGGCTGCTCCTCGACAAGCTCTCAACCGTGATGGCGGAGTATCTCGGCGCCCAGGTGGCCGCGGGAGCCCAGGCGCTGCAGCTGTTCGACAGCTGGGTCGGGGCGCTGTCGCCCGCTGACTATGAGCTGCGTGTCCTGCCGTCCACGCGGCGAATCTTCGACGCCACGCATCGACACGGCGTGCCCAGGATCCATTTCGGCACGTCCACGGCAGGGCTGCTCGAATTGATCGCCACCTCCGGCGCGGACGTCATCTCGCTCGACTGGCGCATCGACCTCGACGCCGGTTGGCGGCGTGTCGGCCACGAACATGGGATCCAGGGCAACCTCGACCCGACGGTGCTGCTCGGGTCGGTCGAGGACGTCGTCCTGGGTGCGCGCCAGGTGCTGCGGCGGGCCGCGGGAAGGCCCGGTCACATCTTCAACCTCGGTCACGGCGTGCTCCCGGGCAGCCCGCTGGAGAATCTCCAGGCGCTCGTAGAGGCAGTGCGCGAAGGTGTTCCGTCCCTTGCCTGACTCGACCGCTGTGCTGTGCATGGCCTACGGCAGCCCCGACGGAGAAGGCGGCATCGAGCCGTACTTCACCCACATTCGCGGTGGCCGGGCTCCTTCGCCAGAGGTGCTCTCGGAGCTACGCGGCCGCTACCGCGCGATCGGGGGGTCGCCCTTGACGGCGATCACCCGCGCTCAGGCGCGAGCCCTCGCGGATCGGCTCGAGATGCCGGCGTTCGTGGGCATGAAGCACGCTCCGCCCTTCATCGCCGACGCCGCCGTCGAGGCTAAGGCAGCCGGCATCCAGCGGCTGGTCGGGCTGCCCCTGGCGCCGCACTATGCCGAGATGAGCGTCGGCGCATACCGCCACGCCCTGCGCGATGCGTGGGAGGGCGAGCTGATCTTCGTTCGAGGCTTCCACGACCATCCGGCATTCATCACCGCGGTGCGCTCCTTGCTTGCCGAGGCGATAAAGGACTTCGCGCCCGAAAGAATCTTCTTCACCGCGCACAGCCTGCCGGCGCGTATCGAGGCGGAAGGCGACGGCTATCGCGAGCGGCTGCTGGAAAGCTGCAGGCTCGTGGCGGAAGGATCACAGCTCCCGGAATCGGAGTTCGCCTTCCAGTCCGCCAGCCACACCGGCGAGCCGTGGCTCGGACCTGACCTGTTGGAGGCGCTGGACCGCTCTCAGGTGCGGCGCGCGCTCGTGTGCCCGATCGGATTCGTCGCCGACCACCTCGAGGTCCTGTACGACATCGACGTCGAAGCGCAGGCGTTCGCGCGGGAGCATGGGATCGAGCTTCGCCGGACGCCGTCGTTCAATGCCCGGCCGGAGTTCATCGACGCGGTGGCAGCCGTCGTCGGCGATGCGTTAAGGACAAGCCTGAGCGCGAAGTCACGAGCATAATCGCATCGTGATCGGGGCCTTTCGCGTCGAAGCGGATTCGGGTGCCCAGGAGTGGCTGCGATCGCATGCCTCAGTGGAGCCGCGCGTGATCGCCTACGACGTCACCCGGTGCTGCGGTGGCGGCAAGATCTGCACGGTGAGCGTTCGTGAACCCTCGCACAAGGACGATCGGCGCGGGTATATCACCGCCGTGCTCGGTGACGGAACGAGGCTGCTGGTCGACCGGCGCGCGGCTCGCCGTCTGCCGTCACGGTTTGGGCTCACGGTGCGGGGGCTCGGGCCGTTCAAACGGCTCGACCTCCAGCTCACCGGCGAACAGTGGGGCGCCCTGCTGTACGACTGACCGCCGCCAGGGTCTAGCGACCGGGCCTCTTCATGGCCCACGGGCCGTACCTGATCACGGCGATCAGCATCCACACGAACATCGCGAGACCCAGGACTGAAAACAGCTCGCCAGCGATCAGCCCGCCGGCCGGCACGGGTGATCTGCTCGCATTGGAAAGTGTGCCCAGGTTGGTGACTGCCGATATGCCGCTGAGCCCATACAGGACCAGCGCGGCCCAAAAGACCCAACGCCAGCCGAGATAGCTCCCGATGGCCGCCACCACCTCGCACACCGTGAAGAAGATGACGACCGCCCATGTGATCGCCAGCGAGAAGTTCGCGACGTCGTCGATGGTCGTCCCACCTTGAAGTGGAATGTTCTGGGCCCTGAGGGCCCGCACCATCGTGTCGTGGTTCACGAAGACGGCGGTGGTGATGACGGAGGTGACCGCCGAGAGCGCGAAAAGCGCGGCAGAGATCAGCTGCATCGGCCGAGTCCAGGGCGTCGGCTCGCGATAATTTGCCGCCAGCGGGACCCATTGCTGGCCGTCCCATCGAAACTGGCCGTCCGCCGAGATCTGACCGACTGACTGCGCAGCCGGGTCCTGGCTCATGACCGCTCTAGCCTAACCCGGCAAAGCCGCCTATGGCCGGGCCCGCCCGCTCCGACTAATCTGGTCACACATGGATGAGCCCCGGTACGTCTCGAAGGTGACCATCGTCCGGGACCATGGCCCGATCCGTAGGGCCCACCTGCCGGCCGAGGATGACCCGATCATCTTCGGCACCCACGACGAGGTCCGCGAGCACTACGGGACTCCCCGTGGTCAGTATCCGGACCACGCCACCACGCTCGACTATGTGGTTGCCGCAGCTGCGGGTTGACTCACGGGGACTTTGGGGGGCGCGCTGGAGGCGCGCGGGATCGACGCGAGCGAAGGCCGCCTCACCTCGGAAGCGGAAGGCGCGGTCGTCATCGAAGAAAAAGTGCTGGTGATCAAACGCATCCACGTTCGGTACCGCCTGTCCGGATGTCCCGATGACAAGCGCGAGGCGGCCGAACGTTCGCATGCTTTCCACGCCAGCCGCTGCCCCGTCGCGAAGAGCATCGGTGGGTGCATAGCAATCACCACCGAGCTCGAATTCGTCTGAGGAGGTAGGAAGCGCATGAGTTTCATCTCGCGCGGGTTCCGAGGCAAGCGGCGCGACACCGCCAGCAGCTCTCGATTGCCGCCCGGCCAGTACATCGTCACCGACTACCCGGTCCTGTCAGCCGGGCCCACTCCCCGCATTCCCCTCAACGAGTGGACTTTTGTCATTGAAGGCGAGATCGACAAGCCCAGGAGCTGGAACTGGGAGGAGTTCCGCAAGCTTCCGACCGAGCAGGTCACGAAAGACATCCACTGCGTCACGAAGTGGAGCAAGTTCGACACCGGCTGGACCGGCGTGTCGATGGACAAGATTCTCGAAGGGGTGGAAACGGCCGCCGAGTACACGGTTCAGTTCTCATACGGCGGCTATACGACCAACCTTCCTCTCGAGGACCTGACCGGCGGCAAAGCGTGGGTGGTGTACGAGTTCGACGGCCAGCCGCTGCACCCCGAGCATGGTGGCCCCGCAAGGATGCTCGTGCCCCATCTCTACTTCTGGAAGAGCGCCAAGTGGATTCGCGGCATTCGGCTTGTGAACGAGGATGAGCCGGGCTTCTGGGAGACCAACGGCTACCACAATTACGGCGACCCCTGGCGCGAGCAGCGGTACTGGGGGGACTGACATCGCGCGGACACTGAATTGGCAGCTCGGCGAGGTCGCCGAGGTGGTCCAGGAAACGCCGCGGGTGGCGAGCCTCGTGCTCGAGATGCCGGACTGGCCAGGTCACCTGGCGGGACAGCACGTCGATGTGCGAGTCACGGCCGAGGATGGCTATCAGGCGGAGCGGAGCTACTCGATCGCGTCGTCGCCGGAAGATTCTCGGCTCGCGATCACGGTGGAGCGGCTCGATGACGGCGAGGTGTCGCCATACCTCGTCGGTGAGCTGCGCATCGGCGACAAGGTCGAGCTTCGGGGCCCGATCGGCGGCTATTTCGTCTGGAGACCGGCGGACGAACGACCGCTGCTCCTGGTGGGCGGCGGCTCGGGCGTAGTCCCGCTGATGGCGATGATCAGGCATCGCGTGGCCATCAACTCGAAGACTCCAACCCGGCTTCTCTACTCATCGAGGTCGCAAGACGACATCATCTACAGGGCGGAGCTGGAACGGCTCGCGGCCCGTGCAGACGGCCTGACGGTGGCGCACACGCTCACCCGAATGCAGCCTGCCGGCTGGGACGGATACGCGCGACGCATCGACCTCGCCATGCTGGGCGAGGTCGCGTGGCCGAGACACGAGATGCCGCTCACATTCGTATGCGGGCCGACGCCCCTGGTGGAGAGTGTGGCCAGCCTGATGGTCGACATGGGCTACGACCCGCCATCCATCAAAACCGAGCGTTTCGGACCCACAGGAGGTTGACATGACCGTGCAGCAATCCGACCTGAAGCTCGATGGCAACGCGATCGGCGGGCTGTTGCGCGAGATCTTCACCATGGAGATGACGGCCGCCGAGGGCACGTGCTCGAGCTGCGGCAAGGTGCATGCCGTCGGTCAGGTCGAGGTGTACATGAACGCGCCTGGCGTGGTCGTGCGATGCCCGGCCTGCGGCCAGGTTCAGATGCGCATCGTCAAGGGTGGCGGCCGGTACTGGCTCGACCTCAGCGGCATCAGGTGCCTCGAATTCTCGAGCGAGTGATCCAGGCGGGTCGAAACTCACACCGGATTCCAAGGCTTCTTTGAGGTTCGCGCCGGACGATGCGTGATATGAGCAAAGGACGCACGTTGTTGATCGCTTCCGCCGCCGCGGCGGCGATGGTAGTCGTGGGTGTCATGGCGGCTTCGGCGGCGGGAGGCCGGGGCAATGGCGCCATCTTCCTGGCCGCGGCTTCGCCTACGCCAACTCCAAAGTCGAACGAGGCCACAGCACACGAGGCCGGAGAGTCGGCGGCGCAGGAGGCGGCGGAGAACAACGGCACGTTCCGCCCGGGCGGGCCCGGGGGTGGTCACCCGAACGAGACAGCCGCACACGAGGCCGGTGAGTCGGCTGCGCAGGAGGCGGCGGAAAACGCCAGATCGACGGCGACGCCGACCGCTAGCCAGTAACAGCAGCCAGGTCGATCGACCAGGTCGGGTTGTAGTCGATCGTGGTGATGTCTTTCGTCGCCACGATCGTCCGACCCGGCTGAAGAATAGGAAAGAAAGGGCCGTCCTCGTTCAGCCGGCCCAGCACGTTCTGTAAGAGCTGCGAGCGGGTCGCCAAGTCGGCAGTCGTGCCGGCCTGAATGCCGAGGCTCTCGAGCGACGGGTCCGAGCCCGCCGCCCAGCCTGCGCGCAATCCCAAGGTCCGCCCGGGCAGGAAGTCCAGGTAGGTGTTGGGATCGGCGGAAGTCCCCGCCACCGACCACAGGCCCATCTGCTGGCCGCCGGCTGTGTAGTCGCCGGTTGCCGCCGAGGTCGGGCTGCCCGTCAGGGAAACGACGATGCCGGCGGCCCCCAGCTCGGCCCTGACCATGCTCGCCAGCGCGCTCAGAGGCAGGCCGCTCACCACCTGGTCGTTGGCGAAGCCCAGGTTGACGGTCGGGTTCTTGAGCCCGGATGCCGCCAGCTCGGTTCTCGCCTTCTCGATGTCCTGGCGTGGAGCCGTCCATGGCGGCAGGCCGCCGAGCAGCGTGCTTGGGGTCACCCCGGTGGCCTGGATGGCTCCGGCTCCCATCAGCTGGACCATCGAGTCGTAGTCGAGCGCATACCGAACCGCGTTCTGGAAGTGCTTGTTGGGCGTGACCGAGGAGACCTGTGGATTGTTGTTGGCAAAGAGGAAAACGACCTCGGGGCTGGCTACGGCCTTTATGACTACAGACTGATTCCGGGTCAGCGTTCCGGCTTCGGCCGGCGACAGGTCCAGCGCGACCTGGTCGGTCGCCGAAGCGATATACGTGAGCTGGGTCTCGGCGTTCATGTTGCGGACGACGACTCTTCCATAGAACGGCCTTTGACCCCAGTACCGTGGGTTCGCCACCAGCACTACGTCCGAGAATGCACTGAAGGACGCGAGGGTATACGGGCCGCTCCCGGCGGCCGCGTTGCTGAGAAAGTCGTCCCCTCGGTTCTTGGCGACGGTCGCGTTCACGACCGCGAGCGCCGGGTTGGCGAGCACGAACGGAAGCGCAGGGTTGGGAACCTTCGACTCGAGCACGATCGTGAACGCGTCCGGCGCGGATGCAACCACGCCTGCGAGCAGGCGCGACGCGGTGCTCTTCAGCCGGACGAGCCGTTCGAACGAGAACACGACGTCGGCCGCCGTCAGCGCCGAGCCGTCCGAGAACACGACGCCGTGCCGGAGCTTGAACGTGAACCGTGTCGCGTCTTCCGACGTCGAGTACGCGGTAGCAAGGGAGGGCACAGGCGTGGCTGCGTCGCTGCCGTCGAAAGTCATCAGCGTGCTGTAGAGCGCTTTCGCGACGATCGCGCCTGTCGCACTGAGATCGCGATGCGGATCGGCTGTCTTGAGGTCGAACGATTTGTCGACGACGAGGATGCGATTGGTGCTCGCTGTGCGGCCCGGGCTGCACGCTGTGATGGTCAGCACGGCCACCAAGACAAGACATGCCGCTGTGGTAACTCGCTTGAGCATGCTGGTCCGTGCGGAGTATGCCCGCATTGGCATAATGCCGGGGTGGGTGAGATGGAAGATCACGAGCTCGGCATCGTCGGCCTGGCGACCATGGGTATGAACCTCGCACGCAACCTTGCTTCTCACCGTGTTCGCGTCGGCGTGTACAACCGCACCCGGCAGCGAACCGATGAGTTCATGGTCAATCACGGCGCGGAGGGCGATTTTCGACCGGCCACCACGCTGGAAGAGCTCGTGCACATTCTCACGCCGCCTCGCGCGGTCCTCCTGATGGTCAAGGCCGGCGAGGCCGTCGACGAGGGAATCGATGCGCTGTCCACCCTGCTTGAGCCGGGCGACACGATCATCGACGGCGGGAACTCTCTGTTCCACGACACTCGCCGCCGCGCGGCCGCCGCGGCCAGGGCGGGCCTCGGGTTTCTCGGCATGGGCGTGTCGGGCGGGGAGGAGGGCGCGCTTCGCGGCCCGAGCTTGATGCCGGGGGGAACTCGCGAATCCTACGAACACGTCGCCGACATGCTGACGGCCATCGCCGCCAAGGTCGACGGCGTTCCGTGCTGCACCTACATCGGCCGCGACGGCGCCGGTCACTTCGTGAAGATGGTCCACAACGGGATCGAGTACGCGGACATCCAGCTGATCGCCGAGAGCTACGACCTGTTGCGTTCGGCGCTCGGCTTGACCCCGACAGACCTGGCCTCGATCTTTCGTGAGTGGAACGAGGGCCGGCTGCAGTCGTATCTGATCGAGATCACGGCCAACGTCCTCGGCAAAAGCTCGGACGGAACAGACGCAGCGCTTGTCGACGCGATCGAGGACGAGGCCGAGCAGAAAGGCACCGGCCGGTGGACCAGCGAGTCGGCCCTCGACCTCGGGGTGCCCCTGACCGGAATCACCGAAGCGGTTTTCGCGCGGATGCTTTCGAGCCAGAAGGCGGAGAGGGTGAAGGCTGCCGGCATTCTCACCGGTCCCGCGGCAAGCCACGTTCACTACGACCGCGATATGGGATTGGTCGACGATGTCCGGGATGCGCTGTACGCGGCCAAGATCGTCGCTTACGCGCAAGGCTTCGAGCACCTGCAAGCGGGATCGCGGGAATATGACTGGAACCTCGACCTCGGAGCGCTCGCGACCATCTGGCGCGGCGGTTGCATCATCCGGGCGGCGTTCCTCGACCGCATCAAGGACGCGTATGTAGACCAGCCGCGGCTGCCGAACCTGATGCTCGCCCCATTTTTCCAGGAGGCGCTCGCCTCAGGGCAGGACGCGTGGCGGCGAGTGGTCAATACGGCCGTTGATCGTGGTGTTCCGGTCCCGGCCTTCTCCTCGTCGCTGGCGTATTACGACGGCTACCGCCGAGCGCGCGGACCCGCCAACCTGATCCAGGGGCTCCGTGACTATTTCGGAGCGCACTCATACCACCGCATCGATCGCGAGGGCGCTTTCCACACGCGCTGGGCCCAGGACGGATCAGAGGTGAAAGTCGACTAGCGGCGCCTAGGGAACCCGCCCGCTCAATATCGTCGAGAGCACGTCCGGATCGATGTTGCCGCCCGAAACGACGGCGACGTAGCGCCCAGGGCCGGCAAGGCCCTTGAGCCCTGCCGCCACCGCCGCGCCGCCGGCGCCCTCGGCAACGATCGCCGCATGCTCGACCAGCTGGCGGATGGCCGCCGCGACCTCGGCTAGGCTCACGACGAGCGAGCCGGCCAGCAGCCGCGACGCGGGGGGCCACATCTCGGGCAGCACAGCCGGGCTGCCGATGCCGTCGACGAAGCTGGCGGTGCGCGAGGTCTGGACCGGAGCGCCGGCGGCGAATGCCGCCGCTAAAGGCGCCGCCGTGTCGACCTCGCACCCGTAGACGCGGACCTCTGGGCGAATGCTTCGTATCGCCGTCGCGATGCCGCAGCTCAGCCCGCCACCTCCGAAAGGGACGAGCACCGCATTCACGTCGGGGACGTCCTCCAGGATCTCCAGCCCGATGGTCCCGTTGCCCGCCATGACCGCCACATCGCTCACCGGGTGGATGAAATAGGCCGGCTCCAGAGGGGCGTAGCGGTGCGTGACAAGCACGTTCCACCACTCCTCGTACGGCAATGAGATGGTCTGCGCCCCCAATCGATGGATGGCTTCGAGCTTGGTCCGCGGCGCTCCAATGGGCACGACCACGGTGCATCGAATGCCGAGCCTCGCAGCATTCCATGCGACTCCCTGAGCCATGTTCCCGGCACTGGCGGTGTAGACGCCCGTCTGTAGGTCGGCTGCATCCAGCATCGCGATCGCGTTGCCGGCGCCGCGAACTTTGAACGACCGGATCGGCTGCAGGTTCTCGAGCTTGAGATAGAGCTCGCCGGTCCCTCCGTTGTTGAGGCGGATGAGCGGTGTGCGGACGACCATGCCGGCGAGGCGCTTCTGCGCCGCCTGGACGTCCTCGATGGTGATCGAATCGGGCTCGCGTGCGCTCACGGTTTCGAGGTGGGCGGAGTCGCTGGGTCCTGCGCCAGGACCAGGAACGTGGCCCCGAGAGCGAGCGCGATCACCGGCGGTCCGTAGTCGGCGACCCAACCCTCCGGAAAGAAGACCCGGATAACAGATGCGGAGATCACGTAAATCCCACCCATCACAAGCACGAGCCGGAAGCGGCGAGCGGCCAGGCCGAGCTGGCGGCGCAGCCCACCTGGCCGGATGGAGAGCACGGTCAGGCTCAGACCTATCAGCAGCAAAAACCCCAGCAGGAACGCCCTCATGGAAATGAGGGCCGGGTCAGGATCGTAGGTCTCGTGCCATCTCCGCGAAGTTGTCCACGTAGCGCTGGACGTCGTCCACAGAATGCTGCACAGAAAGGGTCCAGTTCTCCTCCGCGCCAGGCGCCATGAGCACTCCGCGGTTGCACTGGTAGAGCCACGCAAGGTACGCATTTGACTTGTCGATCTCGAGGTAGTCGCGGTAGTTGCGAACGCGCTGGGAGCGGTAGGTTACGCCGCCTCGAGCCGCCAGAGTGATCACGTGGAAGGGCAGCTCGTATTCGCCGATCACGCTGTCGAGCCCTCCCTGCAGCGTTTCGGCGAGAGCGTCGAAGTGCGAGTACGCGGAGGCGTCGAGTATCTCGAGCAGGGTGACCTTGGACGCGGCCATCGTGAGGGGGTTCCCGTTGAACGTGCCCATCTGCGCTACGCGCTTCTCCTCGATCACCTCCATCACATCGGCACGGCCGCCGATCGCCCCGCAGGGCAGGCCGCCTCCGATCGCCTTGGCGAGGGCGATGAGGTCGGGCGTGACCCCGAATCGTTCGGTGGCGCCGCCGGCGGCGATGGTGGCGCCGGTCTTCACCTCGTCGAATATCAGGAGGGCACCGTGGCGATGAGCCGTGTCGCGCAGCCCAGCGAGGTAGCCGCTGTCGGGCAGGACGATCCCGACATTCATCATCGCCGGCTCGACGATCACGGCAGCAACTTCATCGGGGTGCTTGGTGAATGCCCGCTCGAGGGCCTGGAGGTCGTTGAAAGGAACAACAGTCGTGAGCTCCACGACCGCCGGCGGAATGCCTTCGCTCTGCGGGACGGATGCGGGCTCCTCCGGCGGTCCCATGAGGTCCGGTGGCGGTTCCACGGACACCATCAGCGCGTCGTGGTGGCCGTGATACGAGGCTTCCATCTTGATCAGCCGCTGGCGCCCGGTGAACGCGCGGGCGATCCGCACCGCGTCCAGCGTCGACTCCGTGCCGGAGTTGGTGAAGCGCCACTGCGGCTGACCGAAGCGGCGCGCGAGCTCGCGCGCCACCACCACGACCTCCGCCACCGGTTGGGCGAAGTGGGATCCGAGGCCGATGCGCTTGCTGACCGCGTCCACGATCTTGGGGTGGGCGTGGCCGACGACCATGACCCCGAAGCCGTTGTGAAAGTCGATGTACTCGTTGCCGTCGACGTCCCACACCCGACTACCGCGCCCCCGCTCGACAAAGACGGGCTGTGGGGCAGCGTCCTGGAACGAGGATGGAACCCCTCGCGGCATCAGCTCGCGGGCCTCCTGCCACAGCTTCTGAGAGCGGGGCCGGGCGTGCCGGAAGCGGTCCTCCTGGCGGGCGATCAGCTCCTTGACGCGTGAAGTCGAAACCTGTCGCGCGGTGGGCGTGCTCATCGACCTAAATCCCTCCCAAGGGGGGCCAACTTGACAGCCGTTGCCCCCGGCCCTCTAATTGTCGCGATTTCACCGGTTCCTTAACTTTGGGGAGGGTCGTGGCATGGGGGAATCTGCAGCCGTAGCCGAACTCGTGGCGGAGAAGCGAAAGCTCAAGAAGTCGCTTTTCCGGTTCGACATGATCTTCTTCACCGTCTGCGCAATCGTGGCCCTGGACACGATCGGCCAGTCGTCTTCCTACGGCGCCCAGGCGCTCTTCTGGCTGATCGTCTCCGGTCTGACGTTCCTCATCCCCTACGGATTGATCACCGCCGAGCTGGGCGCCGCGTTTCCGACCGAAGGCGCGACGTACGACTGGGTCCGGCTGGCTTACGGCCACTTCGCCGGCGCGGTGGTCGGCGTCCTTTACTGGCTCAGCAATCCCATCTGGCTGGGCGGCACGCTCACAGCTACTGCCATCGCGGCGCTTGATGCTCTTTGGGGAAGCAGCTTCAGCGGCAATCAGTTCGCTGAAACCGTGATCGGATTCCTGTTCATCTGGGTCGCGGTGACGATGAACATCCTGTCGCTGCGCTACATGAAGTGGGTGCCCAACCTGGGCGCCATCACCCGGCTGACGTTGCTGGCCTTCTTCGCCCTCCTCGTCATCGTGTCCGGAATCCAGCACGGATTCCATGGCAGCGTTGGGGGCTTCTTCCCGACGGACACGACCATCCTCATCGGCGTCATCGGCGTGATCGTCTTCCAGTGGATCGGCTTCGAGCTCCAGACCAATGCCAGCGAAGAAATGGAAAATCCGCAGCGCGACATCCCGCGCGCCGTCTATGCGTCTGGAATCATCTCGTTCCTCGGCTACGCCATCCCGATCGCCGGAGTGGTGCTGATCCTGTCGACGGACCAGCTCAGCAACGTTGCCGGATTCGTCGCCGCGTACCAGTACGCATCCAGCAGCGTGCTGGGCAGCGCCGCGCCTTTCTTCAACCACGCTGCCGGCCTGGCTTTCGTGTTCGTGCTTCTCTCCAGCGGAACCACGTGGCTCATGGGGTCTGACCGGCTGATGGCCATCGGCGCGCTGGCGGGCTCGGGCCCGCAGCAGCTGGGCTATTTCTCAAGCCGATTCGGAACCCCGATCGTGGTGAATGTGCTCTCCGGGATCATCTCCACGATCTTCATGTTCATCACGTTCTTCGTGACCGGGGGCGGCCTGCACGGTTATTTCGCGGCAGTGCTCGGCCTGGTGATATCCACGACCACCTTCTCCTACATCCTGATCTTCCCCGCGCTTCTGACCCTCCGGCGCAAGTACCCCAACGTGAAGCGTCCCTTCGTCGTTCCGGGCGGCAACGCGGGCGCGTGGATAAGCGTCGTGCTGACCATGTTCTGGGTGACCGCGGCCACCGTCTTCTCGCTGTGGCCGAACCTGTTCACCTCCGCGTGGAGCGCCAATGCGGCGGGCGTGGATCGGACCACGTTCGAGGTCTACACATTTGCCACGGTCGCATTCCTGGTCGTGGTGGCAATCGTGTTCTGGTGGGTTGGCAGGGGGCACGCCATTCACACCGGACCCATGCCGATCGTGGCCCAGGCGGCGCCGGCGGCCGGCGACTGATCCCGACCTAGCTTTCGTACACGAGGCGACCGCCGACCGCGGTCGCCTCGACTTTTATCGAGGCGATCTCGCTCGCGGGTGTTCTGAGGAGGTCGCGGTCGAGAACCGCGATGTCGGCGAGCATCCCGATCTTCAGGGCGCCCTTCTGCAGCTCTCGATGCTCGGCATAGGCGGCGCCCGAGGTCCACGCCGCGACCGCGTGCTCGAGACTGAGCCGCTGGTGCGGCAGCCAGCCGCCTGGCGGCTGCCCCGAAAACGTTTGCCGGTTGACGGCGACGTACAGGCTGGCCAGCGGGTCGAGCGGAACCACCGGCCAATCGGTTCCAAAAGCAAGGCGGCCGCCGGACTTCAGGATCGATGCCCATGGGAAACCTCTGGCGGCCCGTTCGTGTCCCAGGTTCGGCACCCACACCTCGAGCAGGTTCCTGGTCGGTTCGGCGTGCTGCGGCTGCATGCTCGCGATCACGCCCAGGCGTGCGAACCGTGCGATGTCGGATTCGGCCGGGGCCTCGATGTGCTCGATACGAGGCCGGCGTCCGGGCTCGGACGCCGCGAAGCCGTCGAGGGCGTCCCTGATCGCCCGGTCGCCGATGGCATGCACCTCGACCTGCCAACCCTGGTTGCCCGCTATGCGGATCGCCTCCGCCAATTCACCGCGCTCCCAAAGCGGAGCGCCGAGCGCGCCTGCATCGGCGGCCGCCATCCCCGCATAGGGTTCGATCATGGACGCGGTCTTCGATTCGACAACTCCGTCTGCGAACGCCTTGACGATGCCGGTCGAAATCCAGTTGTCGGAGGGTGGACGCGCCGCTTCTGAGTAGAGCTCGAGCCTGCGTGACCACGCATCCATCGGATGGCCCGGTCCCATGTCGAATGCGAGCCGCACGCGGAGCGTGAGCTCACCTCGCTCGTGCAAGGTTGCGTACAGGGGCACCTGATCGAAGCCGCGGCTTGCTTCCTGGATCGAGGCTATGCCTTTCGACGCGGCCAGGCGCATGCCGGCGCGAATGGCGTCGAGGTCTTCATCGCGCGTGCGCTTGGGTAGGTGGCGCTCGAAGTCGTCCATCGCGCCCTCTTTGAGGATCCCGGGCTGCGTACCGGTCTCCACTCTCGAGGCAGTCAGCGCGCTGGTGTTCACCCACGCTGTATGCGTGTCGAACGATTCCAGGTAGGCCGGTCGGTCGGGGACCAGCCGGTCAAGGATGTCCAGCGTCGGCATCCCGCCAGGGAACGCCGCGTACGGCCAGCCGCGGCCGATCAACCAGCCTCGCGGCCGGCGTGCGGCGTGCTCGGCGATTCGGCGCTCGATCTCCGCGACCGTTTCGGCTCCCGACAGGTCGAGCTCGTCGAGGGACCGCGACCCCATCAGGAAGTGGATGTGAGAGTCGTTGAAAGCCGGCACGATCGTGCCGCCCCGGGAGTTGACTATTCGAGTGGCGCCATCGACTAGCGACCGGACATCGTTGTCGGTCCCGATCGCTGCGATCCGCTCGCCCACCACCGCCAGCGCGGTCGCCCGCTGCTGGGAGCCCCAGATCATCCCGTTGACGATCGCCAGTGACGCTCTGCGCACGACGGCAGCATTTTGCGCGGGTGCGAGAATGGGCCTCAGAGATGAAGCCCGAAACAGACGTCGCCCGAGCACACACGCTGCCTTCATCTATGTACACGGATCCCGCGATCCTGGAGCTCGAGAAGGACCGCATCTTCTCGCGCACCTGGCAGCTG
>MNES01000085.1 GCA_001917815.1 Chloroflexi bacterium 13_1_40CM_65_17 | reverse complement strand
TCGACAACGAGCTCTACGTGCGCGACTACTCGCGCTGCATCCTCTGCTACAAGTGCGTCGAAGCCTGCGGAGTCGACGCGCAGAACACGTTCGCGATCGGCGTCGCGGGCCGCGGCTTTGATGCCCACATCTCAACCGAGTTCACTGTCCCGCTCCCGGAGTCCGCCTGCGTGTACTGCGGCAACTGCATCGGGGTCTGTCCCACCGGGGCGCTCATGTTCAAGAGCGAGCACGACATGCGCCAGGCGGGCACGTGGGACGAGAAGCGCCAGCACGTGACCGACACGGTGTGCCCTTACTGCGGCGTCGGCTGCGTGCTCGAGCTGCATGTGCAGGACAACTCAATCGTCAAGGTGACGTCGCCGCTCGATCACAGCGTTACCTCAGGCCACCTCTGCGTCAAAGGACGCTTCGGGTTCCAGTTCGTCCAGCGCAGAGGACGCGACTAGCCGGGTCGGTCAGGCGGCAGCAGGTTCCAGGACGATGGTCAGCTTGATGTGGTCCTGCAGCACCGGAAGCCATGGAACCGCCGGCCTGACGCTCATCTCGACGGTGGTGCCGGGTGTGACGTGCTCGAGCTGCTTGCGAGCCGCGTCGACGCGCATGCCCCTGATGCGAGCTTTGAGCTCGGCCTCAGTGACGTTGGCGACCATCAGCCCGATCGCCGACCCTTTGATCGTCACATCGCCGTTCGCGCCGGTGTGCTGGACCCCGTAGGTCGTCTGGATCGGGTTTGAGGTCAGCTGGAAGCCCTGGGGAATCTTCCCGACAAGAGCCGTGCGCATCAGTGCATCCGCCTGGCTCTGCGAGAACGCGATGGCACCGAGGGTGCCCGTGATCGTCATGGTGAACGTAGCCACCTGGTCGCCTACCTTGTGGTCGCTCGTCACGTTGAGCGTGGGCGACCCGTCGGCGGCATAGACCAGCCCACCGGCCTGCGCCGTGAGTGCCGCGTTCAAATCCTGTGTCACCCTCGCGGTGAGCGCTGCCCGAACCCGGTCGAGGTCCGACTGCTGCACCACCTGGGCGGTCGTCGCATTGGCGCCCCCGACGATCGGCGAAGGGTTGGTGACCTTGACGTTGGCGATCGGCTTGTCGATCACCGTCACCGTGTTCGATCCCGTGTTTCCGGGGGTGCCCGGCTGAAGCGAGCGAATGGCGGCCTGAACCGACGTACTTGGAGGGACGATGTCGGCTCGTCCCTGCGTCGCATAGTGGATTCCGGCGGCGGTCGAGACGGTGGTTCCGTCAGGTATTGATAGTGCGTTGCTGGGACACGGGCTGCAGGTGAAGACGACCTGACCCGTCGCGTATGCGGGCGAGACGGCGGCCACACTCGTCGTGCCCTGCTGGCTGTCTGACACGTCGGCCTGGATGCGCGTCGTGGTCACCTCCTGGCCGGACGCTCCGCCCGTGATCGTTTTGTCTGCCACGATCTTGGTCGTCGGCACCGTCACCTTGATGGTGGCTGTCTCCATGATCACGAGGCTTCCGAGTATCGCGGCCACGGCCGCGACCGCGCTCAGGACGTATGCGAGCAGAAGAGGCTGTCTAGAGTCCATGAGGAGGGTAACGATAGACCAGCGGCGATCGTGTCATTCAGGCGGGATAATTGGGCCATGACGATTGTGTGGACCGATGTGCCCGAGGCCAACGAACTGCTCGAGACCGACCCGCTGGCGCTCCTGATCGGACTGGTCCTGGATCAGCAGGTCAAGATGGAGAAGGCCTTCCGCGGGCCATACGACTTGAAGCTGAGGCTCGGTCACCTGGATGCCCAAAAGATCGCCTCGATGGACCCGGACCAGCTGGTCAAGGTGTTTCGTGAGCGGCCCGCACTCCACCGCTTCCCCGGCAGCATGGCCCGGCGTGTTCAAGCCCTCTGCCAGGTGGTGGTCGAGGACTACGGAGGCGACGCGGGTGCGATCTGGATGCAGGCTCGTGATGGCGACGACCTCGCGGCTCGCATCAAGAAGCTCCCCGGCTTCGGCGACATGAAGGTCAAGATCCTGGTCGCCGTGCTGGCCAAGAAGTTCGGCGTCAAGCCCATCGGTTGGGAGAAGCATGCGGCGAACTGGCACACGGTGGCGGACGTCGACTCGGAGGAGTCGATGGCCGTTGCGCGCGAGGTCAAACGGGAGATGAAGGCGGCCAAGCTGCCCTAGGCCATCTGATATCGTTCACGTTCCGGCCCGGGCCTGGGATCCGGGCGGACCAGTCGAGACGAGCGGAGTCAGGAGAATAGATGAGAGAGTTCACCCCCACCCGGGAGAAATCCCGGGCCCTCGCAGCGGACCATGCCCTCATCCCGGTGTATCGGGAGGTGCTGGCCGACATGCTGACACCGGTTCGAGCGTATTCGCTAATGTGCCCGGCCGACGCGCCTGGATTCCTGCTCGAAAGCGTCGAGGGTGGCGAGCGGCTGGCGCGCTACTCGTTCATCGGCTACCAGCCGAGGCAGCTCGAGCTCGGCGAAGGCGACCCACTTCCCGCGCTGCGCGCGGTTGCCGGCGAAGCCACGGTGCCGGGAATACCCCGGTTCCATGGCGGCGCGGTGGGATACCTCGGCTACGAAGCCGCAAGGCATTTCGAGCGCCTTCCCACGGCGAAGGGCGCCCCGCCCCCGATGCCCGAGTCGGCGTTCCTACGCGCCGAGGACCTGGCGATCTTCGACCACGTTACGCGGCGCCTTCGTCTGCTCACGATCCACCGGCCGGATCGAGAGGACTATGCCGACGCCGTAGCCCGCATCGACGAGATGGAGCGGCGGCTGGCGGCCGACCACCCGCCGGCTTCTTCGAATGGCGTCGACGGGGGCCGGTGGGAGCCGAACATGACGCAGGGCCAGTTCCACGCGATGATCGATGCGGCGCGCGAGCACATCCTCGGCGGCGATGCCTTCCAGGTCGTGGTCTCCCAGCGTTTCCGAAAGCACCTCGCGGCGAGCCCGTTCGACGTATATCGCTGCCTGCGCGCGATCAACCCTTCGCCGTACATGTTCTTTCTCGCGCTCGGGGGCAACCGCCACGTGGTGGGCACGTCGCCTGAGAAGCTGGTGCAGGTCGAGGGGAGGCGTGTCGAGACCAGGCCGCTGGCCGGCACCCGTCGCCGCGGCGCCGATCCCGCCGAGGACGCGCGGCTCGAGAAGGAGCTGCTGAGCGACCTCAAGGAGAGGGCTGAGCACGTGATGCTGGTGGACCTCGGGCGCAACGACGTCGGCCGTGTCGCGAGGCCGGGCACAGTCAAGGTCGACCGGCTCATGGAGGTGGAGCGGTACTCGCACGTCATGCACATCTCGTCGACCGTCAGCGGCGAGCTGAATGAGGGCTGCACTTCGATCGACGCGCTCCGCGCGGCGTTTCCGGCGGGCACCGTATCTGGCGCCCCGAAGATTCGCGCTATGGAGATCATCGCCGACCTCGAGCCCGACCAGCGCGGCGTCTATGCGGGCTCGCTCGGCTACGTAAGCTTCGGTGGCAACCTCGACATGGCGATCACCCTGCGCACCATCGTCGTCGCGGACGGCATCGCCTACGTGCAGGCAGGCGCGGGGGTCGTCGCGGATTCGCGGCCGGAGCGCGAGTTCGAAGAGACGCTGGAGAAGGCGGGGGCGATGTTCAAGGCGATCGAGATGGCGGAGGACATGTGATGGGTTCTCCTCCAAACGCAAAGCTCGCCGTGATCGACAACTACGACTCGTTCACCTACAACCTGGTCCAGTACTTCGGCGAGCTCGGCGTCGAGCCGGCTGTCTTTCGCAACGATGAGGTCACGGTTGGCGAGCTGGCCGGCTACGACGGGGTGGTCATCTCACCGGGCCCGGGCACGCCTGACGATGCGGGCATCTCCAACGAAGCGATCAGGGAGCTCAGCGGAAAGGTGGCGATCCTCGGCGTGTGCCTCGGCCACCAGTGCCTCGGGCAGGCACTGGGCGCGCGGGTGATCCGCAACGAGCCCGCGCATGGAAAGACGTCCTGGATCCGCCACGACAACTCGGGTGTTATGGCGGGTGTCGCCGATCCATTCGAGGCCACGCGATATCACTCGCTGATCGTGGACCGGGCTTCGCTGCCGGACGACCTCGTGGTCACCGCGTGGACCACCGACGGTACGGTGATGGGCCTGCGGCACGCCCGCCACCCGACCTACGGAGTGCAGTTCCATCCGGAGTCGGTGCTGACGAAGGAAGGCAAGAAGATCCTGAGCAACTTTATCCGGCGGGCCGCGAGGAGCGCGTCGTAATGATGGAGTCGATTGCAAAGCTGGTGAGGTGTGAGTCTCTCAGCGAGGCCGAGGCGTCGGCGGCGTTCGAGACGATCATGCGCGGCGACGCCACCCCTATCCAGATCGCGGGATTCATGGTCGCCCTGCGGATGAAGGGCGAGACGGTGGAAGAGCTGACCGGCTTCGCGCGAACAGCGCGCGCGCACGCGACTCCGATCGCCGTGGACGGCGCGCTGCTCGACACGTGCGGGACCGGAGGCGACGGCATGTCGACGTTCAACATCTCAACGCTGGCAGCGATCGTCGCGGCCGCATGCGGCGCGAAGGTGGCTAAGCACGGTAACCGCGCGGCTTCGTCGCTGTGTGGGTCTGCGGACGTCCTCGAGCAGCTCGGTGTAAAGATCGACCTCGCGCCGGAAGGCGTGGCCCGCTGCATCGATAAGGCGGGAATCGGCTTCCTGTTCGCGCCGATCTTTCACCCGTCGTTTCGATTCGCGGCCGTGCCCCGGCGCGAGCTGGGTGTGCGCTCGGTGTTCAACGTGCTCGGCCCGCTCTGCAATCCCGCGCGCGCTCGGTACCAGGCGCTGGGCGTGGCGGACGCGAAGCTGGCGGGGAAGATGGCAGACGTCCTGGGCCGGCTGGGCGTGGAGCGTGCGATCGTCTTTCACGCGGGCGACGGCATGGACGAGCTTTCTACGAGCTCGCCATCGCTCGTGATCGAGATCGACGGCGGACGGAAGGAGTACCAGCTCGACCCCGTCGATGTCGGCCTCGAGCCGTCAGATCCGAACGCGGTACGCGGTGGCGGCCCCGAGGACAATGCCCGGATCGCGCGCGAGGTGCTGGAGGGAGCACGCGGGCCGCGGCGCGACGTCGTCCTCCTCAACTCCGCCGCTGCGCTCAGGGCCGCCGGCCTCGCGAAGGACTGGCGGGACGGCATCGGGTCTGCCGCGCAGGCCATCGACTCGGGCCGCGCCGGCGACGTGCTGCAGGGCTGGGCGAGAATCTCGCAGGAGTGACATCTTCGGATCTCCTTGGCCGCCTGGTCGCCGAGGCCAGGCAGGACCTGGAGCGGCGGCGTGCGCAGAAGACTCAGGACGAGCTCGAGCTGGCGATCCATGCATACGCGCCGAAGGATTTCGTGGGCGCGCTGCGAAGGCCGAAGCTGGCCGTCATCGCCGAGATGAAGCAGCGCACGCCCAGCATGGGCGTCCTGGCTGATGACTACCGGCCCAACGACATCGCGCGGGCATACAACGACGGCGGGGCCGCCGCGATCTCTGTCTTGACACACATGGCCGGGTTTGGCGGCCGTCCTGAGCACATCGAGGCGGCGCGGCTGGCAACGGGTCTGCCGATCCTGCGCAAGGACTTCATCACCGACCCGTACGAGATCGGTGAGGCCAGGGCCGAGGGCGCTGACGCAGTGCTGCTGATCGTGGCCGCGCTCGAGCCGGCGGACCTGCGGCGGCTGCTTGCGGTGGTGCGGAGCCGGGGCCTGTCGGCCCTGGTCGAGGTTCACGACGAGCATGAGGCAGAGGTCGCGCTCGAGGCGGGGGCGCCGGTGGTCGGCGTCAACCACCGCGACCTGCGCACGTTCGAAGTCGATCTTGGGCTGACCGAGCGGCTGCGTCCGCTGATTCCAAACAGGGTGCCGCTCGTGGCCGAAAGCGGGATTCACTCTATGGACGACGCCCGGCGGATGCGCGACGCCGGCGCCGACGCCATCCTGGTCGGCGAGATGCTGATGCGAGCGCCCGACCCAGCCGCCCGCCTCCGCGAGTTAGCCTCAATTTCGTGATCCAGGTCAAGATCTGCGGCATTTGCGACCGGGACGGCGCCCAGGCATCCGTCGAGGCCGGCGCCGACCTACTCGGTTTTCACTTCTGCTCGTCCGACCGGCGGGTCAGCCCGGAAGAGGCGAAAGCGATCGTCGATGGCCTTTCGGTGCGGCCGGCCATCGTCGGCGTGTTCATCGACCAGGAGCCGGCGGAGGTGCGCGAGATCGGGGAGTTCGTGGGACTCGACCTGCTCCAGCTCCACGGTTCCGAGCAGCCCGGCTTCGACGCCGGCAGGCCGGTCATGAAAGTGCTGAAAGTCCGGGACGATCAGGTGCCCGACGCGTCGGCCTGGCCGGACCCGATCATGCTCGACTCGTGGTCTATCGACCAGCGGGGCGGCACCGGCCGCACATGGGATTGGGACCTCGCCCGCGATCTGCTGGCGACCCGGAAGGTATTCATCGCCGGCGGTCTCGAACCGGGTAACGTGGGCAAGGTCGTGAGCACCTTCAAGCCCTACGGCGTCGATGTTTCGAGCGGGGTCGAGTCCTCGGTGCGGGTGAAAGATCTGGACAAGGTTCGGGCCTTCGTCCATAACGTCCGCCTTGCTGAGATTCTCTCGTGATGAGTGCGACTCCCCACCCGGCGCTTCGCGCCGACCTCCCCACGAGTGGGGAGGTAAACCCACTTGATTAAGCATCCGGTTCGCGGCCGGTTTGGCGCTTTCGGCGGCCAGTACGTGCCGGAGACCCTTATGAGCGCGCTGGAGGAGCTCGAGGGCATCTGGCACGAGGCCAAGGCCGACCCCCAGTTCCAGCTCGAGCTCGCCGGGCACCGCCACGCATTCATCGGCAGGCCGACGCCGCTTTACGCCGCGACAAGGCTCGGCGCCCACTTCGGCGGCGCGCACATTCACCTCAAACGCGAGGATCTCTGCCACACCGGCGCCCACAAGCTCAACAATGCCGTCGGCCAGGCGCTGCTGGCGATCCGCATGGGCAAACAGCGCGTCATCGCGGAGACGGGCGCAGGGCAGCACGGGGTCGCGGTGGCGACGGTGTGCGCGCGTTTCGGCCTCGAATGCGCGGTCTACATGGGCACCGAGGACATGCGCCGGCAGTCGATGAACGTGCGCCGCATGAAGCTGCTCGGGGCGGAGGTCAAGGAGGTCAGCAGCGGGACCAAGACTCTCAAAGACGCAACTTCCGAAGCGATCCGTGACTGGGTGACCAACGTGCGCACCACCCACTACATCATTGGTTCGGTGGTCGGACCACATCCATACCCCGAGATGGTTCGAGACCTGCAGCGGATCATCGGCGACGAGGCGCGCGAGCAATACCTCTCCGTCGATGGCAAGCTGCCCGATGTCGTGGTCGCGTGTGTGGGCGGCGGCTCAAATGCGATCGGGATCTTTACCGCCTTTCTGGACGACAAGGACGTCTCGTTGGTCGGTGTCGAGGCCGCCGGTTCAGGGATCAAGAGCGGGAAGCATGCGGCTTCGCTCGTCGGGGGCCGCCCAGGCGTGCTGCACGGAAGTTACTCCTATCTGCTCCAGGACGGCGACGGCCAGGTGCTTCCGACGCACTCGATATCGGCCGGCCTCGACTATCCGGGCGTCGGCCCGGAGCACGCTTTCCTGCGCGACATCGAACGCGTCGACTACGTCGCGGTCGGTGACAGGGACGCGGTGGCCGCCTTCAAGCTCTGCACGCGGCTGGAAGGCATCATCCCCGCGCTCGAGCCGGCGCACGCGCTCCATCAGGCCGGCGTGATCGCGCGCGACCTTGGACCTGGCGGGCGCATCCTCGTCTGCCTCTCGGGCCGCGGCGACAAAGACATGGACTCTGTGGATGAAAACTGAAACGTCGCGACTCGATCAGGCTCTTCGCGCACAAGGCGACCTGAAGCTGGTCGCGTACATGATGGCGGGCCACCCGAACAAGAAGCGGTCACTCGAAGTGGGAAAGAAGCTCGCGACGTCGGGAATCGCCGCGCTCGAGATCGGAATCCCCTTTTCGGACCCGCTGGCAGACGGGCCTGTGATCCAGCATGCGGGCCAGACGGCGCTGGAGCACGGGATGACCGTCGGGGCGTCCCTCGAGCTGGCGGCCGCGATCGCACGCGAGGGAATACCCACCGTGCTCATGACCTACATCAACCCCATCCTCTCCCACGACCCTCGTCGATTCGCAGCCGAGGCGGCGCAGGCGGGGGTCGCGGGCGTCATCGTGCCGGACCTGCCCATCGAGGAGGCTGAGCCCATCGCGGGCTGGCTGCGAGCAGCCTCGCTCGACACGATATTCATGGTGTCGCCCACCACATCGCCTGCGCGGATGGCGTCGATCGCCGAACACTCCAGCGGCTTCGTCTATTGCGTGACCGTGACGGGGATCACCGGGGCGCGGAGCGAGCTTCCGGCCGGCATGAAGGATCTGCTGGCAGAGGTGAAAAAGCACACCGACCTCCCGGTGGCGGCAGGGTTCGGCATCTCCCGCCCTGAGCACATGAAAGCGCTTCGCGGAAGCGCGGATGCGGCGGTGGTCGGGAGCGCCATCGTCGCCCAGATCGATCGCGGCGCCGATCCCGTGCCCCTCGTCAAGGAACTCTTGAAAGCATGCCGGTGAGAGGAATCCGAGGCGCCACGACGGCGACCGAGAATACAGAGGAAGCGATCACCGAGGCGACCGAGGATCTCCTGCGTGAGCTGACCCAGCTCAACGACCTCGATGTGCCTGAGATCTGCTTCGCCTACTTCACGACCACGCATGACCTCACCGCCGAATATCCGGCCTACGCAGCGCGCCGCCTGGGCTGGCTCGAGGTTCCGCTTCTTTGCGGCCACGACATGGACGTGACGCTTCCAAACCCGCGCGGCGTCCGCATGTGCATCCGCGTCCTGCTGCTCTACAACACGCCCCGACCGCAATCCGCGATGCGATTCGCCTACATGCGAGGCGCCGCTGCCATCAAGAGCGACCTCGAGTCGCTGAGGGCGACGTTGCTGCCGTGATCATCGTCATGGCGCACCAGGCCACCCAGGGGGAGATCGACGCTGTCGTCGAGCGCGTGCACGAGATCGGCCTCAAGACCGAGATCTCACGCGGCGAGGAGCGAACCCTCGTGGGGGTCATCGGAGGCAACGCGTACGCGTACAAGGAAGCCTTCTCGCATCTCGGCGGAATCCACGAGATCATCCCAATCACCAAGCCGTTCAAGCTTGCCAGCCGCGAGTTCAGGCCTGTCGACACGGTGGTCGACGTGGGCGGCGTGAAGATCGGTGCCGACGACGTGGTGATGATGGCCGGACCGTGCTCGGTCGAAGGCGAGGAGATGCTGCTCGAAACCGCACGACACGTTGCCGCGCAAGGCGCAAAGGTCCTGCGCGGCGGCGCGTTCAAGCCGCGCACTTCGCCCTACTCGTTCCAGGGCCTTGGTGAGTCGGCGCTGAAGATGATGGCCATGGCGCGAGACGAGACCGGTCTCAAAGTGGTGACCGAAGTCGTCTCGCCTGGCGATGTGGAGCTCGTCGCGCGATATGCGGACATCCTCCAGCTCGGGACCCGCAACATGCAGAACTACGCGCTGCTGCAGGAAGCTGGCCGGTCGGGCAAACCCGTGCTGTTGAAACGGGGCATGTCTTCGACCATCGAGGAGTGGCTGCTGGCGGCCGAGTACGTCTTGTCCCAGGGCAACCGCGATGTGATCCTGTGCGAGCGCGGCATCCGCACCTTTGAAACCGCGACGCGATTCACGCTGGACCTCAACGCGATTCCGCTGGCCAAGGAGCTTTCACACTTGCCAGTCATCGTCGACCCTTCGCAAGCCACGGGCCGCTGGTCGCTGGTACGTCCGATGGCGTTGGCGGCGGTCGCGGCGGGTGCTCACGGATTGATCGTGGAGGTGCATCCGACACCCAACCAGGCGCTGTCGGACGGCGCGCAGTCGCTCGACTTCGACAGCTTCGACCGCCTGATGCAGGACCTGCGAAGGCTGCTGGGCTCGCTGGCCAAGCAGCTGGCGTAAGTCATGCCCACTGTTGGCATCGTGGGCCTCGGCCTGATGGGCTCCTCGTTCGCTCTGGCGGTGAAACAGGCGCGGCCGGATGACACCATCGTGGGCTTCGACCATGACGCCGCCACCGCACGCAAGGCGATGGACCGCGGCGTCGCCAGCGCCGCGAGCACCGACCTGGGCGTCATCGACATGGCGGACGTCGTAGTTGTGGCCATACCCATCCTCGCGATGCCGGAAGTGCTCACCGGTCTCCGCAGTCACGTCGCCGGCAAGGTCGTCACGGACATGGCCAGCACGAAGGTCGACGTCATGGAGTGGGCGGCTGCCGCGGGGATCGACATGGTGGGCGGGCATCCGATGTGTGGGCGTGAGGCGGCCGGAATCGATGCCGCCGACGCGGAGCTTTTCCGCGGAGCTCCGTGGATCCTCACCCGAAGCGACCCGACTGTGATCGGGCTCGTGGAGGCGGTGGGCGCACATCCGCTGGTCATGGACGCGGCCACCCACGATCGTTTGGTCGCCGGCGTCAGCCACGCGGCGCTGCTCCTCTCCGTGGGCTACGTGCTCGCGCTATCGAGCCGCGCCGACTGGGCCGACGCCTCGAAGGTGGCGGGGACGGGGTTTCGGGATGTCAGCCGGCTTGCCGGGGGCGACCCGGTCTTGTCGGCCGGCATCTCTCGCACCAATCGCGAAAACCTGCTGGAGCAGCTGGACGCGATCAGCGGGTCGCTCGCGCGCTTGCGCCGGCACCTCGAAGCCGACGACCCGCGCCTGATCGAGCTGTTCGAGGAAGCGCGATCCGTCCGGGAGCGCTGGGCCGCGAATATTGCGAGCTCCAGCCCCTCTCCCCAGCCCTCTCCCCGGAGGGGAGAGGGAGCATGATCGCGACGGTTAGGAAGGCGCGCCGCCTGGAAGGCGAGGTCACGGTTCCGGGAGACAAGTCGATCTCGCACCGGGCGCTCATCCTGGGGTCGATCGCGGACGGAAAAAGCCGCTTTCGTGGTCTATCGTCGGGCGCCGACGTGCAGTCGACCGCACGCTGCATGCGTGCGCTGGGAGTCGACATCACGGACACCTCGGTGCGGGGCGTTGGCATGAAGGGCTTGCGTCACCCGGCGGAACCACTGGACTGTGGCAACTCGGGGACGACCATGAGGCTGCTGGCGGGTCTGCTCTCTGCGCAGCGCTTCTCCACGGAGCTTCGTGGAGACGAATCCCTGACGAGGCGGCCCATGGATCGCGTCGTGACTCCCCTGCGCGCGATGGGCGCCGACGCACGCTGGCCGCCGCTCATCGTCGGTGGTCAGACGCCGCTGCACGGCATCGAGTACAGGATGCCGGTCGCGAGCGCCCAGGTGAAGTCGGGAGTCCTGCTGGCGGGCCTGTTTGCGGATGGTCCGACCGCGGTCATAGAACCGATAGCGACCCGCAACCATACAGAGCAGATGCTCAGCGCAATGGGCGCGGATGTTGCCGTCGAGGGGCGGCGTGTCGAGGTGCGCCCCGCAGACCGCCTGGGACCCCTTGAGATCGAGATTCCAGGCGATGTGAGCGCCGCCAGCTTCTGGCTCGTCGCCTCGGGTCTGGTGGCGGGATCCGCCCTCCGGATTCGGAATGTGGGCACCAACCCTACGCGGACGGCTTTCGTCGATCTCCTGCGCGCCTGCGGCATGATGATCGCAATTTCGGGAATGCGAACAGCCGGCGGCGAGCAGGTCGGCGAGCTCGAGGTTGCGCCCGGCCCGGAGCTGCACCCGACTTCGGTCAACGGCAGCCAGGCGGCCGAGATGATCGACGAGCTGCCGGTTCTCGCTGTCGCGGCGTCGCAGCTTCCAGGAACCAGCCGGATCACCGGCGCGGCTGAGCTTCGGGTCAAAGAGTCGGATCGCATCGCCGCGATGGTCGAAGGGTTGTCGGCCATGGGTGCTGACATCAAAGCGTTGGATGACGGCTGGGTGATCAACGGCCCACGCCACCTCGAAGGAGCCCGCGTGGACTCGCATCGAGACCACCGTGTCGCGATGGCCCTCGCGGTCGCCGGTCTGCTTGCGGATGGCGCCACCGAGATCGAGGATGCGGAATGCGTGGAGATCTCGTACCCCGGGTTCTTCGACCAGCTGGAGTCACTGTGGCGCTGACGGTTCGCTGTGAGCTGGACGTCGAAGTCCTCGCGCTCGAGCTGCTTGAGCTCGAGGTAACCGAGCCACGCGAGGATTTCGAGCTGGAGGTGGCGCGCGCCACGCAAGCGGTGCGCTCGGGTGGGGTCGGGGACGCCGGCCTCGCCCGTGCGCTTTACCGCCGGTTCGGCATAGACCCGACGCGCGTGCGGCCCTCATCGGAGGCCCTCTTCCGACGGATGAAAAAGGGCGACCCGTTCCCGCGGGTCAACTCGCTCGTCGACGTGGCCAACGCCATGTCCGTGCAGCTCCAGGTCCCGGTCGGGCTGTACGACCTGGAAAAAGTGAGCGGGGAGGAGCTGGTGTTGAGGCTCGGGAACACCGGCGAGAGCTACACGGGCATCGGCAAGGAGCGCGTGAACGTCGCGGGTCGAATCTGCATCGCGGACGCAAACGGACCGTGTGGCAACCCGAGCGCGGATTCGGCGCGAACGATGATCACCACCGCCACGGAGCGCGCGGCGTGGATCTACTTTCTTCCGGTCACCGAAGAGCAGGTCGACCGCACCGCGGAGCTCATAGCGGTGTTCGGTCGAGGCCTCGTGCGCATGGCCGCGGCTCCGGCGTAGTGATGCGAGCCACGTCCGAGCAGGTCCTCTGCGTCAAGCGAGAAGACATCTTTCCCGACGGCGCATGGCACGGCTTCATCAGCGACCAGCTCGATCGGCACCAGTCGGTGATCCGCGAGCACCACCTCTTCATGCCGCGAGCCGAGGTCGAAGACGACCCCAGCTACCAGCAGATCATCCCGTACGTCGTCTTTCGCCACGGCGATCGATACCTGCTGACCCACCGCCTGCGCGCGTCGTCCGAGCGGCGCCTGCGCAAGCAGTACTCGCTCGGTGTGGGCGGCCACATCAACCCCGGCGATCTCGAAGCCGGCGATCCCATCCAGGACGGCCTCAAGCGCGAGTGGGAGGAGGAGGTCACCTATGACGGGCGCTTCGACGCCAAGCTCCTGGGCCTGCTCAACGACGAGTCATCGCCGGTCTCGAAGGTGCACCTCGGAGTGGTATTCCTGGTTGAAGGTGACTCGCCCAACATCGCCATACGCGAAACGACGAAGCTGGCTGGCGAGCTGCTGACGCTCGAGGAGATGCGGATCTACTACCTCGGCATGGAGTCCTGGTCGCAGATGGTGTACGACCGGCTGCTGAAAGGCGATTGATGAAATACGTCGAGGCCGGCGGAGCACGAATGTCCGCTGTAGGTCTCGGCACGTGGCAGTTCGGCTCGCGAGAGTGGGGTTATGGCTCGGCCTATGCGCGCGGCGAGGCGGTGAAGATCGTGCACCGCGCCTTGGACCTCGGCGTGAGCCTGATCGACACGGCCGAGATCTACGCTTTCGGAGAGTCGGAGCGAATCGTCGGCGAGGCGATCGAGGGGCGTCGGGACAGCGTGTTCCTCGCCACCAAGCTGTTTCCGATCGGCCTGCCGGTGCAGGTGGCATCCAAGGCCCGGGCGAGCGCGCGCCGACTGGGAGTCGACCGCATCGACCTGTATCAGCAGCATTGGCCGAGCCCGATGTTCCCGCCCGGCGCGACCATGCCGCGGATGCGGAAGCTGGTCGAGAAAGGCCTGGTGAGCCACGTGGGCGTCAGCAATCACTCCCTCGTGCAGTGGCAGGCGGCGGAGAAGGCTCTCGGCGGACCTGTGCTGTCGAACCAGGTGCAATTCAGCCTGCTCAAGCGCGCGCCCGAGCGCGACCTCCTGCCATGGGCGACCGGCAACGGGCGCATCGTGATCGCCTACAGCCCGCTGGCCCAGGGACTTCTGTCGGGCAAGTACCAGAACACCTCGCCGCGCAACTTTCGACGGCTGAATCCCGCGTTCACCGCGGGGTCGCGAGCCCGCCTTCAGCCGTTGATCGCGGCCCTGGGCGAGATCGCCGCACTGCATGGTGCGACCCCGGCCCAGGTTGCCCTCGCTTGGCTGATCCGCAAGCCCA
>MNES01000066.1 GCA_001917815.1 Chloroflexi bacterium 13_1_40CM_65_17 | reverse complement strand
CAAAGACGGCTCGACAACGCTCGGGACGGGAACGTTGTCGACCGGCGGTGGGGTGACCACAGCCGCGTTCAGCACGAGCGCACTGACCACAGCCAGCCACGGCATCACGGTGACATACAACAACGACACCAACTTCAACCCCTCCACTTCGGTGGCTCTGACCCAGGTCGTCAACAAAGCCGACACCATGACCGCGCTCACATCCTCGGTCAACCCCACCCGATTTGGCCAGTCGACCACCTTCACCGCCACCGTCAGCGTGGTCTCACCCGGCAGCACTGTGGTGGCCTCACCCAGCGGTACCGTCAACTTCTTCGACGGCACCACTCTGATCAATAGCGGCGCTCTGAGCACCAGCATTGGCGTGACCACGGCCAGCTTCAGTACCAGCTCGCTGAGCGTGGGCAGCCACAGCATCACCGCCACCTATGCCGATGACAGCAACTTCAACCCCTCCACCTCCACGGCGGTGACCCAGAGCGTGCTGAAGGCCGACACCACGACCTCGGTAAGCAGCTCGACCAACCCCTCGGTCTCCGGCCAGTCGGTCACCTTCACCGCCATCGTCAGCGTGGTATCGCCGGGCAGTACGGCGGTCGCCAATCCGACAGGCACGGTGAACTTCTACGACGGCTCGACCGCGATCGGGAGCGGCAGCCTGACCACCGACCGCTGGGGCGTGACTCGGGCCAGCTTTAGCTTCAGCACCCTGAGCACGAGCAGCCACACCATCACCGCCGGCTACGCCGACGACGGCAACTTCAACCCCTCCACCTCCTCGGCTTTGAGCCAGGCCGTGAACAAGGCCGACACCACGACCTCGGTGAGCAGCTCGGTCAACCCCTCGGTGTCGGGCCAGTCAGTGACCTTCACCGCCACGGTGAGCGTGAACGCGCCGGGCAGCACGGTGGTGGCTAATCCGACGGGCACGGTGACCTTCTACGACGGCAGCACCTCGATCGGTAGCGGCAGTCTCTCCACCAGCGGCGGAGTGACGACTGCGACGTTCAGCACCAGCACCCTGAGCACGAGCAGCCACAGCATGACTGCGACCTACAGCAACGACACCAACTTCAACGGGTCGACCTCGGCTGCGGTCAGCCAGGTCGTCAACAAGGCCGACACCACGACCTTGCTCAGCAGCGCGGTCAACCCCTCGGTGTCGGGCCAGTCGGTGACCCTCACTGCTGCCGTGAGCGTGAACGCGCCAGGCAGCACTGCGGTCGCCAATCCCACCGGCACGGTGAACTTCTTCGACGGGTTCATCCCGCTGGGGCCGGGGACGCTGTCGACTACCGGTGGGGTAACCACGGCAACCTTCAGCACCAGCACGCTGAGTACGAGCAGCCACAGCCTGAGCGCGAGCTACGGCGGGGACAGCAACTTCAACACCAGCAGCGGGTCAATGACCCAGACGGTCAACAAGGCTGCCACCACGACCTCGCTGGCCTCCTCGGTCAACCCCACCCGCTTTGGCCAGTCGACCACCTTCACCGCCACCGTCAGCGTGGTCGCACCGGGGACCACTGCGGTCGCCAACCCGACCGGGACGGTCAACTTCTACGACGGCTCGACCTCAATTGGGAGCGGGACTCTGAACACCAGCAGCGGCGGCGTGACCACGGCCAGCTTCGCCACCAACACGCTGAGCGTGGGCAGCCACAGCATCACCGCCGGCTACGCCGACGACAGCAACTTCAACCCCTCCACCTCCACGGCGGTGACCCAGAGCGTGCTGAAGGCCGACACCACGACCTCGGTGAGCAGTTCGGCCAACCCCTCGCTGTCGGGCCAACCAGTGACATTCACCGCCACCGTGACGGTGAACTCGCCGGGCAGCATCGCGGTCGCCTACCCAACCGGCACGGTGAACTTCTATGACGGCAGTTCCTTGATCGGCAGCGGCAGCCTCACAACCACCGCCGGCGTAACCAGCGCCAACTTCAGCACCTATTCGCTTTCGGTCGGCAGCCACAGCATCACCGCCAAGTACGCCGACGACGGCAACTTCAATCCGTCAATCTCGGCGGTCCTGGTTCAGACGGTCAACAAGGCTGACACCACGACCTCTATGAGCAGCTCAGCCAACGCCTCGGTGTCGGGCCAGTCAGTCACCTTCACCGCCACCATCAGCGTGAACGCGCCGGGCAGCACGGCGGTCGCCAATCCGACAGGCACAGTGACCTTCAGCGAGGGCTCGACCAATCTGGGGACAGGGACACTGTCGACGGACTCCCATGGGTTGACGACGGCGACGTTCAGCACTAACAAGCTGAGCACGAGCAGCCACAACCTGAGCGCGAGCTACGGCGCGGACAGCAACTTCAACACCAGCAGCGGGTCACTGACCCAGACGGTGAACAAGGCCATCACCACGACCTTGCTCAGCAGCTCGGTCAATCCCTCGGTGTCGGGCCAGACGGTGACCCTCACTGCTGCCGTGAGCGTGAACGCGCCAGGCAGCACTGCGGTCGCCAATCCCACCGGCACGGTGAACTTCTTCGACGGGTTCGTCCCGCTGGGGCCGGGGACGCTGTCGACTACCGGTGGGGTAACCACGGCAACCTTCAGCACCAGCACGCTGAGCACGAGCAGCCACAGCCTGAGCGCGAGCTACGGCGGGGACAGCAACTTCATCAGCAGCAGCAGCTCACTGACACAGGCAGTGAACAAGGCCAACACCACGACCACGCTCGCTTCCTCGGTCAACCCCTCGATGTCGGGTCAGCAAGTGACCTTCACCGCCACCGTGACGGTGAACCCGCCGGGCAGCACCGCGGTCGCCAACCCGACCGGGACGGTGAACTTCTACGACGGCGGCGCCTTGATTGGTAGCGGCACCCTTACCACCAGCAGCGGGACCACCGCGACATTCAGCACCAGTCTGCTGACAACGAGCGGCCACAGCATCACGGCGACCTACAACGACGACACCAACTTCAACCCTTCCACCTCGGCGGTCCTGACCCAAACAATCAACAAGGCCAACACCACGACCACGCTCGCTTCCTCGGTCAACCCCTCGGTGTCGGGTCAGCAAGTGACCTTCACCGCCACCGTGACGGTGAACACGCCAGGCAGCGCAGCGGTCGCCAACCCGACCGGGACGCTGACCTTCAGCGAGGGCTCGACCAATCTGGGGACAGGCACGCTGTCGACGGACTCCCATGGATCGACGACGGCAACCTTCAGCAACAACAAGCTGAGCACGAGCAGCCACAGCATCACTGCGACCTACAACAACGACACGAACTTCAACGGGTCGACCTCAGCTGCGGTCAGCCAGGTCGTCAACAAGGCCGACACCACGACCGCTCTGGCTTCCTCGGTCAACCCAACCCGCTTTGGCCAGTCGACCACCTTCACCGCCACCGTCAGTGTGGTCGCACCGGGTACCACCGCGGTCGCCTATCCCAGCGGCACGGTCAACTTCTACGACAGCTCGACCTCAATTGGGAGCGGCACTCTCAGCACGAGCAGCGGCGGCGTGACCACGGCCAGCTTCAGCACCAACGCGCTGGGCGTAGCAAGCCACACCATCACGGCCCGCTACGTCGGTGACGGTAACTTCAACCTCAGCAGCGGGACCTTGACCCAAGCGGTCTCCAAGGCCGACACCACGACCACGCTGTCTTCCTCGGTCAACCCGACCCGCTTTGGCCAGTCGACCACTTTCACCGCCACCGTCAGTGTTGTCTCACCGGGTACCATCGCGGTCGCCCCGCCCACCGGCACAGTGACCTTCTACGACGGCTCGACCTCAATCGGGAGCGGCACTCTCAGCACCAGTAGCGGCGTGACCACGGCGAGCTTCACCACCAACGGCCTGAGCGTGGGCAGCCACGGCATCACCGCCGGCTACAACGGTGACGGCAACTTCAACGTCTCCACGTCCGCTCCGGTGATGACCCAGAGCGTGCTCAAGGCCGACACCACGACCGCGGTGGCTTCCGCGGTCAACCCCACCCGCTTCGGCCAGTCGACCACCTTCACCGCCACCATCAGCGTGGTCTTACCGGGTACCACCGCGGTCGCCTATCCCAGCGGGACGGTCAGCTTCTTCGACGGCTCGACCTCAATTGGGAGCGGGACTCTGAGCACCAGCAGCGGCGTGACCACGGCCAGCTTCAGCACCTACTCGCTGGCAGTCGGCAGCCACTCCATCACCGCCAGCTATGGCGGGGACGCCAACTTCAACCCCTCCACCTCCGCGGTGGTGACGCAGAGCGTGCTGAAGGCCGACACCACGACCTCGCTGGCTTCCTCAGTCAACCCCACCCGCTTCGGCCAGTCGACCACCTTCACCGCCACCGTCAGCGTGGTCTCGCCGGGTAGCATCGCGGTCGCCAACCCGACTGGGACGGTCAACTTCTACGACGGCTCTACCCCAATTGGGAGCAGTAGTCTGAGCACCAGCGGAGGCGTGACCACCGCCAGCTTCAGCATCTATTCGCTGGCCGTGGGCAGCCACACCATCACCGCCAGCTACACCAGTGACGGCAACTTCAACCTGAGCAGCGGGACCTTGACCCAGACGGTCTCCAAGGCTGACACCACGACGGCGCACACATCCGCGGTCAACCCCACCCGCTTTGGCCAGTCGACCACCTTCACTGCCACTGTCAGCGTGGTCTCACCGGGCACCACCGCGGTCGCTCCGCCCACCGGCACGATGACCTTCTACGACGGCTCGGCCTCACTAGGTACGGGGACGCTGTCGACTACCGGTGGGGCAACAACGGCGACCTTCAGCACTTACAAGCTAGTCGTGGGCAGCCACAGCATCACGGTCAGCTACAACGGTGACGGCAACTTCAACGTCTCCACGTCCGCTCCGATGACCCAGAGCGTGCTGAAGGCCGACACCACGACCACGCTAGCTTCCTCGGTCAACCCCACCCGCTTTGGCCAGTCGACCACTTTCACCGCGACCGTCAGTGTGGTCGCACCGGGGACCATCGCGGTCGCTTCGCCCACCGGTATGGTGACGTTCTACGACGGCTCGACTTCAATCGGGAGCGGGACTCTCAGCACCAGCGGCGGCGTGACCACAGCCAGCGTCAGCACCAACGGGCTGGGCGTGGGCAGCCACAGCATCACGGCCGGCTACGCCGGTGACGGCAATTTCAACATTTCAAGCTCCGCAGTGGTGACTCAGAGCGTGCTGACGGCCGATACCACGACGGCGCTCAAATCCTCAGCCAACCCATCGTATTGGAGCGCACCGGTCACGTTCACGGCCACTGTCGGTGTGGTTGCTCCCGGCACCACCGCGGTCGCCTCGCCCACCGGCATGGTGACCTTCTTCGACGGCACCACCTCGATCGGGAGCGGCACTCTAAGTACCGCCGGCGGTGTCACCACGGCCAGCTTCAGCACATCGTCGCTCGTCCTCGGGCCACACCCAATTACGGCAACGTATCCAGCTGACGGCAACTTCAATAGCAGCACCACCAGCGCTCTCAGCCAGAGCGTCGTCGTCGTACCGGTCACAGTCAACGTCACGCCGAGCCCAACGTCACTTCAGTACAGCGACCTGTTGACAGCCAGCGCGCTGATCGTCACGCCCGCGGGAACTGCTCCACCGGCAGGGTCGGTCCAGTTCCAGATCAACGGCGACAACTTCGGGCCCGCTCAGACTGTTTCATCCAGTGCCGCGAGTTTCAGTGGACAAGTTCTCAGGGGGCCGAGCGGGCTGACAGTGCCGGGGGCCAGTACGCTGAAGGCTACCTTCACTCCGGCCGACCCAACCCATTACAACGCTTCGACGCCAGGGAGCATCGGCTTCACGCTGAGCCAGGAGGACGCGCGCGCCTACTACACGGGCGCGCTGCTGGCGTCGACGGGCTCGATCAACAGCACCAGCGCCAACGTGACGCTTGCCGCAACCATCAAGGACGTTACGGCGGTGCCAAGCACTGATATCACATACATAGCCAGCCAGAACGACCAGTATCCGGGAGACATCCGGAACGCAAGCATGACCTTCGTGAACCGCGACACTGGCGCCGTTCTCTGTACAGCGTCGGTTGGTCTGGTCAGCTTAAGCGACAGCACAGTCGGTACTGCGACCTGCACTTCGACGCCCCTTGCCGCCAACTCGACCGCGGGCGGAACGCAGTACACCATCGGCATAATCGTTGGTGGCTACTACACGCGAAACATGTCGCAAGACGACACCGTGATCAACGTCTACATTCCGCAGAGCAACTTCATCACCGGCGGCGGCTACTTGATCAACAGCAGCTCGGCCGGCCTGTATCCCGGAGCTCCAGGGCAGCGAACGAACTTCGGGTTCAATGTCAAGTACAACAAGTCCGGGACCAACCTCCAAGGCAATATCAACGTGATCGTCAGGAACAACGGCCGCGTCTATCAGATCAAGGGCAACTCGATGACATCGCTCGTCGTCAACTACTGCCCCATTCCGGGTGAACCTGGGTACCAGAGCAGCGGGTGCGGTACACCCGTCTCTCCCTGCACCGGGAATGCGTCTGCGACGTGTCCAATCACTGCCGTCTTCAACGGCAAGGCGAGCATCCAGGACATCACCGATCCGTTGAACTCCATCTCGATCGACGGCAACGCGACGCTTCAAGTAACGATGACCGACTACGGCACGCCGGCAACCTCCGACACGATTGGCATCACGGTCTGGAACAAGTCAGGTGGGATGTGGTTCTCCAGCCACTGGAACACGACCAGGACCATTGAGCAACTGCTCGACGGCGGCGCCCTCGCCGTCCATTAGGGCGCTGCGCCGATTCGATCACCAGCTCGTTCCGAGCAGTTCGGTGACCCCATCCGAGGGATGGCGCTTCTGGGCTACCCGGCTTGGGTCAATTCCTTCCAATCAGCCACGGGCACGTGCCGGGCGAGGAAGTCGCTGATGATTGGAGCGGTGATATCAGATCGCCAAAATGCCTGTAGGTGGCCGAAGCCCGGGATGATTACGGCTGCTCCGGTCGACAGCGCGACGGTGGCCAGCTCGGCGGCACCATCGGTGTTCTCGCGCTCGCCGCAGACTATGAGCGTAGGAGCCTCGATGCGCGGAAAGTTCGCGCACTCAGTGGGAGCATCCGCCCAGCCCTCGAGCATGAGGAGGAACATCTCGGTTGGGGTCGCGGCAAGATTGTCCATCAGCCAGGGTGGCGCCGGCTCCGTTTCACCGGCCGATATCCGCTCCAGCCATGCGTGGAACCCGATCTGACGCACCTCCGCCGCCAGCTCGAGACGCCAGTCGTCGGTGTCACTCGGGTGGGCGACGCCACCAATGCCGACAATCGCGGCGACACGCTCCGGATGGCGAGCTGCGAGCGCGTAGATGAGCCGGGCGCCGTCAGAGTAGCCGACCATCGCGGCGCGATCGATGCCAGCGGAATCCAGAACCGCAATTACGTCTGCCATGTACTCGTCGAGGCGGTGTGCTTCTAGACCCTGGGGCTGGTCGCTTCGTCCATGGCCCCTATGGTCGAACAGCACATGACGTCGGCCAGGCAAGGCGTCTAAGTAGCCTGCGGTCTGCCACATCGTGCCGTCTCCGCCGCCGCCGGTGTGGAAGAACACGGCTGGGCCGCCGCCCGCATCGGAGTAGTGCAGCCGGACTCCGTCGCGGATAACCGTCGGGATGACCGAAATTATGGGTCTACTTTCGCCCGCAGACCGCGTCTAGGGCGCCGCGAATTCGTCATTTACTTCGACGCTGTTCATATCACAGAGTCTTATGCAGGCAGTGGCTGGCAAGTGCACAGCGTGTTTGCCCGCCATTGCGGATCATTGCGTCGACATCCTCACCGAAAACACATCGGTACGATTGGTCAAGTCTGTGTTGGTCATGACGAAAAAGGCGAGGAAGTCGCTGCCCGCAGCGGCGAGCCCTTCGTAATCGCCAAGGAAATAGCCGCGTGCGATGGGAGCCGTTTCGATGTCGAACGAACCCGCCACGTGCTGCTCGGTCCAGGTTGCTCCGCCATTATGTGAGTGTATGAACCACACGTCGGTGGGCACGCCTTGTACGGAGGTGTTGTTGCGGAAGTCGTAATACGTAATGCCCACCGTTCCGTCCGCAGACACGGCAATGGATGGAGTGAAGGCCTGGACGCCGGCGGGTGACTGGTTCACCTTGATGGGAGTCGACCACTTGTGCCCGCCATCGGTCGACTTCGAAAAAGCGACGTCGGCGTGGCCATCGGCCGAGAAGCGGCCATCCTCCCAGGTCACGAAGATGGTCCCGCTGTTCGGGTCGACAGCCAGGTTGGGCAGGCCATTGCCGGTGCGGACCGGTTTTCGGTTGTCGGGGTCGATTGTCAGCTCAGGAGACCAGTTCGCGATATCAATAGGTTGCGACCATGTCAGCCCAGCGTCGCGTGAAACCATGACCGCCTCGGTTGCGTGGTTCGGCGACGGCTGCACGCCCGATCCCTGAAAGTTCTGGAAGATGTCTACCAGGGTTCCATTCGGAAGCACCGCGATCTGGTTGCCAATTGTGAAGATGTTCTGATTTGCCATGCCAATCGGCGCCGACCACGTCTGGCCGCCATCAATCGTGCGCGAGAACATCGGCTGCCCCCGATAAGCGTGCGAGCCCAGGAAGGACCGAGGATTGCGGTTGTCACTTGGGAACGTGCCTCGATCCCAAACCGCATAGACATAACCCGCCCGCGTCGGATCGCCAGTGATCGATTCCTTGTCGTTGAAGTGCAGTCCAGAAGTATCTCTGATCAAGGTCGTAGCGGATGACCAGCTGGCCCCGCCATCAGTCGACTTCGAGACCAGGACTGCCGAGATCGACTGATGTGCCGAAATAGATAGCGAGATCTGGTAAACGTTGCCAGAGGTATCGAAGGTCACCCATGGATCCGAAGCGCGATCGTAGCTGTCGATCGCAAGGCGGCCGGAGCACGTAGAGAAGGCCGCGAAGTTGGTCGACCAGCTGTTTCCACCGTCGGACGATCGTGCCGCCACCAACCCATGGGCGCCTGCGTCCGACCACCGATCCTGCTGGAAGACGCCGACCATTTTGCTGGGGCTGGTCGGATTCACGGCCACAAACGGCTCGACCTCAGCGTTGGGGTAATTCACGGAGCCCTCCGCCCCGCCGAACGGACAGCCTAGGAACGGGTTGGTGCCGCTAACCAGCACCGCAGAGGCGGCCCAAACCTGGCTCGCCGTAAGGACCAGCAAGATTGGCGATGCGAGCAGGACCAGAACACGCGGTCGAGGCATCGATGCACCCCCTCGTTACACGACACCGGGCACATGGCCCGCTCGTACAGCTACCGAGTCCATCGTCGTTCGTGCCGGCCGGCTTGTCAAGGTAGTGGTGGTGCCCCGTGGCTTAAGCTGATCGCATTCGCGCGCGGTAAGTCGATGGCGCGTCCTTGACGACTCTTTAGCCGAGAGAACTCGCTCAGGTTGGCTGCAAGCGAAGCTGTTTCGGCAGCCTGATCGATGACCGTGCACTCAAGGACGGGCGCGGCATCGCGTCAGCTGATAAGCGGCAGCTGGGCTGCCGCCTTCCGTGACCGGGCCTCGCGACGGCGCGCTCGAAGCCGGAACGCGAGCAAGATCACCTCATTGACGCGCCGCTCGTACTCAACGATGCTCGCACCCTCAAGGGACTTGAAGACTTCGCGCGCCGCGGTTTCAAGCTGATACCAGATGTCACCCCCGCGCTTCAAGAAAAGAGGGTGACGCGAATTGATCACCACGGTGGTGACCTCACGCTCAATCACTGTTTGGCTGCGAATCGCCGGATCGAGTGGACGCACGACAACCTGGCCAAAGCCACGACGCGTCTGCTCGTCCGCGTTCGGCAGTCGAGGCGGCGTTGGAGGACTCTCGAGTTGGGCCACGTGTCGTCCCGTCGATGGCGTACGTGCCTGGGCCTGTGCGCGGGCCGCCGCAAGTCCAGGGAACGCGTCCTCACGTTCAGCGAGCTTGAGTACCTGACTGAGCAGTCGTCTCACTTGTTCCGCGGTCTTGAGGGCAGATGCCGGAGGTGGCGCCAATTCGTCTTCCGCGAGTCGCTTGGCGATCGGCGCCAGCAGCGCGTGCATTCGATCCTCCACCGCAGTCCACTCGGCACCATCGCGGGCGAAATCGCTCTTGTTCATCGTTAGGGGGACCGGTGCCAAATCGACCTCCCCTACGAGGCGGGCCATTCCTGACACCTGCACCGCGTTCGGGTGTCCGAAGAACTCGCCACCAGCTATCAGCCGGCCGAGCTTGTAACAGCGCAGGCCAGGTACGTAGTCGACGCCGCGGCCCTCAGGCTCGGCGAGACCGTACCAACCGCGGATGGTCGTACTTGCGGCGCGTACCGCGAACCGGTGTTCCTCCTGGAAGTTGATCGGCAGCGCCTCAACGCGAGCGCCGTTGATCGACATCTTTAACTCGGCTCGCACGATCAGCGGGCGATAGGTATCACTGAGTCGGGCGCCCAGCCGGCGCGGGTCCACACGCCTGTCGACACCATCGATTCGGATGCGGACGTAGCCCTGCTCCAACGGAACGCGCTTGATCACCACCTTGAGCTCGTAGCTCTTTAGCTTGGTGCGGTCGCGGTAATCCGCGTCTGCAAACCGCCACGCCGTCTCGTCACCCGGTCGGCTGGCTTCGACGGTGAAGCTCCGGCCCAGATGGCCGATCGCAGCTTTGCCGCCTTGACCGTACTGGCCGAGCAGGTTGCGGCCGCGCTTGGGGGATCCGCCCCAACGCAGGTAATGGCGCTCAAGCTCGGCCGGGCCCATCCCCTCCCCACCCCGAGTTTCGATGACAAAGTGCGAGGAGTGGACTTGCAGCAGTACGTCGAGAAGGCTGCCCTTGAGTCGTGAGTCGATGGCATTGTCGACCAATTCCATTACCGCGTCGGCAGAAGAGCGGTAGTTGGCGAAGAGCGAGGCCGTGATAGCGGGGTCGATCCGCTCGCGGACGGTTACACGCTGGGCCATTCCAGCTCGAAATCTATACCCGATTCACCCTTCGAGTTCTTGATCGCGGCCTTCGACCGACCTCGCAGCCTCGAGTGCATGGCTTCTGGCGGCCGAACCCTGCCGGGTGGCGAAACGGTTTCGCCAGCCAACTCAGCACAAGCTCGTCAGATCATGTGCGCGCGAGCGTCCTCTGGCATAGCACGGCCACGTCTCTTGTCCTGGTCTTGGCACCGGCGTTGCTGTACGGAACTGGCCAGATTCAGCTGCCGCGATACTCGGGCTTGCGCTTGCCCGTAAAGCCTGCGTGGAACTCCCGGAAGTCTTCCGCCGTCATCAGCAGCGTCTGCGTGAACGCCTCCATCTCAATGGCACTCGAGTAGTCGGTTGAGGCCGCGCGGTTGAGCATCTCCTTCGTCATCGCGAGGCCCCAAGGGGCGAGCTCCTTCAGTCGGGTGACATACTCCGCTACCGCTGAGTCGAGCTGATCGTCGGCAACGACTCTGGACGCAAGGCCCCAGGCGAGAGCCTCTTGGCTCGTGATCTTGCCCCCAAGCAGAAGAGCCTCTGTCGCCCGGCCCAGGCCGACGATGCGTGGGAGCAGCCAGCAGATGCCCATGTCGCCACCAGAGAGCCCGACGCTGGTGAAGAGAAACCGAAAACTCGCCGACTCGGCGAGGACGCGGATATCGGCCGCAGCCCCGATGACCGCGCCCGCGCCGGCCGCGATGCCGTTGACCGCCGCGATCACAGGCTGGGGAATTTCGCGCAGGTTGCGCACGCACGCGCCTGTCATACGAGCGAACTCATAGACGTCGCGTGTACCCATTTTGAGCAGCTCGGCGATGATCTCGTCGACGTCACCGCCCGAGCAGAACCCACGGCCGCGGCCCTTAATCACCAGCACGCGAACGTCCTGGCGATGCCGCAGCGAACTGGTCAGGTCGCGGATGTCGGCGTAAACATCAAAGGTGAGGGAATTGAGCCGGTCCGGCCTCGAGAACGTGAGCGTCGCGACCTCGTCGCGCTCTTCGTAGTCGAAATGCTCCCAACGCCTCACCCGCGGCGCACCGCCATGGCATCGATCTCGACAAGCGCAGCTGGATCGACCAGAGAGCGCACCTCGACCAGCGTCGATGCTGGGTAATCACTGCGGAAGAACTCGCGGTACGCGGCGCCGATTGCGGCCCGATTGTCTCTGTAAGCGTTGATGTCGGTCACGTAATAGGTGAGCTTGACGGTGTCCTCCGGCGCGCAGCCGGCCGCGCGCAAGGCGATGGCCACGTTGTGAATGGCCCGGGCGTACTGAGCCACGATGTCGCCGGGCTCGACGATCTTGCCGTTGGCGTCCGACCCGATCTGACCGCCAATCCATACCGTGTCGCCGGCGATCGTGGCGTGTGAGAAACCACGCGCCGGCGCGAGCTCCTCAGGGTTGATGTTCCGGGGCCGGCCGGCCGGCTGCATGAAGGTAGTATGTCGAGGCAGGTGATTTGACGCAGATCGCACGATCGGCGCACGTCGATACCTTCACCCGGGAGAACCTCCCCCCGCGAGAGACGTGGCCTGAATTCCTGTTTACGCTTCCCGATCTTACCTACCCGCCGGTGCTGAACTGTGCGGCCGAGCTTCTCGACCGCCACGTGGAGGCGGGCTACGGAGACAGACGGTGCATCGTCACCGACAGCGAGACATGGACGTACAACGACTTGTTCGCGAAGTCGAACCAGATCGCTCGGGCGCTGGTCGATGAGATGGGACTGGTGCCTGGCAACCGCGTGTTGCTGCGCGGCCCCAACAACCCGTGGTTGGCCGCGAGTTGGTTCGGCGTAGTCAAGGCCGGGGGAGTGGCGGTTGCGACTATGCCGCTGCTCCGGAGGCGCGAGCTAGAGACGATGGTGGAGATCGCCGGCGTGACCATGGCGATCTGCGACCACCGATTCGTCGAAGACCTCGACGCCGCAGCCCCAGACGGTTTCCAGATTTTCACTTACGGAGGCCCTGACCAGAACGACCTGACGAACGCTGCTTCGATCAAGGGCTCGACGTTCAAAACCGTCGCCACTGCGGCCGACGATGTCTGCATGCTCGCCTTCACCTCCGGAACGACAGGAAAACCAAAAGCGACGATGCACTTTCACCGTGATGTACTTGCCATCGCTGATACGTTCTCGCGACATGTGCTGCAGCCGACCCCGCACGACCTGTTCGCGGCGAGCCCTCCCCTGGCGTTCACGTTTGGGCTAGGCCAGAGCGTCGTCTTTCCGTTGAGGGCCGGCGCGGCCGTCTACTTGCTCGAGCAGCCTTCACCGCAGCACCTGCTGGAGGCGGTCGAGCGCCACGGCATCACCGTGCTCGCGACGGCTCCCACCGCGTACCGCGCTATGGTGCCCAACCTGGGCGCGGCCCGGCTGACCTCGCTGCGCGCCTGCGTGTCGGCAGGTGAGACGCTCCCGAAGGCGACATGGGATGCGGTCCACGACGCATGCGGAATTCGCATCATCGATGGGATCGGCTCGACCGAGATGCTCCACATCTTCATCTCCGCCGCCGGTGACGCAATTCGCCCTGGGAGCACCGGGCGCGCCGTTCCGGGTTACGTGGCTGAGGTCCAGGACCCGGACGGAAGGCCGTTGCCCGATGGCGAGCTGGGACGACTAGCTGTGAAAGGGCCGACTGGCTGCCGCTACCTCAGAGGCGACCGCCAGGCGACGTACGTGCAAGACGGGTGGAACGTCACCGGCGACGTCTACGTCCGCGATAGCGACGGCTACTTTCGCTACCTGGCACGCGCCGACGACATGATCGTGTCCTCGGGCTACAACATCGCCGGGCCGGAGGTGGAAGAGGCGCTGCTACGACATCCCGCGGTCGCCGAGGCGGCGGTGGTCGGCGCACCCGACGAGGAGCGGGGCATGATCGTCAAGGCGGTGGTGGTGCTTCGGCCAGGCGCAGAGCTCGGTCCGGAGCCGGCGAAGACGCTGCAGGACTTCGTCAAGAGCCAGATTGCGCCTTACAAGTACCCGCGCGCGATCGAGTTCGCCGATGGGCTGCCACGCACGGCGACAGGCAAGCTGCAGCGGTTCCGGCTGCGGGAAGGAAGCTGAGGGCCGCGAAGCAGACACTCAGCATCGCGATCGTCGGCGGTGGGCCCGCTGGGCTGTACCTGGCAACGCTGGTCAAGCTGCTAAACCCGAGGCACGAGATCGAGGTCTGGGAGCGAAATGCCGCAGACGACACCTTTGGGTTCGGTGTCGTCTTCTCCGACGAGACTCTCGGAGGCATCGAGGACGCCGACGCCGCGTTCTATCAACGGCTCTCCAAAGACTTTGCGACCTGGGACGACATCGACGTGCACTACCACGAGCAGGTCCTCACATCGGGAGGGCATGGCTTCGCCGCCATCGGCCGGCAGCGGCTGCTCGCGATCCTTCGCGAGAGGTGCGAGGAGTTCGGCGTCACGATCCACTATCGCGAGCCGGCGCCTCCCGTCGCGCCGCTGCGCAGTTCATTCGACCTGGTGGTCGCGGCCGATGGCGTCAACAGCCTGACCCGAAGCGCGCATGCAGACGTGTTCCAGCCGGTGCTCGATGTTCGGCACGCTCGCTACATGTGGTTGGGCACGCCCCTAGTCTTCGACTCCTTCAAGTTTTTCATCGCCGAAACAGACATCGGTACCGTGCAGGCCCACGCGTATCCCTACAGCGACTCGATGAGCACCTTCATCGTCGAGCTCGAGGAGGGCAGCTGGACGCGGAGCGGTCAGATCGATTCCGCGGAGCGCTCATGGAAGCCCGGCGAAAGCGACGAGCAGGGAATCGCGTTCTGTGCCGAGGTGTTCGCGGACGCGCTGCACCGAGAGCCCCTGCTCGCCAACAACAGCCGCTGGATCCGCTTTGCGACACTGCGCACACGACGTTGGCGGCACGGCAATTTGCTGCTGATCGGGGACGCCGCCCACACCGCCCACTTTTCGATTGGTTCAGGAACGAAGCTGGCGATGGAGGATGCGCTCGCGCTGGCTGCGTGCCTGCACGAAAACCCCGGTGTGGACATAGCCCTAGCCGCCTACGAGGCCGAGCGCCGGCCCGTGGTCGAGAGTGCGCAGCGGGCCGCACAGGCAAGTCTCGAGTGGTTTGAGAACATCTCGCAGTACACGCGCCAGGAGCCGCTTCAGTTCGCCTTCAACCTACTCACTCGCAGCCGGCGTGTGACGTACTGGAATCTGAACGTGCGCGATCCCGAGTTCGTGGCCGAGGTCGACCGGTGGTTCAACAAAGGGCGCGAGCCGGTGCCGCCGATGTTCGTTCCGATCCGGCTGCGCGAGCTCGAGCTCGCCAACCGCGTGATCGTTTCGCCGATGGACATGTACGCCGCCGACGACGGATTGATCGGCGATTTCCACCTAGTGCACCTGGGCAGCAAGGCGCTAGGGGGCGCCGCGCTGGTCATGACCGAGATGGTCTGCGTGTCCCGCGAGGGTCGCATCACACCCGGGTGCGCCGGCATGTACAGGCCAGAGCATGAGGAGGCTTTCACCCGACTGGTTGATTTCGTGCATGGCCAGACGCCGGCGAAGATCGGCATCCAGCTAGGTCATTCTGGACGCAAGGGTTCGACGAAGCTGATGTGGGAAGGCATGGACGAGCCGCTGGAATCCGGTAACTGGGACCTGATCGCCCCTTCGCCTCTCCCCTATCTAGCCGCCAGCAAAATCCCTCGAGAGATGACTCGCGGGGACATGGATCAGGTGCGGGAGCAGTTCGTCGCCGCGACACGAATGGCGGTGCGCGCCGGATTCGATCTCCTCGAGCTGCACTGCGCGCATGGTTACCTGCTGGCCAGTTTCATCTCGCCGCTGACCAACGTGCGTCGCGACGAGTACGGCGGCAGCCTGGAAAACAGGCTGCGCTACCCGCTTGAGGTATTCGACGCGATCCGAGCAGTGTGGCCGGCCGCCAGGCCGATGACGGTGCGGGTGTCGGCCGTGGATTGGTACGAGGGCGGCCTGAGCGCCGAGGACTCGGTTGAGGTGGCGCGCGCGTTCGCGGCGCATGGAGTGGACGCCATCGACGTGTCCACCGGTCAGACGATTGCTGAAGAGCAGCCGAGTTTCGGACGAAGCTACCAGACCCCTTTTGCCGACCGGATTCGAAACGCGGCCGGCGTCGCCACCATCGCCGTGGGGGCGATCAGCGGATATGACGACGTGAACAGCATCATCCTGGCCGGCCGGGCCGACCTCTGCGCGCTTGGGCGCGCGCACCTTTACGACCCCGCCTGGACGCTGCATGCGGCCGCCGACCAGGACGTCGCTATGACCTGGCCGGTGCAGTTTCAACGCGGGAGTAGGAAGCCCCCGTCGGGCCGCACCGACGGCCCTCGTCCCCGGTTGGAATTGATCAAGGAGGGCGCCAAGCAGAGCCGTCACCAGCGCTGGCGCCCAAAGGGGGCCGTCTAGCGCTACCCTTTTTTGGCAGGGCACCTTCCGAACGGATTCAGGAGGCTGGGAGCTGTGACCAAGAAGAAGATTCTTCTCGACGAGAGCGACATCCCCGAGCGCTGGTACAACATCCTGCCTGACATGCCGGCGCCGCCCGCGCCGTACTTAAACCCCCAGACGCTGCAGCCGATGGGTCCAGCCGACCTGGCGCCGATCTTCCCGCAGGCGATCATCGCGCAGGAGGTCTCGGCCGAGCCGTGGATCGAGATCCCGGACCAGGTGCGCGAGATCTATCGCATCTGGCGCCCTAGCCCCCTCTATCGAGCCGATCGCCTAGAGAAGGCGCTCGACACGCCGGCGCACATCTACTTCAAGTACGAGGGCGTCTCCCCGGCTGGTTCGCACAAGCCGAACACCGCGGTGCCGCAGGCCTACTACAACTCCAAGGAGGGCGTGAAACGCCTGACCACCGAGACCGGGGCCGGCCAGTGGGGCTCGGCGCTTGCCTTTGCGGGCGCGCTGTTCGGTCTCGAGGTGACCGTCTACATGGTCAAGGTGTCGTACGATCAAAAACCGTATCGCCGGGCGATGATGGAGACGTGGGGCGCGACGGTTTACGCATCCCCCACCAATCTGACCAACGCCGGGCGCGGCATATTGAAGGGCGACCCGGACTCGCCTGGCAGCCTCGGTATCGCGATCTCGGAAGCGGTCGAAGACGCCGCCACGCACGACGACGCGAAGTACTCGCTCGGCTCGGTTGTCAACCACGTCCTGCTCCACCAGACGGTGATGGGCCTCGAGGCCAAGAAGCAGATGGAGATGGCGGGCGAGTACCCGGATGTGGTGATCGCCTGCGTCGGTGGCGGGTCCAACTTCGCGGGCCTCACGTATCCGTTCATCGGCGACAAGCTGAAAGGCGGGATGCCGCACACGCGTTTCATCGCGGCGGAGCCGGCTGCTTGCCCGACGCTCACGCGCGGGGTCTACGCATATGACTTCGGCGACGCCGTCGGCATGGGACCGGTCGTGAAGATGTTCACGCTGGGCCACAGCTTCATCCCGGATCGGATTCATTCGGGCGGACTTCGCTACCACGGCGATGCGCCCTCGCTCTGCATGCTGGTCGACCACAAGATCGTCGAGCCTCGCGCCTACAAGCAAAACGAATGCTTTGCAGAAGCCGTGCGTTTTGCACGCTGCGAGGGCTTCCTGCCCGCACCAGAGTCGGCCCACGCGTTGCGGGCCGTGGCTCAGGAGGCGGCAGCCGCTCGAGAGGCGGGCGAGAAGCGGACCATCCTGTTCGGCCTGTCCGGGCACGGCCACTTCGACATGTCCGCGTATGACGCGTACTTCGCCGGCAAGCTTGAGGACATCGAGCTTTCACAGTCGAGGATCGACGCCGCCATCGAGGAGCTGCCTAGAGTTCCGGCCATGACCTGATCGCAGGGGAGTACCCAATCTGCGCGAACATTTCTGTATTCAGATTTGGCTCCCCTTAGTGGGCGCTCTTCGAACTCGGCCGCTCGCGCCAGTGCCTGATATGGTCGATACCCTCGAGCGTCTCGGTTTTCGGCGAGCTTTGGGAGCCGCGGTTGGCCACGGTGTACCCATGAGTGTCGTACGCGCCGGAACTTGAACCCAGGACCAAAATTGGAGCCGATGAGCGCTCCTGGTGTCCCGTTGCGGCTCTCCACGTTCATCGGACGCAAAAGGGAAATCGGTGAGCTGCGCCGCCTCCTGGCGCACACCCGTCTTCTGACCATGTTGGGGCCTGGAGGCGCCGGAAAGACGCGTTTGGCCACTGAGTTTGCTCGGGCGCAGAGCCACCATTTCGCGGATGGCCAGATCACGATCGAGCTGGTCGAGGTCCGTGACCCAGCGCTCGTACCCGATGCATTCGCGCGCGCCGCAGGCATACGGCTGCTAGCCGAAGACACCATTGGCACTCTGGTGCATCGCCTGATCTCGAGCGAGATGCTGCTGGTGGTGGACAACTGCGAGCACCTGACCGAGGCGGCCGCGGCAGTCGTGGCGCGACTGCTGACGGCGTGTCCGCGCCTCGTGGTCCTTGCCACCAGCCGCGAGCGGCTCAACCTCGACGGCGAGGTCCTTTGGCGTCTGCCGCCCCTCGCGCTTCCGCAAACCGCAGACACGTTTGCCATCGCATCGGCCGCCGAGGCCGTGCGACTCTTCGTGGATCGGGCGCGCAATGTCAGTCCCGGTTTCGATATCAAACCGGACAACGTGGCCGCTATCGTGGCGATCTGCCGCCGACTCGACGGGATGCCGCTGGCCATCGAGCTGGCTGCGGCGCGGGCATCCGGCCTTTCGCCGGCCGAGATCATGGCGCGTCTCGACGATCGTCTACGCCTGTTGACCGGCGGGCCCCGCGACGCCGACTCGCGCCACCGCACGCTTCGCGCGGCCATCGACTGGAGCTATCAGCTGCTCGATCCATCAGAGCGAACGCTGCTGCAGCGGCTCTCAATATTTGCAGGGCCGGTACGAGCCGACGCGGTCGAGCAGGTTTGCGGCGAAGCCCCTCTGACGCCTGCGGATGTGGCCGACGGCCTCCAAAAGCTGGCAGATAAGTCAATGCTCCAAATCGAACCGGGTGTCGAAGGCGCCACTCGATACCGGCTCTTGGAGACCATCCGCGACTACTCGGCCAGCAAGCTGGCCGCGAACGGCGACGAGGCGCGTCTTCGGGACCTGCACCTGGAGTTTTACATGCGCCTGACCGACGAGGCGTACGAGGCGCGGATGCACCGCGGCGCAATGGCGGAACACCTGCGCCTCTGGGATGAGATGGCTGATGTGCGCGCTGCGCTGGACCTGGCCAAGCGCGACCTGGACACCGAGGTGCGTCTGCTTGGCAACCTCAGAACGCTGTGGATGATGCTCGCTCCGCACGAGGGGCTTCGTCGGCTCTTCGGCGTCCTCTCCGGTACGACTGCCAAACCCACACGGGGGTACGCTCGCGCCCTCTGGAGCCTGCAGGCCCTGGTTGGCCAAAGCGGTCATCACGAAAAGTCGCTTTTCACCCCCCAGCAACTCACCGAGCTGGCTGTCAAATCGGGTGAGGAGTCTCTGGTCGCCGCCGGGTACCTCGGCATGGCATATACGTCGGAGCGCATAAGCCGAGACCTGGACACGGCACGCGAGTACTTGCTAAAAGCGGCCGCGGAACTTAGGAGGTGCGGCAACCTGCCGGATCTTGCGATGGCCCTGGCGTCGATTGGCGGTGTCGAGCTCCAGAAAGGCAACATCGACGCGGCGCGTCCATGGGTCCAGCAAGCGCTGGATGTCGCCGTCGAGGCAGCGGATGACTATCGAGCGGTTGGCGCCCACTACACGTTCGGGTGGTTGGAGTTTCTTGCAGGCGATTCCGAGGCGGCTCGCCGGCGCTTTGTTGCGGCCCTGGATCTGGTCGCGGAAAGCGATGCACTGTCTATGGCCCAGCAGGTCGAAGGCATTGCCGCGGCCGGAGCTGCGGCCGACCCGCGTCGAGCGGTCTCGCTGTTCGGCGCAGCGTCAAAGCTCAGGGAAGAGGTCGAAACGCCAGTGCAGCTGCCCTGGTCGATCTGGCTCGAGCCCGCGATGGCCGACGCCCGCGCCGCTTTGCAGGAGGGAATCGCCAAGAAGGCTTGGGAATCGGGACGGGCAATGTCGCCGGCCCAGCTCCTCGCGTTGGCACGCCAGGCCCGCGCCGGTACAGGCAGCGGCAAAGCGACCGGCAGCGCCGGGGGCCTGAGCAAGCGCGAGCTGGAGGTGGCCCGCTTGGTGGCCTCGGGGATGACGAGCCGTGTCATCGCCGAGCGGCTGTTCCTGTCGGAGCGAACGGTTGAGAGCCACCTCGAACACATCCTCACCAAACTGGGATTCAGCTCGCGGGCCCAGGTGGCGGGTTGGGTCGCCGAGCACCTGGGGGGCACGAAGAAGGACGCCTAGCGCCGCGATTTTCGGTACTTTCCACGATGTTCGGGGCCTGGGTCGCTATATACGCTGCCGGCATGGAAAGAAATGCTTCGGCCACCTATCGTCTGACCCTCGAGCCGCAATCGGTTAGCCGCCGATCGGTGGCCACGACCTGTGGCAGTTTCACTCTCCGGTGTCTCAGGGCCATCGCTGAGAGCTATGTCCAATCGGGCGCTTACAACCCCTACTGGATCGGCGCGGCCCCACTCCCGGAGTCGCGCGGAAACGAGGCACGCGAGGGATGAGCGTCGCCGTAGAGGGACCCGTCCTCGAGAACAAGTTGCTGGGCCCGGTGCCCAAAGTGATCGCGGTCCGCATAGAGCCGATCGCTAAGCGGGTTCGTGCCTTCGTCGGTGGGGTGGCCATCGCCGACAGCTGCCGCGTGATGATGATGTTCGAGACCGCGCGCCTTTGCGTTTACTACTTCCCCATCGAGGACGTGCGCACGGACCTCCTGGTCGCCACTTCCAACGTCGTCAGGTCGGTCGCCAAGGGTGACGCGACCTATTACTCGGTCGCGGTCGATGGCAAGACCGTCGAGAACGCCGCCTGGCGATATCTCGATCCTCCGGCCGGCTGCCCCGACCTTACGGGTTTCATCGCCTTCCACTGGAAGCTGATGGACTCCTGGTTCGAGGAGGACGATGAGGTCTTCGTTCACGCCCGGGACCCCTATCACCGCATCGACGTACTCAACAGCTCGCGCGAGGTAAGGGTGGTCGTCGGCGGTCAGGTCGTCGCGGTCACGAGCCGGGCTCGGTTCCTCTTCGAAACCGGCTTGCCAGTCCGCTATTACATCCCCAAGGAGGACGTCCGGACCGATCTACTCCAGCCGTCGCAAACGAAGACCGCTTGCGCGTATAAGGGCCCGACTAGTCTTTATTGGCAGGCAACGCCTGCAGACGGAACGACCTGCGACGTCGCCTGGTGCTACGAAAACCCGCCTCGGGAAGTCGCCACGATCGCTGGGATGGTCGCGTTCTTCAACGAGCGCGTCGACGCCATCTACGTCGACGGAAAAGAAATGCCTAGAACACAGACGCCATGGAGCCTCTAGCGTTCGGAGCTCTGCGACCGTCTTCGGGCCGCCTCTCGCCCAATCGCACCCGATGCGCACTAGTCAACCAGCCCTTAGCTAGGGTCCGGGACAGGGATTCGAACCCTGAACTTTGCGGGTTAACAGATCGCTGCGGCCCGTTCACAAAGCGGATCGGCCAGGCCGAACCAGCTGGGCTGCTCCACACATAAGAGAGGACGCGCGCGAGGCGCCCGTTGGGGCGTCAGCGGCGAGGCGAGATACTGATGCCTGGCCCTAGCGGCCCTTCCACCGCGCCGGGCGCTTGGCGAAGAACGCTTCGATCCCCTCCCGGAAGTCTTCGCTCATGTAGGCCTTTATCAGCAGGTCCGAACCTACGTCCGGCGGAGTCATCTGCACGCGGATACGGCGGAGCGCCTCCTTAGCCGTCTCCAGCGTGAGCGGTGCATTTCCGGAGAGCGCGGAGCAGATCTCCATAACCCGCGGCTCCAGCGCCTCTTCGGATGGGACCACCTCAGTCACCAGCCCGATCGCCGCCGCCTCGGCGGCGCCCACCAGCCGCGCCATGAAGATCAACTCCTTCACGCGGGCGGCGCCGATCAGCATTGTCAGGCGCGCGAAGTTGGCCATCGAGAGTGTGTTCCCGACCGTCTTCGCAATCGGGAAACCAAACTTGAGGGATGGCGTGCAGATGCGCAGGTCACAGGCGGCCGCTATGCCGGCGCCACCGCCGGTGCATGCCCCGGCGATGGCCGCTATCGTCGGCACCCGCACGCTTTCCAGCGCACCCAGCACACGGTCCATCCGCTCCTCGTAGGCGAGGGCGTCTTCCTCCTTGTCGAAGGCGCGAAACTGCGAGATGTCGGTGCCCGCGGCAAACGCGCGCCCACCCGCGCCAGTGAACACAACAGTCCGCACCGATGCGTCGGCGTTGACCTCGTGGCAAACCTCCCCGATCCGCTCGTACATGGGGAACGTGAGCGCGTTGCGCGCCCGCGGACGGTTGAGCGTCAGCCAGACAATCTCGCCCGACTCCCCACGGCGCTCCTCGAGCAGCTCCGGCTCAGCCTGCTGCGCCGCGTCCTCGCTCATATCCCGCCCAGGACCCCCTGTGCCTTGAGTTTTGAAATCTCGGCGTCCGTTCTCCCAAGCGCCCGCAGCACCTCCGAAGTGTGCTCGCCCAGCCTGGGGCCGGCCCGCCCGCGCCGCACCGGCGTGTCCGAGAAATGGATCGGGGAGCCGATCTGCTCGACCTCGCCTAGCTTCGAGTGCCGTCCTTTCCAGAAGAAGTCGCGCGCCTTGAGCTGCGGGTCGTTGAAGACCTGATCGTATGTTCGGATCTCGGCGCAGGGCACGCCCGCATCGTGCAGTCGCGATACCCAATACGCCCGCGGCTTGCGCGACGTCACCTGTTCGATCATCGGGATCAGGATGTCCCGGCGCGCGTGCCGCGAGGGGTTGTCCTTGAAACGCTGCTCGCTCGCCCACTCCGGGTGGCCGAGCACATCGCAGAACGACCGCCAGTTGCGCGGAGTCGTAGCGCCGACCGTGAAATCGCCGTCGGCGGCGCGGATCGCCTGGTAGGGCGCCGAGGTCTGGTGGGCGGAACCGAGCGGCCCTGGAATCTCCCCGGTCGCGAAGTAGCGCCCCGCCTCCCAAACCGCCAGCGATACTCCCGACTCGAAGAGCGACACGTCGATGAACTGCCCGCGACCGGTCTGCTCGCGTACCCGCAACGCCGCGAGGGCGCCGATCGTGCCGTATAGCGCGCAAACAAGATCGCAGATTGGCACGCCGACCTTGACCGGGTTGCCGTTCGGCTCACCGGTGATCGACATCAGCC
>MNES01000013.1 GCA_001917815.1 Chloroflexi bacterium 13_1_40CM_65_17 | reverse complement strand
GTGACGACTAGGGAATTTTCTCGATCCTGAACACCGGATGATCGGGCGCGATGCGCCTCACGTCCTCCTCGGGAGAGTCGGCGCTGACCCCGCTGAAGAAGATGCCCACCTCGGCCTTCCATCGTTTGAGATAGGCGCGCAGGAGGGGGATCTTCTGGTCGTCAGGGATCTCCTGCGCCCGAAACCGTTCGATGCGACTCCCCAGCATCAGCTCGCCATCGCCGGCCTCGCGCAGGTTGCGCATCCATTGCGTCAAGCCTCGAGGTGCGACCAGATATCTACTGCCCTGATACGTCAAGAGATTGACCGGCGCGCTCCGCCACTCGCCCGATTTGCGACCGCGTACCCGCAGCACGCGTGAGCCCCACACGCTGATCCCGGCTCGCGTCATTGCCGCGACAACTGGATTGAAGACGTACTTTGTGAACCGACCAGGCTTCCTGTAGTAAACCAACGCGAGCTTTACGATAGAGCGCCGTGACTTACTCGATTGTTGCGCGCGACAAGGAGACAGGGGAGTTTGGCGTCGCGGTTCAATCCCATTACTTCCAGGTGAGCCCCGCGGTCCCATGGGCCCTGGCCGGAGTTGGCGCCGTGGCCACACAATCGCACGTGAACCTCAGCTACGGACCCCTGGGACTGGACCTTCTGCAAGCCGGCTACACGGCCGAGCAGGCGGTCAAGGCCCTGACCGCAGGCGATCCACAAGCCGACGTTCGCCAATGTGCAATCGTCGATGCGACAGGCGCGGTGGCCGCCCACACCGGCAGCAAGTGCATCCCAGCGGCGGGCCACATTCTTGGTGATGGATTCAGCTGCCAGGCCAACCTCATGGACCGGAACACCGTATGGGCGGCGATGGCGGACGCCTACACAGCGACCGACGCCCCGCTCGCGGAGCGGATGATGGCCGCGCTGGAGGCGGCCGAAGCCGAAGGCGGTGACATCCGCGGCAAGCAGTCAGCGGCGATGCTGGTGGTCGCGAGCACCGGTACCGGGCGTCCGTGGGATGACCGGCTCATCGATCTCCGCGTCGAGGACGCACCCGAGCCTCTGCCGGAGCTGCGCCGCCTGCTCCGCATCAAGCGGGCATACATGGCGCTTTCGGATGCGGATCGCCTGTCCGAGTCGGGTGACAAGATCGCAGCTGGTGCCAGGGCCGCGGAGGCGATCCAGATCGCGCCGGAGATGGTCGAGATTCGCTTCTGGACCGGGCTCGAGATGGCCGTGAACGGCGACATTGACGGAGGCTGCGCGCTGATGTCGGGGGTTGTTCGCGAGAAGGGCGACCGCTGGGTCGAAACCCTGCGCCGGCTGGCGATGGTGGGTCGCGTGCCGGCGGACCTGGCCAAGGCGATCGAGGCTCGACTGGCCGCGGCAGTCACGTCCAAGTAGACTGTCACGCGTCTTGGGAAAATCCAAAGCTCAGCGACGCGGTCCGCGCCGGCCCGAAAAAGTACGCAAAGCTGACCGCGACGACGGCGACCAGAAGGAGCAGGCGGTCGTGATGGACGCAGTGGTGTCCCAGGCTCTGCCGAACGCGATGTTCGAGGTCGAGCTCGAGGGCGGTCACAAGCTAATCGCTTATGCCGCGGGACGGATGCGTCGCTATTTCATCCGCATCACGCCGGGAGACAGGATCCGTGTCGAGCTGTCGCCCTACGACCTCACGCGCGGCCGTATCGTCTACCGCTACCGGGAATAGTTGAACCCGAGCCTCCTCGAGGCGCTCGGCTCCGCCCGGGTCTTCGACCTCGAGCAACCGCGGTTTGCAGGCGCACCCTCGCACCCGGCCCATACGCCGGGCTTCAACTACTTCCTGCACCGCCATCACGCGCGCGGGGGCCCCGAGGCGAGGACGGGCGCATCTGGGATCGTCGTCATGCCCGAGCACTCGGGCACACATATCGACGCTCTTTCGCACCAGGCGGAGAACATGATCCTGCACGGCGGCGTCCACATCGACTCCGGCGTGCAGACGTCGGTCGGCTTCCGTGAGCACGGAGTCGAGAAACTCCCACCGCTCGTCGGCCGTGGCGTCCTGCTCGATGTTGCCCACGACGAGCTGGTGCCACCCGATCATGCGATCTCCCGGCAGGAGCTCGAGCATGCGGCCGGAGTGGCTGGGGTGGAAGTGCGGGCGGGTGACGTCGTGCTCGTGCGCACCGGCTACGGCGCGCTGTGGGCCGACGCGCCCCAATACCTCCACGCCGCCGGCGTCAGCGCGGCCGGCTCCCGCTGGATGGTGGAACGGGGTGTCCGTGCTGTGGGCGCCGACAACATCGCGTGGGATGTCATCGGCCCGGTGGACCCGGAGCTCGGAGTGACTCTGCCCGGCCATGTGCTTCTCCTGGTGCGCGCCGGGATCCCGATCATCGAGAACCTCAACCTCGAAGAGCTGGCGGCGGCGCGTGTGCACGAGTTCGCGTTTGTGTGCCTGCCGCTCAAGATGCGCGGCGCCACCGGGTCGCCGGTGCGCCCCATCGCGCTGGCCTAGCCGCTGTAAAGACGCTTGGCGTTTGACGGCATCCGGCATAGCATCGCGGCCATGGCTGTCTGCGAGGACTGCGAACAGGAGATGCTTCGGGCGCAAACATGCAAAGCGCGGTCTTTGATGAGCTTTCGCGATGAGACTTTCAAGCCAATCGCTTATGGGTCGGAAACGATCTGGCCAATGGGGTTCACTGGCGCATGTGGCGACTGTGGTGTCGCCCCTGGAGGAACCCACCATTTTGGCTGCGACATTGAACAGTGCCCGCGATGCGGCGACCAGTTGATCAGCTGCGATTGCGCCGAGGAATTCGATCTGCACCTGGCGCCGAACTAAGAGAAACAGTTGCGGCCGGGTTGAACCCGGCCGCCCTCACACGCTAAATGGAACGGATAAGTCCTAGCGCCGCCCCACCGTTTGGAAGCAGTCCAGGCAATAGACCGGCCGCGCCCCGGTGGGCACGAACGGCACCTGGGTCTGCTTGCCGCAGTTGGAGCAGATCACGTCGTGCATCACCCGCGTGCGGCCGTTGCCTTCGGACGAGCGGCGGGCCGCCCGGCACTCGGGACATCGGCGGGGCTCGTTCTGCAGCCCCCGCGACTGATAGAACTCCTGCTCCCCGGCCGTGAAGATGAAATCGCGCCCACAGTCACGGCACTGCAACGTCCTGTCCGAGAAACTCACCGTCTGGCCTCCCCATGAATGCGCTCAGAGGCCCGGACGAAGTTGACCGGTCTACCCCCTCTAGCGTTGCGGGGGCGATTTTAACTCGCCTGCCGGGAATTTGGAGGCGGGCCTTTTTTTGGCCTAGGCGGGCACCTTTTCCCGTGCTTCTTCCGCCGCGTCATTCTCGGGCACCGGCTCCGCGAAACCCGTCCGGCTGGGGGCGCTTGTAAGCGGCACCTCCTTGAGGAAGACGGTCGCGATCAGGGCGGCGATCAGGATCGCCCCGGCAAAGATATAGATGTCGTGCAGGGTGTCTGACAGCGCCAGGCGGATGGCGGTCGCCACCGCCGGCGGAAGCTGGGACAGCGCGCCGGGCTGCAGGATTGCGTTCGCGCCGCCGGTCGGCAGGTGGCTGATCACCTGCGGCGGGAGGTGCAGGCTGGCGATCTGGGTGTCGAGATAGCCGGGCAGCCGGTTGGCGAGCACCGCGCCGAGGATCGAGCTGCCGACCGTGCCTCCCAGGTTCCGCCAGAACTGGATCTGGCTCGAGGCCACGCCCAGGTACTGGCGCGGGAGGGCGACCTGCACGGCCGTGAGGTACAGCGGGAAGGTGGTGCCGATTCCAAGGCCGACCACGATCAGGGCGGCCACGACGCGCCATTCCGGCATCGAGGGCGTGATCAGCGACAGAAGGTACATGCCGCCGATCATCACCGCGACCCCAAGGGTGCCGAGGTAGCGGTAGTACTTGATCCGGCGCATCGCGAATCCGGTGATCGTGCTCGCGGCGAGGAGGCCGAACATCATTGGCGTGATGAGCGCGCCAGAGTTCGTCGCGCTGATGCCCAGCACGCCCTGGAAGACCAGCGGTGTGAAGAGGATTGAGCCGAACATTCCGAACGCGGTGAGGAACCCGACGACCATCGAGACCGTGAACGTCGTGTTCTTGAACAGCTCCAGCGGCACGATCGGGTGCTCGACACGCGATTCCGCGAACACGAACGCCGCGAGCATGACTGCCGCGAAGGCGAGGAGCCCCATCACCTCGGGTGACGTCCATGCGTGGTCGCGTGTTATCGAAAGCGCGATCAGCAAGGGCACGACGCCCGCGGCAAGCGTCAGCGCGCCCCAGAAGTCGATGTCCCGCCACGACGCCTTCGAGCGCACATAGGGGAGGCCGGCGAGCACAACCAGCACGGCTATGACGCCGACGGGGATGTTGACCTCGAAGACCCAGCGCCAGCTCCAGTGGTCGGTGATGAAGCCGCCGGCGGTTGGGCCGACGATCGAGCTAAGTCCGAAGACGCCGCCGAACAGGCCCTGCACGCGGCCCCGGTTCTCGGGCGGGAAGAGGTCGCCGATGACCGTGAAAACGGTGGCGAACAGCACTCCGCCGAAGATGCCCTGGATGCCGCGAAACACGATCAGCTGCGTCATGTCCTGCGACAGCCCACACAGGGCAGACGCGGCGACGAAGCCGATCATCCCGGCGAGTAGAAACGGCTTGCGGCCGAACAGGTCGCCGAGCTTGCCGGCGATTGGGGTCATGGTGGTCGAAGTGACGAGGTAGGCGGTGGTCACCCACGCCAGGCGGTCGAGTCCGTTCAGGTCTGCAACGATGCGCGGGATCGCAGTGCCGACAATCGTCTGGTCGAGTGCGGCCAGCAGCAGCGCCAGCATCGTGCCGGCCGTAGCGAGGATCACGCGGTTGCGTGACAGTCCTTGAGTGATCATTTCCCCAGCTCCTTCCTTGCGTTCTCGACCAGCAACAGGCACAGGTGTCGGAGTTGCGCCAGGTCGTCCTTGCTGAACCCTTCGACCATCTCGAACTGGTGGTCGACGCCCTCTTTCCAGACCGCCTCGATGCGACCACGCCCGGCCTCAGTCAGCCGCGCCCGGATCGAGCGCCTGTCCGAGGAATCGGGGACACGCTCGACGAGGCCGTCGCGCTCGAGGTGGTCGACGAGTCCGGTGATGTTGCGAGGCGTGTAGTCGAGGTCGACGGCCAGATCACCCAGCGGGGTGTCGCCGCAGCGGTACAGCCGGAACAGCACGCCCAGGCGGCCCTGGGTGAGGCCGTGCCGCTCGGCCCAACGCTCCTGCAGCAAGCCCAGCATGTGACCGGCGATCTTCAAGGCTCCGAGAGCCTCGACGGCGCTCATGTCAACGTGCAGGTTTTCGAACAGCTCCCGCATCCGGACGCTGTAAAGGCGGCCGGCGTCGTCGTGGGCGAGCTCGTGCGCAGCACCCAGCTCCCGTGGGAGCATGGGTTTGCTGGTCGGGTTCAAGGTGTCGGGGTTCATAGTGAAGGGCTTCATTATTACCCAATACAGGAATCCGGGTCAAGTTATTCTCCCTCTCGATGTTTGCGGCCCTGGGCGAGGAACCCGGCCCCTGCCAATGGGCGGCCGGATGATCGTCGACGCCCACCTGGACGTCGCCTGGAACGCGATCGCCGACGGCCGCGGCTTCCTGGGGCCGCCAGCCCCTGGCTACCTGATCAGCCGGCCTGCCCTGACGTCCGCGGGTGTGGGCCTCATCGGCGCCACCCTGTACACGGCTCCCGCGCTCGCGCGGCGCGCGATGCGTACCCGCTTCGTCTACGAGAACGCGCACGAGGCGCACATCATGGCTGTGGCGGAGGTCAACTACTACCGAAGCTGTGGCCTGCGGCTCATCCGCGACTCGCGCGAGCTGGTGGCATACGTCCGCGGCTGGAAGAGGGGGCAGATCGCGGCGGTGCTTTTGATGGAAGGCGCCGACCCGATCGAAACCCCAAGCCAGCTCGGCGCCTGGACGGACATGGGCGTGCGGATCATCGGCCCCGCCTGGAGCCGCACCCGCTACAGCGGCGGGACTCGCGCTCCGGGCGGCCTCACCGCGCTGGGCGTCCAGCTGTTGAAGGCGATGCGGCGCAAGCGAGTGATCCTCGACCTCAGCCACATGGCCGATCGGGCCGTTTCGGATGCCTTCGAAATGTGGCGGGGTCCCGTCATGTCCTCTCACAGCAACGCACGCGCGATCGTCCCCGGCGATCGCCAGATCACGGATGCCACCGCCGCCGAAGTAGCACGCCGTGGCGGCATCCTCGGGATCAGCTTCTATCCAAACCACCTGCGGACGAGAGGTGTGACCACGTTGGACGACGTGGTCCGGCACGCGTTGCATCTGGCGCGTGCGGCGGGCGGCCCGGAGCACGTAGGTCTGGGCACGGACCTCGACGGCGGGATCGATTCCAGGTTCGGACCGATCCGCAACCTTGGCGAGCTGAAAGGTTTGCCGGGCCGGCTGCGCAAGCACTTCAGCGCCGCGCAGGTCGATGGGATCATGGGCACGAACTGGCTGGATTTTCTCGGGCGGTCGCTGCCGCCGCCTAAAGAGAGTCGACGAGCCTCTTTGCGCTGATGAACGCGAAGCCCATGCCGTGCCCGTTGAACCCCGCGCACAGGTAGACGTTCGGCATACCGTCGACCGGCCCGACCAGCGGCAGCCCTGATTCGGTGAATCCCATCGTTCCGGCCCAACGGTGCGTGACCTCGCCCTCGGCGCCCATTCGTTTCAGCTGAGCATCGAGGTGGGACTGGATGGCGGGCGTTGGTCGCTCGTCGTAGCCGACCTCGACGTCGTATGCGGTGTCGCGCCAGCCGCCGATCAGAACCTCACCGCTTGGCAGCTGCCTCCAATAGCGATAGCCGAAATGCGAGTACGTGGGGACGTCGCACAGCCGCGCGGCGTCGGGTGAGCTCGCGAGCATCTGCGCCCGGCGAGGCTGGATCGCGACCTGTTCGAGCAGCTGCGGCGTGTAAGCGTTGGTGGCGAGGATCACGGAACCAGCGCGGCATTCGGCGCCGTCAGCGTGCACCACGACCCCTGATGTGGCCGCTTCGATCGCGGTCACGTTCACGCCCTCACGAATCGCGTCCGGCTGAGCCTGGCGCGCGAGCGCCCCCACCAGCGTGGCTGGATTGACCTCCCCGTCGCGTGGATTCACCAGGCGCCGGCCATCCCAGGTGGCCTCGAACCCGTCCTCTTGCAAGAGCTGCCACGATTCCGCGAGCTGTGCCGCCTCCTTGTCACCGGACGCGAGGGTGGCGCTGCCGAGGCGGCGATATCCGACCGGCCGGGCCTGGACCGCTTCGATCATCGTTGCGTGGTTCTCGAGAGTCAGCTGCCATATCTCACGCGCTCGCGAACGGCCGAAGATGCGCACCGCTTCGGCATAGTTGTCCGCGACTCCTGCCAGAAGGAACCCGGCGTTGCGCCCGCTCGCGCCGGCTGCTATGTGTGCGCGCTCGACAAGCACGCCATCGAAGCCACGCGCTCGAAGGTGATGCAGCACGCTGACGCCAGTGATTCCACCTCCGATCACGAGCACATCCGCCCGCTCCGGCAGGCGGCCTGGATACCGCTCTACGGGCCGCGGCCAGTACGGAGTCAGATCAGGGGACCGAATAACATGGACACTCGTGGATTTTGAGAGCTACGACGTCCTGGTGGTCGGCGGTGGGCTGGCCGGGATCAGGGCGGCGATAGCTGCGGTGGACGCCAACCCGCGCCTCAGCATCGCAATGGTCTCCAAGGTCTACCCGATGCGGAGCCACACCGTTTCCGCCGAAGGCGGAGCTGCGGCCGTGCTGCGCCCCGAGGACAGCTACGAAACTCATGCCTTCGACACCATCAAGGGCTCCGACTACCTCGCCGACCAGGACGTGGTCGAAGCATTCGTGCGCGAGGCGCCGATCGAGATCATCCAGATGGAGCACTGGGGCTGCCCGTGGAGCCGTGACTCCGACGGCAAGATCTCGGCTCGACCCTTCGGCGGCATGACCACATGGCGCACCGCCTTCGCGGCCGACAAAACCGGCTTCCACATGCTGCATACGGTCTTCCAGACGTCTCTTCAATTCGACCAGATCCACAGGCACGACGAAGCGTTTGCGACCAAGCTCCTCATCGAGGATTCGCGGTGTGTCGGCGTGGTCGCGATCGACATGCGAACGGGGCGATTCGAGGCGATCACGGCCAAGTCCGTAATCCTCGCGACGGGCGGGCTCGGCCGCGTCTATGCCTTCTCGACCAACGGCAACATCTGCACCGGCGACGGCATGGCGCTCGCCTATCGAGCGGGTGTCGGGCTGAAGGACATGGAGATGGTGCAGTTCCATCCCACGGGCCTGCCCTACACGGGAATCCTCATCACCGAGGCGGTGCGCGGCGAGGGCGGATACCTCCTCAACAAGGACGGCGAGCGGTTCCTGAAGCGCTACGTGCCCAACAAGATGGAGCTGGGTCCGCGCGACATCATCTCTCGCGCGATGACCACCGAGTTCGAGGAGGGCCGCGGATTCGACGGGCCCCACGGCAAGTACATGCATCTCGACGTCCGTCACCTCGGTGAGGAGGTCATCGATCGCAAGCTGCCTTTCATGCGTGAGCTGGGCCGGGAGTTCGTCGGCATCGACATCGTCAAGGACCCGATCCCGGTGCGGCCGGTCCAGCACTACATGATGGGCGGCGTCGACGCGGACATCTCGGGCGCCACGCCAATCGTGGGCCTCTACGCGGCCGGTGAGTGCGCCAACGTAGGGCTCAACGGCGGCAACCGGCTCGGCTCGAACTCGCTTTCCGAGTGCCTGGTGTTCGGCGCCGCAGCCGGCCGCGCGGCAGCCGAGCACGCGAGCGCGACGCGCGCTGTCGGCGCGAACCCGGTCGACGCTCTTCTCGCCGATGAGACCAGGAGGATCGAGGCGTCGTTCCTGGACAAGAAAGGGGGAGACGAACGCATCGGGACCATACGTGAAGAGATGCAGCACGACATGGATGCTGGGGCGGGCGTGTTCCGGACCCGCGAAGGCCTCGAGAAACTGACGCGGCAGCTGGGCTCGCTTCGAGATCGGTTCGAGAAGATCAAGATCGAGGACTCCAGCCGCACCTTCAACACCGAGCTGACGGCGGCGCTGGAGCTCGACTTCATGCTCGAGGTCGCCGAGACGATCGCGTACTCGGCCCTCGCGCGCGAGGAGTCGCGTGGGGCCCATGCTCGCCGCGATTTTCCGGATCGCGACGACGCCAAGTGGCTGAAGCACACGCTCGCTTTTCGCGACGATGGCCCCGCTCCCCGACTCGAGTACGGCGACGTCCGCATCACCAACTTCAAACCACAGGCGAGGACGTACTGATGGCTGAAAAGAGGATCACGATCCGGACCACACGCTTCGATCCCGACAAGGACAAGGCGCCGCGACTTCAGTCCTACGACATTCCCTTCGCCGATGAGAGCATGGTGGTCCTGGACGCGCTCAATCACATCAAGGCGCATGTCGATGGAAGCCTGAGCTATCGATGGTCGTGCCGCATGGGCATTTGCGGCAGCTGCGGAATGATGGTCAACGGGATTCCGAAGCTCACCTGCAATGCGTTCCTGCGCGACTACTGGCCGCGGTCGATCACGGTGGAGCCGCTGAGCAACTTCCCTATCGTGCGCGACCTCGTCATCGACATGGAGGACTTCATGCACAAGCTGAAGTCCATCAAGCCATGGATCATCCGCAAGCAGGAGTATCCGCTTGGCGCCGGCGAGCACCGTCAGACCATGGACCAGATCGACGAGTTCCGCCAGTTCAGCGAATGCATCAACTGCATGCTCTGCTACGCGGCCTGCCCTGTGTACGGACTCAACAATGAGTTCCTAGGCCCCGCGGCGACCGCGCTGGCCCGGCGCTACAACCTCGATTCGCGCGATCAGGGCATCAAGGAGCGACTGCCCGTGATTGCGGATGCAGAGGGCGTCTGGGAGTGCAGCTTTGTGGGCGAGTGCTCGGTCGTGTGCCCCAAAGGGGTAGATCCGGCCAAGGCAATCCAGCAGACCAAGCTCGATACCACGATGCGATTCGTGCTGCCTTATGGAAACCGTGACGAGTGACGTCGTGAAGGAGCCACCCGGTAGCGCCGAGGCGGCGAGCGCCGGCAGCGCCCCCCGCGTCTACAAACCTGAGATGCCGCTCGGCTGGTGGCTGCGCCAGCGCCACTACTTCCTTTACATCGTCCGCGAGTTCACGGCGTTGCCCCTCGCCTTGTGGCTGCTGTGGCTTCTGTTCGAGATCCAACGCGCATCAACCGGGCCGAAGGGCTACTACCCGCCTGAATCGGCCGCGTTCGTGGTCTTCAGCGTGATCGTCCTCGGATTTGCGCTGTACCACAGCTACACGTTCCTCAGCCTCGCCGGCGTGATCATCAACATCAAGCTGCTGGACAAGCCGATCCCGTCGCGGGTCATCGTGCTGTCCCAGTTCGCCGCGTGGTTCGTGGCCTCGGTTGTGATCGCCGCCGTTCTCATCGGATTCGCCAGATGAGACACGACGTGGCGCGCAAGCGGAGGCCCGCTTTCACGCACCTCATCTGGTGGTTCCTGTTCGCCCAGGGGGGGATCATCGCGGCGATCCTGATCCCGGTGCATGTCCTGGTGCAGGGCATTCTGGGACCGCTGCACATCGTGCCCGTGGTCGACCGCCACTACGACACCTGGATCAGATTCCTGGGCAACCCGATCGTGAAGCTCTACCTGCTCGTCCTCATCGCTGCTCCTTTTTTCCACTTCGCCCATCGCCTGCGCTACCTGCTCGTCGACCTGGGTGTGCCAGCGGCACGTACTCTGCCGGCGCAGGCGGTCTTTTACGGCGGCGCGGTCGTGATCACGGGGGTCACGTTCTGGGTGCTTCTGACTACCGCGCCCTTGTCGTTCGGGTAATGGTCGATGGTCGCCGTCGAAGCTTTCCCCGCCCGTGAGCTCGGCAACGCAAGCTTCCTCCTCGCGGACCAGGATCACGGCGTCGGACTGGTGGTCGATCCGTATCGCGACGTTGACGGGTACCTGACCCGCGCCGACGCTCTCGGCATCAAGCTGACCCACGCCCTCGACACCCACCTTCACAACGACTTCGCAACCGGCCGGGGGGAGCTAGCGAGCGAGGCAGGGACTGCAATCGGTGAGCTGGATGCTGGGCAGGACCTTGCCTTCGGCGGGGCCACGCTCCGAGCGCTCCACACGCCGGGCCACACACCTGACCACAAGAGCTACCTGCTGGTCGAGGACGGTCGGCCCCAGGCCCTGTTCTCCGGCGGCGCGGTCATGGTTGGCGCCATCGCTCGCACGGATCTGTTCGGCCCTCACCTCGCGGTCCATCTCGCGCTCGAGGCGCTTCGAACGTTGCAGGTAAGGCTCCGCGGGTTGCCGGACGACCTCGCGATTTTCCCTACGCACGGGAGCGGTTCGTTCTGCGGAACCGGAGGACGAAGCGGGCACGAGACCACGCTCGGCCACGAGCGGTCGACGAACCCATTCTTTCTGACCACCGAGGTGATGCCGTTCCTCGCGCGAGCCCTCAACCAGCAGCGGTTTCCGGCTTACTACCGCGACATGGCCGGTATCAACTCCGTAGGTCCCGCCCTGCTCGGCCGGAGGCCTGCGCCGCCGAGGAAGCTGAGCGCGTCAGATGTCGATTGGCTGATGGCTGAAGGCGCGGCCGTGGTCGACGTGCGCCGAGGGCGCGATTACGACCGCGGCCACATCCCCGGCAGCTACAGCATCGGGCTGGACGGCCCCTTCAGCGCGTGGGTGGGATGGCTGATTCCGCGTGGCCGGCCGATCGTGCTCGCCGGCGGAACGGACTCGCAGCACGCCGATGCGCAGCGCCAGCTGCACCGCATCGGGTTCGACAGCATCGCGGGCGCTCTCGACGGCGGCATGGACGCTTGGCAGTCGAGCGGTCGTACCAAGTCCACCTTCGAGACGAAGGACGTCGAGGACATGGCGGAATGGATCCTGAGCGCGGAGCCGATGACTGTGGTCGACACGCGCGACGAGCACGAGTGGGCGGCCGGCCACGTCCCAGGCGCCGTTCACCTGTACGTCCCTGATGTCCCATATCGGGCCGGGGAAATTCCGAGCGAGGCGCCAGTCGCGGTCCATTGCGCTTCCGGCTACCGGGCCGGGATCGCGGCGAGCCTGCTGGAGCAAGCGGGCTTGACACGCATCATCCACGTCAACGGACAGTATTCGGACTGGGACCGGCTGCACCTCGCGGAGGTCCACCCTTAGGCGTCGGTCGTGGCGGCTTCCAGCAGGGCTGCGAACTTGCGCTGCGCCGCCGCCCGGCGCGTTGGGACGTGCTCGCGCGGCCACATGCCCTTGGGCGGCTGATAGCCGGACAGGATCTGCCGCGCCACCGAGACCCGATGGACCTCGTCCGGCCCGTCGTACATGCGCGCCGCGCGCGCGTGGCGATACATCTCCTCAAGGGGCATGTCGGACGAGTAGCCGAGCGATCCGTGGATCTGGATGGCTCGGTCGATCACGTCGTGCAGGACCTTCGCGCCGAAAAACTTGATGAGCGAGATCTCCTTCCGCGCGGCCGCCGCGCCCTGGGTGTCGATGACCCACGCCGCATGCAGCGTCATCAGTCGCGCCGCCTGCATCTCGGCCGCGGAGTCCGCGATCCAGTTCTGGACGGTCTCGTGGCCGGCGAGCTTCTTGCCAAACGCCTCTCGCTGCAAGGAGCGCTCGCACAGCATGTCGAAGGCCCGGCGTGCCTGGCCGAGCCAGCGCATGCAGTGGTGGATGCGCCCCGGCCCAAGCCGCGCCTGCGCGATGAGGAAGCCCTGGCCGCGTTCGCCGACCAGGTTGTCTTTCGGCACCCGAACGTC
>MNES01000061.1 GCA_001917815.1 Chloroflexi bacterium 13_1_40CM_65_17 | reverse complement strand
TGAGCGGCTCAAGGGCTTCTCGGAACTGCTTGTAAATCGCATCGAGAAGTTCGGCCGGCATGTCCTTCCGATATATGCGCTTCTTGTCGGCCAGCTCTTTGGGCAGCTGCTCCCGGATTGCTTTCGGGAGCCGTGCCACCTCGGTGGGCTGCCCGGTCATGATCGCGTGCGCCTTGATGTCGAAAACGAAATCCTTGGGGGTGCGCTCGGTCCAAGCCTCCGTCATCCGCTTGTAGGGCAACGCGTAATAGGTTGCGTCGACCTCGACCACCGGGAATTGACTGGCGTAAAAGCGCAGCCGTTCCTCTGCGGTGTCGGCACCCGTCGGATAGAAGACGCCCAGGGCCGTCATCGTGGGATCTGTCCAGCTGGCCGTTCCGACGCGGACCTTGCCGCGGCCGATGTGGATGGGCGTCCGGCCGGCCTCGCCGGCGTCGTCGGCACGACGCTGGGCCAGCTCGATTCCTGGATCATGGATGTTGGTCGTGGCCACGACCAAACTCTAGGCTGCGGACATCATCGACGTTCTTGAATGATCCACAGATATGTTGTGAGGAGAGAAGTCAATGGATCACCCAACTCATGAGCTATGGCTTGCCGACCTGTATCCGGCGGAGCGGCTTCGATATTTCTACGGCCAGCTTTTGAGTGCGGGCGACTTCCAGAAGGAACAAGACTATTGGCGCCGCAAGAACCAGCTCCATAACCGTTTCGCGCTAGGCCATGGAGTCGTATGCGGGCTCGGCGTGAGCCCGCTTACAACGACGCAGGGCAACGGCGTACGTATCTCCGCCGGGCTGGCACTAGATGAGTGGGGTCGCGAGATCGTGATCTCGACCGACGTCGACATAGTTCCCCTGCGGCTTTTTGACGACTGCGACCCCATGTCGGCGGGTGACGATTTCCTGCCGCCGGCGGTGCACATCAGCGTCTGCTACCGAGAACTCGCTGGAGAGCGACACCCGGTGGGCTCTGTCGAGCCGGACGTGGGCGAGGATCGAGATGCGGTCGGCAGCCTGGTCGAGAGTTATTGCATCCGCGTGCAAGAGGGTGCGGTAGTAGACGTCTCGACGGGTACAGACGCAGAGGCCATGGAGCTTCTCCGGTCAGGTCGCTTGCGCGATGCGCTCTGCTTGATTGCCGCCACCACTTGCCCGCCCGCCTCCGCGGATCCCTGCGTGGTTCTGGCCAATGTGGAGGTGGATGAGAACGGATCGTTGAGCGTGGACGCCTGCGGGCCACGAGTGATCGTGCCTACGAATCGGCTGTTGCTGCAGCTGGCGGAAAGCTTGACCCGCACGACAACGACGTCTCCGTAGCCTGGGAATTCCTCAGCAGCCGATCAACGCACCTGGAGCAGTCGGCATGCCGCCGACTTCGAGTTGAAAGTGCAGATGCGCGCCGATTGAGAGACCCGTACTGCCGACATAGCCGACCTTCTCGCCCTGCTGAATGTCCTGCCCAACAGCCACTGCCACCTGCGACATATGGGCGTAGACCTCGACGAGGCCGAAACTGTCGGTGACCTCAACCCGAATGCCGAAGTAGTCGGCGGGACCGCTTGCAGTCACTCTTCCACCGGCAGAGGCGACGATCGACGTGCCATAGCCGGCCAGCAAATCGACACCGGTGTGGAAATGCAGATAACCGCCGAAGGACGGTTCTATCGCGAAGGACGTCGGTCCGAACGGCTGGATGATCTTGGCGCCGGCAATCGGACACAGGAACTGGCCGGGGTCGACCGGGTCGGCCGGTACACCTGTTCGCAGTATCGGACCCTGGGCAGCATCGACGGGAATAACAAGCTCTAAGCCGGACGTCAGCTGCGAGCCTCGAATTCGATTGAAGCCGAGCACGGTGCTGACGTCGACGCCGTAGGCGGTGGCGAGGCTCGCCGGCGTGTCCCCCCTCCCAGCGACGACCACGACGCCCGGCAGCGGTGGCAGCTTGACAGGTCGTCCCACCGTGAGCGGCATGCGCAGGCCTGGATTCGACCAGACGATGTCTTTCCAGGGCAGGTTGAACTGTCGGCCCATGCTTTCCAGGGTGTCTCCCGGCACGACGATGTGCACGATTGGAGCGTGGCTTGCGAGCGGTGATGTTGGAATCGAAAGCGGTTTGATGATGCCGCTGTCACGGCTCAGCGAGACGTCCCCGACCGCATGTCCTTCGTCAGCGGCGGCAGCCGTGATCGCAGCTGCATGGAAGCTAGGAAAGAAGTTTCGATCGATCGCGCTGTAACCGGACATGGCTCCCGCAATCGCGAGCACCATGGCATGGGTCATGTAGCGATAAATGCGCAACGCCTACCCCCAGGGTTTTCCCTTCTCGCGTGCCGCAGACGCGGAAGAGCGGCGTCACACTAACAAACCTGCCGCAACAGCGCAAACGCGCGCAGTCGGCTCAAAGCCAGTATTACGGCAAAGGGTCTACTTTCATAGTGCCCTACTCGATTAGGGCGGCTGCCCTGATGCGACCGAACTGCGTTGATTGAGCAAGTGCAAATTGTCGAGGTGAGAAATGGGAACCGATGCGACCGAAACAGAGAATTTTGAGGATGCCGTTTTGGATCTTCGCCACGCAAATGAGTTCACGGATGTCGAAAACTCGGCCATCGTGTACGTCCTGCGAGGATGGTTTGGCAATCTCGCCGGCATACCGGGGTCGCTTGAGGCCGGGGACGACGCCTGGGCCTTCACGACACTCGCCGAGCATTTCGTATCGCTGCTGAATTCCGACCCGGCGAAGCGAACTTCAGATCGCTTGAAGATCAAAGAAAAGTTGCTTGCAAAGGCGAAGGCCTCGCAAGACGCTTTGGACGCTATCCTGGGCGCTCAGAACCAAGAAGACGAACGCATGAACAAAGAGACTGATGACTTCGTGAATCAATTGGAGATTGAACTACGACGTCGCTGAGTCCGTCAGGGCCTCCCAACTAATAAGCCGGTCCCTCAAATTGCAGGCGGCACTCTGGGCCGGGGCGTCTACCCATCTGGAGCGGTTCCTGGCCGTCTCATAGCTCATGCCGCACCGGACCCCGGAAAGAGGGGCCGGATCTCGCTTGGCATCTCGAGGCCGAGCTCTTGGAGCCGATCCAGTACGCGGGGCCTTATGCCGCTAGGAATGAAGCTACCTATCACGTGGCCGTCCGGGGCGAATCCGCTCCGTGTGAACCGGAAGACGTCCTGCATCGTGATCACGTCTTCGTCCATGCCGACGATTTCGCTGATCTGAACGACCTTTCGCGTGCCGTCTCGCAGCCGCTCCAGATGGACAATCACGTTGAGCGCGCTTGCGATCTGCGCGCGAATTGCTCGCACCGGGAGGTCGTAGCCCGCCATCAGCACCAGCGTCTCGATCCTAGCCAATGCATCGCGGGGCTTGTTGGCGTGCAGCGTTGACATTGAGCCGTCGTGGCCGGTGTTCATCGCCTGGAGCATGTCAAGGGCCTCGGGACCGCGGACTTCTCCAACGATGAGTCGGTCCGGCCTCATCCGAAGCGACGTGATCACCAGATCGCGCAAGGTGATCTCGTTGCCGTTCGATGCGGCCGTGCGCGTCTCCAGCCTCGCCACGTGACGCTGGCGCAGCTGGAGCTCAGCCGCGTCCTCGATCGTGACGATGCGCTCGTCGCTAGGGATGTAGCCCGACAGAACGTTGAGCAGCGTGGTCTTGCCGCTGCTGGTTCCACCGCTCACCAGGATGTTGGCGCGCGCCTCAACGCACGCTTTCAAGAAGCCGAAGGCGCTCGGGCTGCAGCTTCCCAGACGAACCAGGTCGGCCATGTCCAGCGGACCGCGAACGAACTTGCGGATGTTCAGAAGTGGTCCGTCGACGGCAACCGGGGGAATCGCAACATGCACCCTGGAACCATCCGCGAGCCGTGCGTCGCACAGAGGATTCGCCTCGTCCACGCGCCTGCCGACCGATTCAACGATCGTGCGGATCACATTCAAGAGGGCGTCATCACTCTCGAAGGTGACCGGGGTCAGCAGAATCTTGCCGTTGACCTCGATATAGATGTCGTGAGCGCCCATCACCATGATTTCAGTGACCATCGGGTTCGCCAGCAGCTGTGCCAGCGGGCCCAAGTGCTGGTTTTGATCCAACGGGGCGGGAACCGGGACGAGCTCGCTCATTGCGTCAGGCGGACTGTAGATGGCCAAGCCCGCAGAGATGCGTCAGCTTTGATCGCGAGGTTCTCGTTGCCTTGGATGGTGGCGGTCCAGGCGATTACGCCTCCAGCAATAGTCGCTTGATACGAGCTGGTGCCGTTGATCGTCACGCCTGCCGCCGGGATATAGAAGATGCCAATCAAGCTGGTGAAATCGTGGCCGTTGATACTGTTCGAGCACGTATTCGGCTGCGATGATTGCTCGGGACCGGGTTCGTACAGAACGACACGCTGGTACTGGTTGCCGGTGAAGATATAGATGTCGCCGCCGGCGCGCAGGTCCACGCAGCCACCAGATGGAATGTAGAAGACGACCGCGCCGGGCGTGACGGTTGTTGGGCTGCAGACGACGTTGTTGCCGGTAGTCGGATCGACGCACTGATATTCATTGCCAAGGTCGCCGCGTGGCGGTGTGCCTGCAGCAGGGTCGGCGTTCGGGAGATTGCTGCTGAGCGGCAGCCTCTCCGGATCGGGCGGAGACGCCTGTCCGCTGGGCCAGCCGGCCGGGAACGAACTGCTGTTAATTGTCACGCTCGAGTTGGCGGTGTTCTGGAAGCGAGCTAGATAGGCAAGTCCCGAACAGGACCCATTCTGTGCCAGATAGACGTTGAGATACTGGGCGCCGGGGACCGCGGAAACGGCTGTCACTTTGATGTTGGTGCTGCTGCCAAGAGTCACCGTTTTGCACATCGATGGCGCACTCTCCCGTATGAAGCAGCTTGCGGACGCAGCCAGCCCGACGCAGCTGTACGGTTCCCACCGCACCGCGGTCACTTCGACCGACCAGGTTCCTGAGAGGTTATTCGTGTTGCCGACGGCCTCAGCCTTGAACGAACCGCTGCACGTGACAACCGAATCCCAGAACTGGTGGAGTGCCCGCACTGAGAGCAAGGATCCGCTGGGAATGCTTCCACTCACGTTTTGCTTGTTGATGCTGATCGTGGTGGCGCCGGCGATGGCGCTAGATGAGACAGTAAACGTCTGCCCGCCAACGGTAATGGAGGAGTTCAACGGAATCGGTCCGGGAAGAGGGCCAACGGTGATGGACGTGACGTTATTTCCGCTCAGATTCCCACTGAGTGTTGTGGTGTTTGGCTGGTTGGAGGGCGCAATGTTCGGCTCATCGGGTGGTCGCAGCTCGTTGCTGACGAAGCCACCCAACTGCGTGTATCCCTGTGCGAAGTCATAGACACCGCCCTCCAGGAAGTAACAGCCGGCGCCGCCTGTCAGGTGCGGGTCAGTGTTGTACGTGCCAGGACACTCTCCCGCGCAGTTAGCCGAGTTCCATGACTGATTGGCGGCGTTGAGCGCCAGCGGCGAATAACCAGGGTCGGGCATGGTCCAGCCGTTGGCCTGGGATCCAGTCACCGTCCATGGCGCGGTCAGGAAAGGAGGCGGAGGGGCCGAGCAGACCCCTACGACGTTGCCGCCGACAGAGCCGCCTGCACTGCCGCTGTCGTTGACGCCGCCATTCGACCAGATATCGCCGGTTAGCGTGGTGGTCGAATTCCCCGTGAATGTCAGCGAACCGTTGCATGAAGGGCTCAGCGTCTGAATCGCAGCACCATTGGTGCCGGCTCTGCGCGCGAGCGCGGTGGCTGTTGCGCCGATTGCCATCGTGCTGGATCCCAGTAGCTGCATGATCGTGACACCGATGTGGTGGGTGCCAGTGGCACTGAATGTGACGCCGGCGATGGAATGGTTGACCACAGTCAACGTGAGCGTCTGGTTGGTGGGGTCACCAAAGCTGCACGAGACCGACAACGTTCCGTAGCCAGAGCAGGTCGGTGTCATGTAGAGACGCTCATTGTTCGCATACTGATTTGTCGCCGCCTGTTCGGCCTGCGTGTAGTCGTTGTTATTCATGTAGTTGTAGGCCGCGGCCAGCGCGGCGGCATCCACCGAAGCCTGGAGCTCGCGACGGTCCAGGTATCCGCGCCCACCATCGACAGCCAGCCCAAGAAAACCAAACAGCACAACGATGATCAGGGCAATCAAAGCGATCGCCTGGCCCAGTTGCCGACGACGGCCGAAGGCGGCCATCTCAGTACTCCACCGCGTAAGTCGCTGCGGCTGAGATGACGATGTGGTTGGCGGTCACCTGCTGGATGAGCGGCGTGAAAGGAACGAAGTTGTACCGAATCGTTACCTGCAGCGTGACGTGGTCATGCGCAGGGTTGGTCGCGCTGCACGTCCCGTTGCTGACCGCCCACATCGTGCCGCCGGGCGCATTCTCGAGGGACGGAGACAGTTGCTCAAGCGCCAGAGTGTTGCCTGTGAATGGCTCCGTGATGTAGATCCAGCCCTGGTTGGGCGGCGGCGTAGCAGTCGTTACCGGTCCGTTCGGGCAGGGGTTGGCGAGCGAGACGTCAACGGCATGCTGCTTCACCGCCGTCTCCACGTCGGCGTTTGTAGGCAGCTGCGCTGATGATCGAATCGCTGCCCGCGCTCCTTCGTTGACCGCCTGGTTCAGCGTGACATAGACGTAGATGACCCGCCCGAAGTCGACGACTCCGAAAAGGAAGATCAGGAGCAACGGCGCGACGATCGCGAACTCCACGAGTGACTGCGATTGCTGTCGGCCGTGGCGTTTGGATACACGTGCGTTCACGGCGTGTAGCCGCCAATGGTCATGTGGGCGTTGCCGACAATGTGGACTGAACTCCCCAGGACGCCCCCGAGGAGCCCTGACGCGAAGCCGAAGCTCATGACCAGGATCACATTCACGTCCGAGCCCTTGTAGTTGTTGTCGGTGGGAGCTGATGTGAGATCGAGACCGGGTGTGTTTGCGTAGCAGATGAAAAGCAGTGGTTGGTTGAGGCTGGTTGGGTAGAGCGAGTCGTCGTACGGCGGGTTGTAGTTCGCGTTGCCGTCGACAGGACTCGGACAGGTCGTGGTTGGGTTCTGCAGCTGCGAATCCGGCAGGCCTGAGTGGGCAAGGACAGCGTCCACCGAACTCTTGATCGAGGCGTCGTACAGGAACGGGTTCGGGTTATTGCTGTTGCTGGGGTCGAACCAGCTCGCCTGGCGAGCGCCTTCGCGAACGGCACCGATCAGGCCGACGTCGAAGTAAAAGACCCGGCCGAAGTCGATCAGGCCGAGCAGGATCAACATGAGGACGATGGCGGAAGCGCCGAATTCGACCGTCGACTGGCCGTGTTGAGGCTGCTTCCGCCAATTCATCGCTACCCGCTCCGGAAGACACGGAGGGCCAGTAGGGCGGCGGGGCCCAGCAGGATGATCCAGAGAGTCGGGAAGATGCATCCGATCATGGGCAGGAGCATCTTGAGAGAGGCCTTCGCTCCTCGCTCTTGCGCGAGTAACAGGCGCTTCTGCCGGATCTCGTCCGACTGAATCTTCACGATGCGAACGACACCGGAACCCAGCTGCTCGGACTGAATGACGGCCTGAATGAAGCTGTTCAGGTCCTCGACCCCCGTCCGCTGCCCCATGTCGTAAAGCGCCTCGAGTCGGGGCCGGCCAACGCGTGTCTCCTGCATTACCCGCCCGAACTCGACGGCGAGCGGATGGTCGTACTTCTCGACCACCTTTTCCAGCGCCGCCTCGAAAGTGAGCCCGGCCTCCATGCAGACGATCAGCACGTCGATAACGTCGGGCAACTCGAACTGGATGTCGGACTTTCGGCGCGCTACTTTACGTCGAAGCCAGAGAATGGGCAGGTACAGCCCAGCGCACGCCCCAACCACAGCACCCACTGCGATCATTGGCGGGCTCCCGATGAGAGTCCCCACGCCGATGCCCAAGGCGCAGAGAAGAGCCGTCAGCACATAGCGCACTGCGATGAAGTCGCTGGTACTCAGGCCGTTGGGACGACCAGCAAGCTGGAGCTTGAGGTGGATCTGCTGCCGTGCCTTCTCGGGCATTGTCTGCTCGAGCAAGTGTCCTAGGCGCTTGATCATCGGCCAAACGATTCTTCGGCCGAACGATTGCTGAAGCTCCAGGTCGGCCAGGGACGTCACCGGCCCTGCTTCGTACACGCGCAGCCGGCCCTCCATCAAGTCGGCGTTGCTGGGAGGCGCGGGCAACCAGCTCCAGGCTGCGGCAAACACACCACCGGCGGCCAGGGCACCCAACGCAAGTGAGACGTAGAGTGCCGCCACGCCTAAACCTTGAAGTTGACGATTCGCCTGATGAGGGCGTTGCCGACTGCGATGGAGAGGCCCGCTAAGACCAGGAGCGCTCGTCCCCTTTGCTCCTGGAACATGACCTGAAAATATGGCGGCGTAATGACGTAAAGGAGCCCGGCCACTATGAATGGGAGCAACGTGATGATCCAACCGGAGGCCCGAGCTTGAGCCGTGAGCGCCGAGATCTGCGATTTGACATGGATCCGCTGGCGAATCGTGTGCGAGATGCTTTCGAGGACGTGGGCGAGGTTGCCGCCCACCGAAGTCTGAATGGTAATGGCCGTGACGATGAGGTCGAGGTCTTCGCTGCCAACGCGCCTGACCATCTTCGTCAAGGCTTGTTCGGTCGAGCTTCCGACGTTCATCTCTCGGATGGAACGCGACAGTTCGTCGGAGATCGGCGCTGCGGTGTTGTGCGAAACGGTGTCCAGGGCCTGAGGCAACGAGAAGCCTGCTTTCAACGCATTCGAGAGCAGGCTCAGCGTGTCCGGCAGCTGCCTGTTAAATGCTTTCAGCCTTTGACTCTGGCGGTATTTGACGTAGCGCATCGGCAGCAGGTACGCGCCTACGCCCGCGATGACGAACTGGGGCCCGAACCCGAACCGCATCAGCGAGATGGCCGCCCCGGTCACGAGGAAGGCGACCTGGACCATGACGAACTCGGAGGTGCGGAGCTTCAGGTTGGCGCGGGCCATGTGCTCGGACAGGCTCAGGCCGCCATTCAGGCGCCGGCGCCGGTTCGACCGATCCGCCAGTGCTTCGAACGGCTGGTAGATGCGATCCCGTAACGAGGACTGCTCCCAGCGGCCCGACGCCCCGCCTTCCGCTCCTGCGCGCGGGTTTGCAGCCGCATCACCTCCAGGTAGAGCCATCGCGATGCAGGCCACCAAGACGCCAAGCGCGGCGATGGTGGAGAGAAGAATGGTTGTGCCCATCTCAGCCCGATGCCCGGTCGGCGGCTCCAGCCACGGGCTCGAAAATCGATGCCGAGAGCAGTACACCTCGCTCGGCGATGCGATTGATACGGACTGAACGGTTGCCGGTGGCGGTGTGGAACCCCTTCGAATTGCCGGCATCGTCCACGCCGGTTTGATGGAAGTGAAACAGCTCGTGGTGCTGGATTTCGCCATTCGCCAGCCCGGTTATCTCGGCGATGCTGACGATCTTGCGTGCTCCCCCGCGCAAACGCTCCGCTTGAACGATGACGTCGATGGCTGATGCGACCTGCTTCTGGATAGCCCGTGCGGGTAGGTCAGCGCCTGCCATCAGAACCATCGTCTCCAGCCGGCTCAAAGCGTCGTATGCGCTGTTGGCGTGGACCGTGCTCATGGAACCCTCGTGCCCCGTATTCATCGCCTGCAGCATGTCGAGGGCCTCACCGCCGCGGCACTCGCCGACGATGATCCGGTCGGGCCGCATCCGCAGCGCGTTGCGGACGAGATCCCTGATCCCGATGGCCCCCTTCGACTCGACGTTGGGCGGCCTGGACTCGAGGCGGATCACGTGCTGCTGGCGCAGCTGCAGCTCGGCCGCATCTTCGATCGTGACGATGCGCTCGTCAGAGGGGATGAACCCGGACAGGATGTTGAGCAAGGTGGTCTTGCCCGACGACGTCCCTCCCGAGACCAGAATGCTGAGCCTGCTTCGCACCGCGGCCTCGAGGAACTCGAGCATCTGGGCGGTCGCGCTACCCATTGCAAGCAGGTCCTCGGGGCGCAGCTTGTCGCGCGAGAATTTGCGGATCGTCATGCAGGGCCCGTCCAGGGCAAGCGGAGGCAAGACGACGTTCACGCGTGAGCCGTCTCGCAGGCGAGCGTCGCACATCGGAGAGCTCTCATCGACACGTCGGCCGATGCTGCTCACGATCCGATCGATCACCTGGCGGAGCTGAGTCGTGCTCTCGAAAACGACAGGGCTCAAAGCGACGCGGCCGGCACGCTCCACGTAGACCTGCCGAGGGTGGTTGATCATGATCTCGGAGATCGCTTGGTCCTCGAGCAGCGGCTGGAGCGGACCCAACCCGAGAATCTCGTCGAGAAGGGCGTCGACCAAGCGGCCGTAGTCGAGCCGGTTGAAAGCAAGCCCGGAAACTCGCATGTACTCCTCGGTCAGGCTCGCGATTCGCGAACGCACTCCCTCGCGGTCGCTGATGTCGATCTCGTCGGCATGCCTTTCAACGAACAGGCCGTGTATTGCGGCTTTGGTGGCCGCAAAGGAGGTCGACACGCCGCCCGGCGCTGTCGCCGTGTCCTCCGCGCCGGCAGGGCGCAGAGCTGTGGGTGTCTGCTCCACACGTTCATTAGCGAGCACGCTGAGCCTGTTTTCACCAGGCGCGACCATCTCACCGTCAGATTCCTTGCGCGCCGCCAGCTTCTCCTTCAGAGCCATAACCACTCCATGAGGCGCGGCGCCATTTCCTTACGCAACCGGCGGAGCGCGTTCTGTGCCGCCTTTCGAACACGTATGTTTCGATCGACCAACAGCGCGTCCAGCTCCGGCATGTACCCATCACACTTGAGCGCGGCCAGCGCCTTCACCGCCGACATCCGGACCATCCAGTCGCTGTCCCCGAGCGCGACCGCAATCGCTGGGATCGCGGTGCCGGCTCCAATCCAGGCCAACGCCCTACAGCTGATCGCCCGCTCTCGTCGAGTTCCGGATCCGAGCAGCGCGAGGAGAGGAGTCACCGCCGCGCGGCGGCGGCGCAGGCCAGCCGCGACCGCCACGGCGCCTTTCACCCCGGTCCGCTGAGGAACGCACAGCGCAGTCTCGAGGAAGAGGTCCGGTGCGGCGCGAGCAAGCTCAACTATCAGCGTGGGAGTCGGACCCCGACGCTGGATCGCTCGCAGCAGCGCTTCGGCGCTACGGGTACCCCCGATCTTGCCCAGTGCTTTCGCAGCGGCGTGACGAACGACCGGCTCGTGTGCGAGCAGCAGCGACGACAGCCAGGGGACGGCCAGGTGCATGTCAAGGGCGCCCGCCATCCGCGCGCTACGCGAGCGCCGAACAGCATCCCCGGCGGCGAGGCTGTCGACCACCTTGTTCCAATCTCCGGACCTTTGGAAAGCGGCCGCAAGCCTCTGCTGTGTCCGGCCGTCCGGCTGATGCCGGGCCGTGAGCTGCCTGACGATCAATGCCGTATCGACCCCTGCGTCGTTGAGGTCGATCCCCAGCGTTTGGCTCTTGCCTTCTGCCACCGCTTGCAGTCGACGGCGCACCAAGGATCCTCGAATTGCAACCCGAGTCCGCTCGATCACTCCAGTAGCGGTCTCACCCGGCATCAGAGTTCCCCGATGCGTGCGCCGATCGTGACCTGAGCTCTGGCGTTGGTGGTGCCCGCTAATCCCCTTCGGCCGTGATGTACCTCGAGAAGATCGGCCAGTGCTTCGGCACCTTTGGCGATCTCGCTGCGCGGGTTGGTGATGCTCAGGATCTCGCCGTTCACCGCGGCTTGGTCCGGCCGTGAGTAGTCGAAGCCTACCTCGACGTCTACCGGGCGTTTGAGCATCCGTTCGACCGCTTGTCGCGCGACGACCGGCTTCAACGAGCGGTTATTCAGCACCACAGTCAGGCGGTCGTGGGGAGTACCGAGCCTCAGCAGGATGTCGATCGCGTCGGCGGCGCTCTTCACCGCTGAAAGTTCGGGCGCAGCGACCATGACTATGTGCTGCGTGAGATCGAAGAGCGCAAGCGTCGAGTCGTTGATGGTGACGCCGAGGTCCACGACGATGTAGCAGAAGGTCTTGCGCAGAATGCTTATGGCCCGGGTCACCAGGTCGGGCGTAATCTCGTCCGCCTCTTCCGGGCGCAAGGCGCCCGAAAGGATCATGGGTCCGCCAGAGTGGACGAGGACGGCGCTCAGAAGCGCTTCTTCGAACGAGTCCGCGGGAACCGCCGCCATCCGCGCGAGACAACTCGTCGGCACGAGGCCGGCCAGCAGCGCGGCATGGTTGTATGGGAAGTCCAGATCGAGCAGCAGGACCTGACCGGGATACCGCCGCGACAGAGATCCGACGAGGTTGATTGCGAGACAGGTGCCCCCCGAGCCACCCTTCGGGGAGTAAACGCCGACCACCGCGGCCTCGTTAAAAAGAGTTCCCCACGTGGCCTGCACGGTTGTATCCGCGAACGTATTGAACCGATGGCCGGCCACCCTGCGGAGATGTTCGAGAACTGTTGGATGACGGGCCAGCACAGCCTGCAGGACTTGGCGGTCGATGGCTAGCAACGTGCAGTCGGTCTGGGCGAAAACTGACGCCTGCTGGGGTCGGTTCAAGAGGCACGCGCCTTCTCCGAAAAAGTCGCCCTCGCTGAGCACCGCGACGGTAACGACGCTCGGAGGTCTCTCAATCACGACCCTGCAGCGGCCTTGCTCCATGACGAAGATCGTGTCGCCTGCCTCGCCCTGGCAAAGGATCATCTCACCGCTCGAGACGGTGATCCGCCGCAGGCGCCTGGCTAGTGCCCGCAAGACTCCTTCGGGAAGCGCGAACAAGACGGCGGCCCGTTCAAGGACCGCGAGCCGGGCGATCATGTCGCTGTAAGCGGGCCAACCGCTTTCCGGGTGCCGTCGCAGACTCTGCGGACGTGATCGCCGGTCGGCTTCGGTGAGCACCTGCCGAGGGACGCGGCCGTTCCCAGGTAGCCCCTCGACCTCGGTGTGTGTGCTCATCGACCCATGCTTCGCATTGCTAACTAGTCGAGAAGCCCCAACGCGCGTCCACCTGGTGAGGTCCAACGACGGCTGGCGCCACGGTCGAAAGGCACGCGGTCTCTGGTGCCGCCGGGGTGCCGGGTGTGTAGTCGTGAAAGGAAAGAAGGACGTACTTGAGGCTGGCGTTGACCAGGAGCCAGTTCATGAACTGTGCATCGCACAGCGACATCACCACGGTCAAGCTACCCACGACGCCCTGAGGTTGCCCTTCCTTGGGCGCAGCTGAAAGCGGTCCCACGCGGATGACGTGTAGGTTGGAGAACACTGTCCGGGTGACCGACCGCGGGTTGGATGGCGTGAACGTCGCGCTGTTGACAGTCGCGATCACGTTGATGTAGTCGCCCTGCGCTATGTAGCCGGCCACACCTTGCTGCTCGCTCGTCGGTACGGTAATGGCCACGTAGCCTTGCGGGATTGGCAGATACGTGGAAGCGCCGGCGAGTACGTCCGGGTTGCTGGCGACCACGTTCGAGGTGATCGGCTGGCCCTTGAAGATCGTCACCACCGCCGAATAACCAGACACATCGGCCAGGCGAAAGAAAGCCTTCGGCGGCAGCGCTGCTGCTGGGACGTTTGCAACCGACAGCATGTCGGGGAGGATTGGTTCTCGGGCCTGGATGTCCTGCGCGGCCATCACAATTGCGATCTGCCTCCCTCCCTGCGAGCGATTCACGAACACGATCCCAAATGCGAACATCGCGATGAAGGCAAGCAGGGCTAACGCGATGCCGACCAGGAAAAGCGGCGTGCGCACCCTGGGCGACGACCTCAGCTGGCCCGCAATCGGTGTAGCAATCCCCATTCCTAACCCTCACCTCGAATCGTCGATTGGACTACCCACTGGCTCCCATCCCATTGCTCACCCGACATCTCGGTTACCGGCGGTGGAACGTTGGCTGTCGCGGCTCCCTTACGAAGGACCAACGTCCCTGCGAATACGTCATGGAGTGCCTGCTTCTGTGGCGTGAATGCGGCCATCAGCCAGCCCACCATCAACGTGAGCGTCGAGAGGGTCTTCAACCAGTAGCGGGCGCTAGCCCTAGCAAAGCTGATCGGGTCGCCGTGCGCGTCGGTGACGTAGATCTCGAGTGCGATCTTGCCGACGGTGGCGCCCAGCGGGGAGCTTTCCAGCAACGCGAAATAGGCCCAAAACATGGCGAGCGAGACCGGCGCAAGGTTCGCTGCGGCCCTCAGGTCGCCCGGCGCCATCAGAGCGACCCCAACCACCAAACTAACTTGCACGCCAAGCAGCAGCGCCGTATCGATCAAAACTGCGAGCAGACGGCACCAGAAACCCGCGTACGCGGTGCCGCCATTCGCAAGTTCCACGTGCCGGATCCGGGGTTCGTGTGTCATAACCTTCGTCTGGCCCTCTGCATCACTCCGACGCTTGCGGACAAGCGTGGCGAAGCCAGGTAAGCTCGGCGCGGCCGAATTCCACGACTGGGACAGCGCTTAGTGGTCTTCTCCATTGGGCCCCACCTATTTCGGCGGAATGGGCCCCACCCTAGTCGTCACCAGGCGGTCGCACAACGTGGCAACTGACCTAGCGCCGAGCAGGCCGGGGGTGGGACGGATCTCAAGACCCACTCCCATTTGGGCATAAGGCCCATTGCGCGTGGGTCGCGGTCACGGCTAGTCTTCGGAGCCCTATCTAGGGAGCAGCCAGATGCAGACATTTCAGGTCGAGGCAGGTGATTCAGAAAGTGCTTAGGAACGAGCCGTCCATCTATCGCCGCGGTCAAAGCGGCCAAGGCATGGTCGAGTACGCGTTGATCCTGATTCTTGTTTCGATCGTTGCCATCGTGGTCCTCATCACCATGGGAAACCAGATCGCTAACATCTTCTCCAACGTGGTCGCGGGCCTGGCCTGACAACTCACGCGCATTGGCATCAGGTCAGCGAAGCGCGCTGTTGGGCTCGCTGGGCCGCGGAGTACTGCCACTCGCTCGGTAGTTCGTCACCACATCTTGGCTGTCTCTTACTAGCGAAAGAAGACGTGCCCAGGTAGACATTCGGGAGTATGGGGACGCCACTCGGGACAAGGACCCGCCTACTCCGAATCTATCCATTTCAACCGCGAACCAGGGTTGACAAGATCCTCGGACGCCATGCGGCGCAAAGGGACCCGGAGACGTCGGAGAAGGAAGAGTGCGCTTAGGCGGCTGGTGCTCCTCGTCGTTCCGTTCTCGGCTGCTCTCGTGTTTGGCATCGCCGCCGGCGCGGAGTCCCTGGGAGGCGCCGCCGCCGACTCCCCATCCGCGACCGGGATAACTCCCACCGTTAGCTCGCAGAGTGGGGCGCCGCTTCAGGTCGCGGCCGCCGGCAGCCTCCGAGCAGAGTCGGGCCGCGTCGGTCAGGCCGTCCCAGCGCCGCCCCCAGTCAACACAAGTCAACCACCGTCTGAGCCGTCCGGGCACCGCCCAGCCGTGGGCACCGTCTCACTCTTGGTCAAGCTCGTATCCGGTCTGACCACCGCCCAAGAGCAGGCTCTGCTGACGGCGTACGGCGGAACCGAGCGTACGAGCATCTCCGCCCTTCACCTATACGTCGTCGATGTGCCGGCTGCCCAGGCGACTGCGATCGGCGCCCGCTACCTCGCCGACCGACGGGTGAAGTCGGTGGAGCTCGACCATGTGCGGAAGACGGCAGCGAGTCCGTCCGATCCGCTCTATTCGAGCCAATGGAACCTACCTCAGATCGGCTGGGACCATGTCTACGGCAGCGTGACGCCGACCGGCACCGCAACCATCGCCATCCTGGACACAGGCGTCGACGCGAGCCATCCCGATCTGGCCGGCCGCGTGCTGCCCGGGTACTCGGCCTTCGCAGGATCTGATCCACTAACCGACCCGAACGGACACGGCACGGAGATGGCCGGCATCACTGTCGCGGTGACCGATAACCAAACTGGGGTCGCGGGCGTCGCTTACTCAGGCGTGTCGATCATCCCGGTCCAGGTTCTCGATTCCGCCGGCGTCGGCCAGGACAGCGACATCGTCAACGGCGTGATCTGGGCCGCCGACAACAGGGCAAGCGTGATTTTGATGCCGTTCAGCAACAGTGGCTTCAGCCAGAACTTGCAGGACGCGATCAGTTACGCGTGGTCGAAAGGCGCGGTGCTTGTCGCAGCTACAGGAAACGATGGATCGCCGAACGCGACGTATCCCGCCGGGGACGCTGATGTCGTCGGCGTTTCCGCGACCGACCCGACCGATGCGCTGTGGAGCGGAAGCAACTACGGCGTTGACACTTTCATAGCGGCGCCCGGCGTGAACATTCCGACCACAAATCCCGGCGGTACGTACACGACGATCAGCGGTACCTCGGCGTCATCAGCGATGGTTGCCGGCGTCGCTGCTTTTGAGCGTGCGGTCGATCCGGCGGCCAGCAATGCGGTGATAGTCGGGCGGCTGGCGCACGACGCGGACCCGGCCGGCACTGCCGGTCAGACAGGCAACGGCCGCGTGAATATGCAAAGGGTCGTCGCGGACACAAGCAGCATCTCGGCTACCCCCGCCGGCGTCCCCGGCGGCGGCCCCTTGCTGGGGCCTTACACAGTCGCAGCGCTGCATGACGGCGACGGATCCATGACCGTCACGCCAACGACCGCCGTAGCGGGTAGCACGGGCAACAGCTTCACGTTCACCTTCACTGCTGGAGCCGGTGGTGGAAACATGAACGGAGGAGCGGTCGCGATGACCGTCCCAATCGGTTGGACAACCCCGCAGACAACAAACAGTGCCAACCCGGGGTTTATCAGCACAGCGACCGGAACGTGCGATGTGGTGAGCACCGCGATCACAGGAACTGGCCCGTGGACAGTGACCTTTACCGTCGGGAACTGTTCCACCAGCAAGCTGTTCACATTCACCTACGGAGGCGGAGGAACGAAGGTGACGGCGCCAACTACCGCTGGAGCCTACCAGTTCACGACGCAGACCAAAGTCAGCGGCGGCACCTTGACCAACATCCAGCCGCCCCAGCCAACGATCACGGTCAACCCGGCCGCGGCCAGCAAGCTGGTCTTCACGACCTCGGCTTTGAGCTTCACGGCGACCTCGAGTCCGACCGCGGGCCCGATCACGGTCCAGAGCCAGGACAGCTTCGGCAACCCGTCCAACCCCTCGAGCACCGAGACGGTGGCCCTGACCAGCAGCAGCCCGGACAGCCCCAAGTTCTCGCTCACCTCGGGCGGGAGCGCGCTCACTTCGGTCAGCATCCCGAGCAGCGCCAACAGCGTCAGCTTCTTCTACGGCGACACCAAAGCCGGTACCCCGACCATCACCGCGGCTGGCAGTGGCGCCTTCAGCTCGACGGTGACCCAGACCGAGACGGTCAACGCTGCCGCAGCCAGCAAGCTGGTCTTCACGAGCTCGGCCTTGAGCTTGACTGCGACCTCGAATCCAACCGCTGGCCCGATCACGGTCCAGAGCCAGGACAGCTTTGGCAACCCGTCCAACCCCTCGAGCACCGAGACGGTGGCGCTGACCAGCAGCAGCCCGGACAGCCCCAGGTTCTCGCTCACCTCGGGCGGGAGCACGCTCACTTCGGTCAGCATCCCGAGCAGCGCCAACAGCGTCAGCTTCTTCTACGGCGACACCAAAGCCGGGACGCCGACCATCACGGCAACCGGTAGCGGTGCATTCAGCTCGACGGCAACCCAGACCGAAACGGTCAACACCGGCTCGCTGGATCACTTGAGCCTGTCACCGATCACCTCAAGTCTCACTTTCGGGCAGAGCCAGACCTACATCGC
>MNES01000056.1 GCA_001917815.1 Chloroflexi bacterium 13_1_40CM_65_17 | reverse complement strand
TGACGGCGGCGCTGGCGGCGATCGTGCCTGCCTCGCCGATCCCCTTCACACCTAACGCATTGGTCGGGCTTGGGGTTAGCGTACTGCCGAGCACCATCTCCGGAATTTCGTTGGCGGTCGGGACCATGTAGTCGGTCAGGGTTCCGGTCCTCAGCTGCCCCGACTCGTCGTCATACACGACCTCTTCGAATAGCGCTTGAGCAATGCCCTGCGCGACGCCACCGACGATCTGACCCTCGACGATCATCGGGTTGATCATGTTGCCGCAGTCATCGACAGCGATGTACTTGCGCATGTCGACGGCGCCCGTGTCTGGGTCGACCTCGACAACACAGATATGCGCACCGAACGGCCACGTGAAGTTGGGCGGATCGAAGTAGCTCACCGCTTCGAGACCTTGCTCCATCCCTTCGGGCAGGCCTGCCCCATAGCTTGCGAACGCGATCTCGCCCAGTGTCTTCGCCTTTTCCGGGCTGCCCTTGACATGGAAGCGGCCCTGGTCGAACACGATGTCCGCTTCGTCAGCTTCGAGCACATGAGCTGCCAGCCGCTTGGCCTTGTCGATCACCTTCAAGCAGGACATCCGGATCGACATCCCACCCACCGCCAGGCTTCGGCTGCCATAGGTGCCGTAGCCCATTGCGGGTCCTTCGGCTGTGTCGCCATGCCGCATCTCGATCGAGTCGTACGGAACGCCCAGTGTGTCCGCCACGATCTGAGCGAAGGTCGTGTCATGGCTCTGGCCATGCGAGTGCGTTCCCACGTAGACGGTTACGCCGCCCGTCGGATGGATGCGCACCTGCGAAGACTCGACCAGCGCCACTCCCGCCGCCGGCGCTGTCGCCGCGCTGGGCCCTAGTCCGCAGATTTCGATCCACGTCGACAGGCCGACGCCCAGGTAGCGACCCTGCTTGCGAAGGGCTTCTTGTTCGCGGCGCAGGTCTTTGTAGTTGGCGAGCTCGAGCGCCTTGTCCAGCGACCCCTCGTAGTTCCCTGAGTCGTAGACGAGGCCGAAGTTGTTTGTGAACGGGAACTCGGTCGCGAAGTTCTTGCGCCGCACCTCCACCGGGTCCATCCCGATGTCGCGCGCGACCAGGTCGACCGCCCGCTCCACGAGGTGGGTGGCTTCAGGCCGTCCGGCCCCCCGGTACGGATCGGTCGATGTCTTGTTGGTCAGGATCCCCACAGTGCGAGCGGCGATGTGCTTCCACCTGTATGCGCCACCCGACAGCAGACACGCCACCGCTTGAAACGCTCCGAACACCCCTTGATATGCGCCGATGTCGAGGTACTGGGTCACCTTCAAGGCAACCAGCGTGCCGTCCTTCTTGGCCCCGACCTCGATGTCGAAGATCTCGCCGCGGCCGTGGGTCGTGGCGACGAGGTTTTCAGAGCGTCCTTCTATCCACTTCACCGGCCGGCCCGAAAGCTTTGACGTGACGACGGCCAGGTACTCCTCGACGTAAGGCCGGATCTTGCTGCCGAAGCCGCCGCCAACGTCGGGACCGGCGATGACGCGCACCTGGCTCTCAGCCAGGCCGCACGCGGTCCCTACGAACAAGCGGACGAAATGCGGAATCTGACTCGAGGTCCAGAGCGTGAGGCGCTTGTCATAGCTGTCGTACTCGGCCACCACGCCACGGGCCTCGATAGCGATCGGAAAGAGGCGCTGCTGAAGGATCCGCTGCTTGACTCGTACCTCGGCATCCTTCCAGGCGTCCTCCGAGTCAGGGGCGTAAGTGAGGTCCCAGCCGATGTTGTCGGGGGCGCCGGAATGGACCTTGGGGCTACCCGGTTCCATCGCCTTCTCGATGTCCATGACGACGGGCAGCGGCTCGTATTCGACCTGTACCAATGACGCTGCGTCGGCGGCCTGGTATCGCTCGTCGGCGAGCACGACGGCAACCGGCTCTCCCTGGTACACGACCTCGTCATGCGCGATGGGGAACTGGTTGGGCACCTGCTTCTTCTCGGCCACGAAAGACGCGGACACCGGGAGACCGCCTGCGATGTGGTCTTTGAAGTCTGCAAACGTGTAGACGGCATGGACACCAGGTGCCTTCTTCGCTTCGGACGGATCGATGGACCGGATCTTGGCGTGGGCGTAAGGGCTGCGCACCACCGCCATGTGGCCCATGCCCGGGCGCGTCATGTCGTCGATGAACCTGCCGTGCCCCGTGATCAGACGTGGGTCTTCGCGGCGGTGGATCTTGGCTCCGATCATGGTCGTGATTGCCATGTCAGCTCCTCCCGGCGGCTGACTTCGCGCCGGCTTTCGCCGTCGCGCCGCCCATCGTGACGGCCGCGGCCTTGACCGACTTGATGATGTTCACGTAGCCGGTGCAGCGACAGAGGTTGCCCTCGAGGCCTCTGCGAATCTCGTCATCAGTCGGGTTCGGGTTCTGGCTCAGCAGATAGGCGGCGGCCATGATGAACCCTGGCGTGCAGTAGCCGCACTGGAGACCGTGCTCGTCCCAGAAGGCTTGCTGGAGCGGATGGAGCTTGCCGTCCTGGGCCATGCCCTCAATGGTGGTGAGACTCCTGCCCTCGGCCTGGACCGCAAACATCGTGCAGCTCTTGATGGCCTTGCCGTCGACGAGGATCGTGCACGCGCCGCACTGGCTGGTGTCGCAACCGATATGGGTGCCAGTGAGCCCGGCGACATCGCGAATGTAGTGCACGAGCAGGAGCCTGGGCTCGACCTCATCCTCGTGCTTGCGGCCATTGATGGTGGTAGCGACCTTGTGCTTCATCAAGTCCTCCCAGTAGCCAGTGAGCGCGCGCGGCGCACCAGAGCGGGCAGCAAACAGCTCGTAACCGAACCCCTCTATTCGGCTACTTTTAGCTTTGAAATGCAACTACAAAATTCTTTCTCCGTGGCCGCCCCGCCAGAGCGCGTGTTTGCGTACCTGCTGGACGTGAACAAGGTGGCCGGCTGCGTGCCCGGGGCTGAGCTCTCCGAAGTCGTCGATCCGACCACTTTCAAAGGGAAGGTGAAGATCAAGGTCGGCCCCATCACCGTCGCGTACAGCGGCACGGCCCGAATCGTCGATCGAGACGACAACGCACGCAGCGCCACTCTGGAAGCCGACGGTCGCGAGACGACAGGGCCGGGATCGGCGCGCGCGAAGGCATACATGAGCGTGGTCGCCGACAGCACCGGCTCGACCGTCAAGATCGTGACGGACTACAACGTGGCGGGCCGGGTCGCGCAGTTCGGTCGCGGTGTGATGGAGGACGTGTCGCGACGGCTGGTCGGAGAGATGGCGGCCTGCATCAAGGCCAACGTCGAGGCCGGCGAGCCGGGTGCCGGCGCGGGCCCGGGGCCCGCCCCTGGCGACGCGACCGCGTCACCTTCAACGTCAGACTCGGCGCCGCCGCAGATGGTCACGGCCAAGCCCGTGAACGCGATCGGGCTGCTGTTCTCGGTCTTCCTGGCCCGCCTGCGCGGACTGTTCGGATCTAAGACCTGAGGACTTAACCGAGGTAAAGGCCGAGCATCTGGTCGCGATTGACCCAGATGGTCGGCTGCGTCCAGCTCTTGGTGGCGGCGCCGATGATCGTCACGGTGACGTCGACCAGCGGCAGGAAGTGGCTCTTGATGAGGATCTCGCCGTGCATCTTGGGCTCGGTCGCCTTGGGAAACTCGGCCGCACCGGTGACCATGAAGCAGGTCCCCTGGAACATCGCATAGCGCCGGATGATCTCGGGCTGATCCTGCAGAGGAGGTTCCGCTTCAATGGTCCGAATGCCGCAGACGGCGGCCTTGCTGAACAGGCCCTCCGGCACCCCATTGAGCTGAACAGCGCCGGGCAGAAGCGGCTCCGCGCTCACGTTGCGGAGGTGGAACAGCGGTTCTGGGTCGTTCATCGTCTCTCGCAGGCGGCCGCGGATCTGGATCTCGGCCGTGAGTCGCTGGTACGCAGTGAGCACGTCGACCTTGGTCCAGGCCACCGTCGGACTGATCGCGCCCATCGATTGAGACATCTCGCTAGGTCCGGAGGATAACTCCCCGGCTGCCAGAATTGGCTGGAATTGGATCTCGAAGAGGCACGCCGGCGAATTCGCGAGCACGCCGACCTGAATGCGTTCATCTCCATCTCGGACGAGACCCGGGACGGCACTGTGGTCGCGGTGAAAGACCTTGTCGATGTGGCCGGCATGGTCACGACGGCAGGCGGGATCATCCTTCCCAACACACCCGCCGCCCATGACGCGCCGGTCGTGGCCCGGATCCGCGAGCATGGCTGCGTGGTCGTCGGCAAGACGAACCTGCATGAGTTCGCTTTCGGGGCGACGAGCGTCAACCCTCACTACGGGCCAGTGCGCAATCCGCATGACCCCAGCCGGGTGGCGGGCGGTTCGTCGGGGGGATCGGCCGTGGCGGTGGCGATGGGCATGTGCGATTGGGCCATCGGCAGCGACACGGGCGGCTCGATCCGGATTCCATCATCTCTATGCGGCGTGGTGGGCTTCAAACCGGCCCTGGGCAGCATCGAAACCTCGGGCGTCGTGCCGCTGAGCCGCTCGCTCGACACCCTTGGACCGATCGCGTCCGACGTCGCGACCGCAGCCGCCGCCTATTCAATGATGTCGGGCGAGTCGCTCGTCGTCGAACCGGTTCGCGCGCCGCGCCTCGGGCTGCCGGCGGGATGGGTCGCCGACCTCGACGATGGGACCGCGCAGGCGTGGGACATGGTCTCGGCCGGCATACCGGAAGTGCCTTTTCCCAGCCGCGACGAGCTGTTCAAGGCGGGACTCATGATCTTGCTTGTCGAAGCAGCAGCCTTCCACCGGCGGTGGGCGACCGAGTGTCCAGAGAAGTACGGCGCAGACGTCATCGGCCACATCAGGCGAGGGCTGGGAATCCTCGCGGTCGACTTCGAAGACGAACTCGTCGCGTGGCCTCGCTTGCGCGCGGAGGCCCACCGCGCAATGGAAGTGGAAGGCATCGATGCGCTCATCCTGCCGGCCACCGCCATCGTCGCGCCTCCGATCGGCGCGGGCGACGAGGTGCGCGAGCCGCTGGCGCGATTCACGCGGCCGTTCAACTCCACAGGCCAGCCCGTGGTCACACTGCCCGCCCCAGTCTCGGGATTGCCGGTGGGCATCCAGGTCGTCGCCAGCACGAACAGCGGAGCCATCAACGTCGCGGCGACGCTGGAAGCCAAATGGCGCGAACTCAGGTCGTGAAGTCGAAGGAGTTCTTCCCCGAGGTCTTCAGCCGTCACGCGGCGGCGTATCAACGGCGCCTGGAAGACATCATGGCCCGCGGCGAGGCGCGCGGCCGGGCGCGAGTGATCGAGCTGGCCGCGCCTCAGCGCGGAATGCGGCTGCTCGACCTGGCGTGCGGACCGGGCAACCTGACTCGGCGGCTTGCCCCGCTGGTGGCGCCTGGCGGCGAGGTGGTCGGCATCGACCTCGCGCCGGGGATGGTCGAGCTGGCTCGCGAGGCGGCCATTCCGAACGCGCGATTCGAGGTCATGGACATGGAGCGGTTGGAGTTTGCCGATGCGTCGTTCGATGCGGCCGTTTGCGGCCACGGCTTGCAGTTCGCGCCGGACCTCCAGCGCGCGCTGCGCGAGGCCCACCGCGTCCTGCGAGCCGGCGGCAGGCTCGTGGCGAGCATCCCGGTGTCGCCGGTGAAGGACTCTGTCTTCGATCTCCTCGACGGCGTCATCGACCGCTGGCTGCCCCCGGCGCCAGAGGTGGTCGACCAGAAACACACGCGGGAGACCGTCCGGGATGCACATGCCCTTCGCAAGGGTGCTTTTGATGCCGGATTTGGGTCTGCCAGCGTTGAAGTCATCGAGGAGGAAGTGCACTGGCAATCGGCGGAGCAGCTCGTATCGATGTTCATGGGCTGGTGGGACTGCGCCAGCCGCCTGGAGTCGGTGGCACCCGAACAGCGCGAAGCGTTCAAAGAGGACGCACTCGCGACGCTGAAGCGCGAGCACCCCGGCACGATCTCGACGATCGGGCGTAACCACGTGCTCATCGCCAACTCGTGATCAGGCGCGCGGCTGTCGCCGGCGCGCTGATTCTCACGTCCCTTTCGTGCACCGGACAGAACGCTGCCTCGACGCCGACGATCAGCCCGAGCCCGTCTCCATCACCGAGTCCCATCGTGTACGGGCCGCCCCAGTACCGCGCGCTCTGGGTGGACGCATTCCACAACGGGATGAAATCGCCTGCGCAGGTGGAGAAGCTGGTCGCAGACGCGCACCGGGCCAACATCAACGCGCTGATCGTGCAGGTTCGCAAGGCGGGCGATGCGTACTTCAACCGGTCCGATGAGCCGCGCGCGAGCGACATCCAGGGACCTGCAGACTTCGACCCGCTTGAATACGTGATCGCGCTTGCGCATTCGGCGGTGCCGCGTATCGAGGTTCATGCGTGGCTCAACACGTTCTTCGCCGGCGAATCCAGCCGCGTCTACGTGGACCACGGCACCGACTGGGGCAATCGAGCCAATGACGGCTCGACGAGCGGTTATCTCGACCCCGGTGTGCCGGAAGTCCAGATCTATACGCACAAGGTCTTCATGGACGTGGCTCGCAACTACGACGTCGATGGGCTGCACCTCGACTTCGTTCGCTACCCCGGCGTGGCATGGGGCTACAACCCCAACGCGGTGTCCCTCTACATGCAGGAGACAGGGGCCCGGGCCGCGCCGGCCTATGACGACGAGCGATGGAAAGCGTGGCGGAGGGCGCGCGTGACCGCGTTCGTCCAGGACCTCCATGCCGACCTTATGAGCCAGCACCCCGGAGTGAAGCTGAGCGGAGCGCTGATCTGTTTCGGCGGCGGCCCGCTTACGCCTGCCGACTGGCCCCGCACGTCCGCCTACTCATCGGTCTTCCAGGACTGGAAGGACTGGCTGACCAAGGGCTACCTCGACTTTGGCGTGCCGATGAACTATGACAGCGACTGGAGCGGCCTCGAGAAGGGATGGTTTGGGCGCTGGCTCAGCTTCGAGAAGGACTCGGGTTTCGCCAACCGAGTCGTCACCGGAGTCGGCGCTTTCTTGAACTATCCGGAGGAAACCCTGGCTCAGATCAACCGAGCGCTCGAGCCTTCTGCGGGAGGGAACCACGTACTTGGGGTGGCGATCTATTCGTATGGCTCGACGTCGGTTTACGGCACAGACGACTTCTACGGTTCTCCCGACCTTGCCTCGGGCCTGCCTCGGCAGCCATATTCGGGCGGCATCAAGGACCAGGCCGCGCTCGCGCAGCGGGCACATACGTTCAATGACTGGTTCATAACCCAGCTTTCTCAGCCCGATTACTACCGTGACGTCAAGTACGGCTGGATTCCGACCCAACCGGTCTTCACGCTTCCGGCGCAGGTGCCTGAGCTGCCGGCGGCGTGACGATGCCGCCCGCCAGCAGAATCCTGCGGCTGCTCGCGTTCGCGGTGCCGGCCGCGCTGACGCTGGCCGGCGTCCAGCCGGTCATGGGAGCGGCAACAGGTTCCATTGGACCTGGGTGGGCCGCGGAGCTCGCGGCTCCGGCAATCATCGCTGCTTCATTCCTCTTCCTCGCGGCGAGACGACTCGACCGCGGCGACCTGGTGCAGCCGCCGTGGTACTCGGCGTGGTTGTTGTTCCCGGGCGCGTTCTTCCTGGCGGGGGCAGCCTCGATGTGCATCATCGGCGCCCTCGTCGACTTCCCGACCATCGCTCCAACGATGTGGGCGCTGGTGGCGGTGGGCACGTTGGCGTGGACCGGCGCCATCGCCATCGTCGGTCGCGCGTCGCGTTAACCAGGCGCGCGACCTGCTCGCGCGTCGCGTTAACCAGACGCCCGCGAGTGCATCATTCCGGCCCCGCCGGTCAGCGTCCTCCGCAGGCACACCGCCACCCACATCCGATATGGCCGCCAGCTCTCCGCCAGCTTCTCTAGCTGGTCGAGGTCGGGCTCGGCATCGAGCCCATACTCCGTGCGGATCGCGCCCATCAGCCTCGGCTCTCGCGTCGGCAGCTCATCCACCGCGCTCAGCGCGCGAAGGCGCACCAGCTGCGATCCGAAACCTCCGATTCCCGCCAGCCGCTCCAGGCGCTCGAGCGACTCGTCGCGAGGGAGGGCTCGCAACGCTTCGGTGTCGAGCTCGCCCGCCAGCGCCGAGCGGCCAAGTCGGTTGAGATACTCGACCTTGCGCCCGAACAAGCCTTTGAATGCAGCGAGGCCGGCCAGCCGCGATGGCTCGGGGAATGCCCACAACCGGTTGCCGTGGACATCGACCTCATGGCCAAGCTCGCGGCACATACGGTCTTTGATCGCCTGGGCCTGCCGCATGCTGATCCGCGACGACATCACGCACCAGGCGGCGGCTTCGTAGGCGTCCGACCAGTTCACGGGCCGGAAGCCTGGAAATCTCTGCTGCAGCCCCGCCACAACTCGATCGCGGCGCCCCACGTCCGGCCAGCCGCGGCCGTCCACGTCGAGGCTGAGAATCCGCGCCACCTGACGTTCGACAGCAGCGAGGTCGGCCACGCCATAAACGTCGCAGTGCACGGCACCCGACTCGTTCTCAGTTACGCAGGCGCCGACCGGCTCCCAGCGTTCGTCGGTCAGGAAAGCCAGGTGGAGGTGACCGCGGGCGGGTCCCCCTTCGGCAGGCGCCTGATGCCAGGCGCCGATGAAGTCTGCCGACTCCGCGAGCGAGTAGGGACCGAGTGGCTTGATCTCAAAGCTTCGTATCGCCGTCTTCGTCATCATGCCATCAGTGTGGCTGGCAATTGTTGACATCCAATGTCATCATTGCGAAAGGAAAATGCGCGCGGATCGGGTCCTCGCCATGCTGCTCCTCCTACAGGCTCGCGGCCGGGTGACCGCTAGCGAGCTCGCCAACCGGCTGGAAGTCTCGAGGCGAACCGTGTACCGCGACATGGTTGCGCTGAGCGCGGCAGGCGTGCCGGTGCACGCCGATCCGGGTCCCAACGGGGGCATCGAGCTGATGGCCGGCTGGCGGACGGACCTCACCGGGCTCACCGCTTCCGAGGTAGAAGCGCTTTTCACATCGGCTGCGGGTCCTCAGTTCGAAAGCGCCATGGGCAAGCTCGCGGCGGCTTTGCCAGGCGAGACCGGCAGGCGTGCCGGCCGGATCCGCGAGCGACTGCTGGTCGACTCCGCCGGCTGGGGCCGGCGCAGCGCGGTCTCGCCTCACTTGCGCGTCGTTCAGGACGCGGTATTCGGGGACCGGCGGCTGCACCTGACGTACCGGCGCGCCGAATCTCAAATCGTCGAGCGCGACGTCGACCCGTTGGGCCTGATCATCAAGGCCGGAGTCTGGTACCTGCTGGCAGACGTTGATAGCGACCGGCGCCTGTTTCGACTGTCACGAATCGAAGCGGCGCGCGCGCTCGATGAGCCGGCACGCCGTCCCAAGCGCTTCGACCTGGCGCGGGCATGGCGCGAGCAATCGGCACATTGGGAATCCGGGCGAGCCGGCTATCAGGTGTTGCTCAAAGTCGCCTATGACGATGACCTGGCCCTGGTCCTGCGCGTCGCGGGGGACCGAGTCGTCGGGCGGCCGCGTGGGGGTCTGGTGCGCCTTGCGTTCCCCGCGCTCGAGCCGGCGGCCGCCTTCGTCAGCTCGTTCGGGGCCAGAGTCGAGGTGGTGCAGCCGGACGAGGTCCGTTCTGACCTGGCCCGACGAGGCGCCGAGCTCGTCACTCTCTACGGCGCAAAAAAAGGCCGGCCGCCAAAGCGACCGGCCGTTTCCAAGTCTTAGCTACGCAAGCTTGATGCGATTCGCGCGCGGGCCTTTCTGGCTCGGCTCGATCTCAAAGCTGACGCGCTCTCCGCCCGCCAGGGAGTCGAAGTTCACGCTCGAGTCGAGGCCGGTGCGGTGGAAGAAATACTCCCGCCCGTCCTCTGCGGCGATGAACCCGAACCCGCGGTCGGATACCAGCTTCTTGATAGTGCCTGTCGGCATCGGTAACTCCTCTTCTCGAAAGCAAATCTCGCGAACGCTCGGGTCCTTTCGAGAAGAATCGACGACCGCGGCGAACATCGCACGACGACCGGGCGACGAAGCTACCTTACCACGGGTTTCGCGACCCCAAACCGGGCCGGAAAACACCCTTCAGAGCGCCAGCAGCGCCACCCCCACCAAGGTGGCGACCGCGCCCGACAGCTTGAGCCAGGCGCCGCTCCGTTCGTGTAGTTTCCATACCCCCCACACCGCCACGGCGACGACCGCAGTTTCGCGCACCGGGGCGACGATCGCCAGCGGTGCGATGCTGAGCGCGGCCAGGACGAGGAGATAGGCACCCCACGTGAACAGGCCGATGAGAATCGCGCGTCGCCATGAGATCGGATCGGCATTTGCAGGCTGACGATTGCCTAGCCTCGCGCCCAGGTACCGCGCCACAACCAGGCCGGTGGCCAGCAGCGACACCAGCAGCCAGCCATACAGCCACGGCGCCGCGAGCCTTACCGCTACCCGATCGACACTGGTGTAGGCCGCGATTGCAACCCCTGTAAGGAGTGCGGGCAAGGTTGCGCGCCCGCTCGTTTGCGAAAGCGTGACGGCCAGGATTCCAGCGAGCAGCAGGGCTACACCGATCAGCTGAGGCGTCGCAAGCCGCTCGCCCAGGACGCCCAACCCGAATAGCACCGCGAGCAACGGCGCCGAGCCGCGCGCCATCGGGTAGACGACCGATACCTCGCCGCGCCGGTATGCGGCCGAAAGAAGAAAGACGTACGCGATCTCGAGGGCCGCTGACACCGCCCCAAGTGCCGCCGCCTGCGCGGTGAGCCCTGGGCGCCCGTCGAGCAACCACGCCACGAATGCCGGCGGAGTGATCAAGAGTGCCGCGGCGACGGTCGAGCGCGTCAGCGTGGTTGTCGGGTCGCCGCTGACCTTGACAAGTACGTTCCAGGTGCCATGCAGCGCCGACGCGATCAGCGCCAGCAGAATCGCGAGCGATATCAAAGCGTGCGCGTTGGCCGTCGCGGGCGCGCAAGCAGCCGGCCCAAAAGCCTGTAGACCTCAGGGTTGATGACCAACCCGTTGTGGCTGCCCCAAACGGCGATCGATGGGATGTCGGGGCGGATGCAGCTGCGGAAGTTCACCACGTCGTCGGCTCGGGTGTAGATGGAGGTCGTGGGAACCGCCGGCGGCTGCCGCAGGTCGTAAGCAAATCTCCCTTCAGCCCTCAGCCTGAGGCCGAAGCCGATCTCATTCGCGGTGCGGACGACCCCGACCGCGGCCTGCGTGAGTGGAGTGATGTCTGACTGATCGGCCAGCGGCGACCCGAGCGTGATGACCTGCTCGATCGCATCCGGCCTGCGCTGGGCAAGAACCTTCGCGAGAAGACCGCCCCGGCTGTGGCCGATGATCGTGACGCGCGAGGGATCGGTCGAACGGATCTCGGTGAGGCGCCTGCGTAGCCCCGCGAGAATGTGCTCCGACGCGCGCACGTTGAAATAGATTCCAGACATCTGAGGGCTGTAGCCGATGCGCTTCAGCCATCCATGGAGAACGGTCATCGACCAATCGCCGGACAGGAAGCCCGGCACCAGGAGGACGGGCCGGCCGTCGCCATGCCGGACTCCGCGGCCGCGAAACACCGGATCTCCCAGCAATGCGGACAGCTCGCGCAGGGCCAGCGGATCCGGGAGCCTCATCGGAATCGGATGGTAGGTTGTCGGCGCGAGCCGGATCGAACTCCGGCGCACCTTGAATGTTAGACGGGCTGGTTAACATACAGTCTGTTAAGCTGATCGGGTGGAGGGCCGGCACGATCTCGGCAAGCGCCAGGCGGGCGTCGACCGTACCAAGGCCGCCGTGCTGGCCGCCGCTCGAGAGCTGGTCGCGGCCAGCGGCGGCACCCATCTCAGCGTCGGCGCTGTGGCGCGGCGTGCGGGCGTCTCACGGCTGACGATCTACAACCGTTTCGGTTCGCGGTCGGGGTTGCTTCGCGCCGTGGCGGGAGAGGCCCACGGCCGCTCGCTTCCGCCGGCTCCGAACGGAGCCAACGGTGCCCAAGACCCCCGGGAACAGTTGCGGGACCGGATCTTGACGGCCTGCCTGACTTGGGCCTCCGATCCCGCCCTCTTCCGCGCCCTGCCCGCAGTGACTTCGGCCGGAGGCCAGGCAGACCAGAAGGACCGCGGTCTCGCCGAGAGGCTGGCCGCCGCAGATCAACTGCGGCCCGGCTGCTCGCTGAAGGAGGCCGAGGACGTCATCGGTGCGCTCACAACATTCGCCGTGTTCGATCGGCTCCACCAGGACGGCAGGCGCTCGCCCGCCGCCGTCGCCGACATATTGATGCGTCTGGCTGGTGCCATCCTGAGTCCCGCGTCGTAGGATTGACGCAGTGCGCCATAAGATCGCGGACCTGGACGGTCCCGTCCACTACATCGACTTTGGCGGCGACGGCAAACCAATGCTCATGGTCCACGGTCTGGGTGGAAACGCACTGAACTGGATGGCGGTCGGCCCTGAGGTGGCGAAGCACTACCACGCCGTCGCCCTCGATCTCGTCGGCTTCGGCCAGACTCCCCTCTACAACCGGTCCGCGACCGTCGGGGCGAACGCGGAGCTCGTGCACGACTTCATCGAGAAGGTGATCGGTGAACCGGTGGTCTTGGTGGGCAACTCAATGGGCGGACACATCGCGATCGTCGAGACCGCCGACCATCCTTCGTGGGTCACCGGGTGCATCCTGGTCGACCCGGCGGTGCCGATTCCAATCCGGCAGGTACGCAGGCCGCCCGCGTCGATGCTGGGTGTCGCCGCGGCGGCCTCGATCCCCGGTCTCGCCGAAGTCGTGTTCGACCGCAGGGTCCGCGAGCTTGGTCCCGAACGGCTCGTGCAGCTGTCGTTGGCGCTTGTGTGCGCCGACCCTTCGCGAGTCGATCCGAGGATCGTCGAAGCCCACGTCCAGCTCACACGGGAGCGGGGCCATCTCGGCCCCCAGAACAGCCGGGCTTTCCTTCAGGCATCGCGATCGATCGCGCTCCGGATGGCCGACCCGCGTTTTTGGGCCCGCGTCAAGCGAATCACGGCTCCGACCCTGGTCATCCATGGATCGCTAGACCGGGTCATCCCGCTGGCCGCTGCGCGGGAGCTAATCCGCCGCCGGCCCGACTGGAACCTGAGCGTCCTGGAAGGCGTCGGACACGTGCCGATGATGGAGACCCCCGACTTGTTTCTGAGTGTTCTATTTGAGTGGCTGGCATATACAATCGCACTGGAGCCCGCTGCTGTTTCATAACGGAGTGACACTCAGAACTTAACTTGTCTACGCTCTCACAACATCACACCAAGCGGCGGGGGCGTTGGGAGCAGGTGGCAGCATCGGTGCTGCCCGATTGGCGTCACATCGGAAGCTGGGGCCCGATGCCCCCGATGTGGCTGGAAGGCCGGATTTACCTCGAATACTTGAGCCTGATCCTCGATCCGGCCTTCCGCGGGGTCGAGGTGCCTCCCGGCTTGGGGCGGCCGGTCCTTCTGATCCCCGGTTTCCTTGCGGGCGACTGGACGCTCCGAACGCCTTATCAATGGCTGCGGCGGGTCGGCTACCGCCCGCAGGTCGCGGGCGTGGCGTTCAACGTCATGTATTCCGAGGTGATGCTCCGGCCGCTGATCGATGCGCTAGAGCGGCTGCACCATCGAACCGGCGCGCGCGTGTCGCTCGTCGGCCACAGCCGGGGCGGCGTGCTCGCGAAGGTTCTGTCGCATCGCAAGCCCGAGCTCGTGGAACAGGTCATCACGCTCGGCTCGCCGCTGAACGACCCGTTCGACATCCACCCGCTGACGATGGCCGGGGTCCGGGCCGCCCACCTCTACAACGTTTTCCGATTCGGACATCCAGCCTCGGTAGAGATGCGATTCCTCCGTGACCTGGCAGCGCCGCCACGCGTGCCGACATCCTCGATCTACTCGCGCTCGGACGGCGTTGTGAACTGGAGGGCCTGCCTCCGGCGCGACGTGAACGCAATCGAGGTGAAGGGCAGCCACGTCGGCCTGGCGCTGAATCCCGAGGTTTACCGAATCCTTGCCCATCTCCTCCCCGCCCCGTGGCGTGCGTGACTTCCCAGGGTGGCTGTGTAAGCTGGTGGCCGAATGAGCAAGCGCAAGCGCTCCACCTCGAAGGAAACGACCTCCGACACCACCTCTGAGGGTGAACCCAGCGTCCACGTCAGCCCTGACGTTCTCGCCGGCAGCCCGGACGTTTTCGCGCCTGGCAAGGACAAGCCGGCAGAGACGCCGGAACCGGAGGCGATGACGGCCGACGTGCCGACCGAGGCAGCGGCTCCGGAGACGGTCACAGAGGCGCCCGCGATCCAGGCCGAAGAGCCGACACCCGCGGCAGCTGCCGTTGTCGAGGCAGCTCCTCCTCCTCCTCCTCCTTCTGCCGCGTACCAGCCCCACGCACCGGCGTACGCCGCTCCTTCGCAGCCTTCCCGGCGAGCCGGTTCCAGCGTCGCGTTTGGCGTGGTGCTCGTGGTTCTAGGGCTGTTCGCGCTGCTGGTCCAGTTCACCGGCTTCGACGCCGGCGGTAGCTGGCCGCTGTTCGTGGTCATCCCGGGTTTGACCCTGCTCCTGGTTGGATTCCTGAGCCTCGGCACCGGGGCGTTGATACCGGGCGCGATCCTCACGGTGATCGGATTGATCCTCGCCTATATGAATGCGACCCAGGACTGGCCGGCGTGGGCTTTCGCGTGGCCGCTCGTCGCACCGGGTGGAGTCGGTCTCGGCATCTGGCTGCAAGGCCTGCGCACCAGCGATGCGCACCTGCTGAGGCAGGGCCGCGTGCTCATGTTCGTGGCCGCGCTCATCTTCATAATCGGTTTCGTCATCTTCGGGACGATCTTCAGGATCAGCGAGACCGACTACGGATGGTTCGGCAAGGCGGCGCTGCCGGCGCTTCTGATCATTATCGGAATCGTCCTGCTCGCGCGCAGCATCCAGAGGAGCCGATCAGCCTAGCGCAGCTGGAGTCGAGCCGCGAGCGCGTCTCGTGTGATCTGGTACTCGCTTCCTTCGCGGTAAGTCCTGAAGCCCATGGCGCGGTTGATCGCCAGCATCGGGGCGTTGGAGCCGGCATTGTCGGTGACGAACCACCACGCGTTCGGGTAGAGGTCGCGGACGTGGAGCGCCATGGCGCCTTTGAGCCACTTGCCGAGACCGCGCCCGCGAGCATCAGGCCGCACGCCGGTGAATCCCTGGTGAACGATGGTCGGCGTGTACGGGGCATAGACCATGTCGGTGATGCCGGAGATGATTCCGTCCGGCTCGCGCGTGAGCATCCAGTGTCCAACGCGGTTGCCGAAGTCCATGCGCGCCAACCACTCGGCCAACATCGGCGGCGTGACGACGATCTCGCCATGGTCGAGGTCCTCGAACGGCATCGTGTTCAACATGCTCGAGAACTGAGGGCAGTAGTCATCCCACATCGATTCCGGCAGGCGGCCGTCATAAACCTCCATCCGGGTGTCGGGTGAGCGCTTGCGCCCTTCGGCGATCCAGCTCTCGAGCATCGCCCAGTCGACATCAGCCAGCTTGAGCCGGTTTTCGGCGCCGGTGAACTTCGACTCGGCGCCCAGCCACTTCAGGAACGAGTGACCTGATTTCTCTTCGGTGCCGACGCTCAGCGTCGTGTGTGAATGGCGCTCCATGACCTCTAGTAGGAGAGGGATCCAGGTCCGGCCGATGCCCTGCCTTCGATGATGGCGGTGCACCGAGCCTTCCACCCACAACAGGTGCTTGTTGGTGTCATAGCCAGGAGTTCCCGGCCTGATCGCGCCTGCAGTCAACCAGCTGAGCATCTGGTTTCCGTCCGAGATCTCGTAGCGGAAGTGCAGCTCGTACGGGTCCTCGCGCTTCATCTCGCCTTCGACGACGTCGTCGGGAGTGATCGGATCGTCGGGGCGCGTCTCTGCATGCCGGAGGCGCCGATACGCGTGGTACCGGACCCAGAAATCCGGGCCGGCACTTTTGGTATCGACCTCGACGGGCAGCCACCGATTTGTCATGAGAGGCAGAGGATAATCCCTCACCGATGTCCGCAACGAGGCGCTTCAAAGTCGGCGTCACGATCCATCCCCAGCAGTGCACCATCCAGCAGCTGCGCGATGCATGGCGGCACGCCGATGAGCTCGGCGTCGACAGCATCTGGTTCTGGGACCACTTCTTTCCCCTTTACGGCAGCCCCAACGGCAACCAGTTCGAGTGCTGGACGGTGCTGGCCGCCGCTGCGATCGACACCAAGGTTCCACAGATCGGCCCGATGGTCAGCGCGATCGGATACCGCAACCCGGACCTCATCGCCTACATGGCCGGCACGATCGACCAGCTGTCCGGCGGCCGCTTCGTGCTGGGGCTCGGGGCCGGTTGGTTCGAGCGGGATTACGAGGAATTTGGGTTCGAATTCGGTGAGGCAAGGGACCGCCTGCGCACGCTGAAGGCAGCGCTGCCTCGCATCAAGGAGCGGATCAAGAAGCTCAAACCGGGTCCGGCCGGGCCGATGCCGATCTTGATCGGCGGCGGCGGCGAGAAGGTGACGCTCCGGCTGGTCGCGGAGCATGCGCAGATGTGGAACGCCCTCGGAGACCCAGACGAATACGCACGCAAGTCAAAGATCCTCGACGAGTGGTGCCATCGCATCGGGCGGGATCCCAACGAGATCGAGCGCACCGCGAATGTCAGCGTGCGTACACCTCGCGACGTTGAGCAATGGCTCGCCGCGGGCTTGCAGCATTTCGTGCTCCGGCTCGCTCAGCCCTTCGACACCAAAACGCTCGAGCTGATCCTCAAAGAGTCGCGGGCCTAGCTTCGCCCTGGCTGCTCGCCCGGGCGGGGCCGGCGAAACGGCGGCGCCTCGGCATCGATCGCGAGCCGCTGGTACTCGCGCATCGCATGCAGCAGCTGCTCGGTGGGTACGCCGAACAGGTTGCGAATGGCGCCGTCGTAGTACGAGAAGCCACGCAGGCGCTGTAGCAGCGTCCTGGGCGCGCGCACGAGAGCGCGGTTCAGGCGGAAGAAGATGACGTTCGGCCGCAGCTTGGGGTCTTGCCACTCCCCCGGTTCGGACATCCGTATGCCGCTGAAGGCACCCAGCCTCGCGCCGACCAGGTCGGTGACGTGGACCCAGCGGACTGACCGCTCGCGTCCTCGTACGCCAAGGCGGAATCCATCTTTGGTGAGCGTGAGCGGCTCGCCCATACCCTGCATCGCCGTGAAATAGAAAGCATTCAGGCCGACCATGACGACCACCGCGGCGGGGCCGATCCATGCAAAGCTGCGGTTGGCGAAGACCGCCAGCACGAGCGCTATAGGGAACACCGCCCACCCGACGACGCGGACGCGACGAAATGCAATCGGCAGGGAAGGCGCCTGGAGCACCACCTCATCGCCGACACCCGGGCCCAGGGTGGTCGCCTTGGCGGGATGCCGGCGCCAAGCCTCACCGATCCGGATGGCGGTCGCGGTTGCGCCGCCGATTGCGATCACGTAGAGCACCAGCAGGACGACCGTGACCAGCAAAACGATCTCGCGGCCGTCCACCGGCCCGATTGTAGGGCCGTCCGATCACTCCCTCGCCGCACAACGAAAACGGCTCGGATTTGTAGGCTGACCACTAACCACTGTGAGGCGCAGCGCCTAGGATTCGAGGCACCACACCCTCTTCGCGGCGCGAGCCTCCTGCCGTCACCGGCCGGGGGCTCGTGTCATAAATACCCTCCCCCCATCGGGGGGAGGCCCGGAGAGGGGCTTAAGCCAGCTGCACCAGCCGTAGGCCCTTACGCGGCCTTGACCGCGTTGACCAGCTTCGTCAGGGAGTCCTTGGCGTCGCCGAACAACATGATGGTTTTCGGGTCGTACAAGAGGTCGTTGTCGATGCCGGCAAAGCCCGGCCGCATCGACCGTTTCAAGAAAACGACGTTCTTCGCCTGGTCGGCATTGAGGATCGGCATGCCGTAGATCGGACTGCCGGGTGAGGTTCGTGCAGCCGGGTTGACGACGTCATTCGCACCTACAACGAGCACCACGTCAGCGTCCTTGAACTCGTCGTTGATCTCGTCCATCTCTTTCAGCTGCTCGTACGGCACGTTCGCCTCGGCGAGGAGAACGTTCATATGACCGGGCATGCGACCGGCGACCGGATGAATGGCGTAGTTCACCTCCACACCTCTTTTCTCCAGCAGGTCCGCCAGCTCGCGCACCGCATGCTGCGCTTGCGCCACCGCAAGTCCGTACCCGGGAACGATGATGACGCGCCGAGAGTATGCGAGCAGCGTGGCGAGGTCCTCGATCGAACCGGTCCGGACGGTGCGGCCCTCCTTGCCGGCGCCGGCTCCGGCCGTCGTCCGCACCTGGCCGAAGGCGCCAAACAGCACGTTGCCCAGCGAGCGTCCCATCGCGTCGCTCATGAGCTTGGTCAGAAGGCTGCCGGAGGCGCCGACCAGCGTCCCCGCGACGATCAGCGCGAAGTTGTTGAGCGTGAATCCACTCGCGGCGACTGCAAGCCCGGTGAATGCGTTGAGCAGCGAGATCACCACCGGCATGTCGGCGCCGCCGATGGGCAGGACTACGGCTATGCCGAGGATGAGCGCGAGCAGCATCAGCGAGAGGAAAGAGAAGGGGATCGAAGCGATCACGAGCACCGCGATCACGAAGCCGATGATCGCCGCCGCGATTAGTCCATTGACCAGCTGCTGCCCCGGATAGGTGATGGGCGTGCCCGTCATCAGCTCCTGCAGCTTCGCGAAGGCGACCATGCTGCCCGCAAACGAGACCGAGCCGATGACGATGCTGAAAACGCTAGGCAGCGCCTCCGCAATCGGCGGATGAGGACCGAACTTGAGCAGCTCGGCGACAGCCACCAGGGCGGCGGCGCCGCCGCCGGCGCCATTGAACAGCGCCACCATCTGCGGTATCGCGGTCATCTTCACCTGGCGCGCACCGATGGTTCCGACCGCTGTGCCGATCAACACACCGACCAGGACGATGATCGCGCCCGCGGTTGTGAAGTGGAGCTGCGGCACGGTCGCGCCCAGCGCGATGACCATGCCGGCGGCCGCGGTGTAGTTGCCGTTGCGGGCCGTCCTCGGCGAACTCAGCTGCTTGAGGCCGAGGATGAACAAAACCGCCGCCAGCAGATAGGCGAGGGTGAGTACCGTTGTCATTTGGGCTTGGCGGTTTCGGGCGTGTTCGGCTGCGCTTGCCGGCCTTTGAACATCTCCAGCATCCGGTCCGTGACGACGAAGCCACCGACGACGTTGGTCGTGGCGAGGACGACGGCCAGCAATCCGAGGATGACGGTTACAGGTGAGTTGGCGCCCGCGGCAATCAGCAGCGCGCCCACCAGGATGATGCCGTGTATCGCATTGGTGCCAGACATCAACGGCGTGTGGAGCATGGTCGGCACCTTGGAGATGACCTCGATGCCGACAAAAACCGCCAGCACGAAGAAGGTCAGCTCGTTGAGCAGCTCGCTGTTCATAAAGGTGCGGACGCGACCAGTTGCTTCGCGCGCTCGTTGACGATCTCTCCCCCGTGGGTGACGCAGCAGCCCTTGGTGATCTCGTCCTCGAAATCGAGAGCGATCGCTCCGTCCTTCACGAGATGGAGCAGCAGGTTGGCTACATTGCGCGCGTAGAGCTGGCTTGCGTGGAGAGGCATGGTCGACGGCACGTTGCGAGTGCCGATGATGGTGACCCCGCCGACCTCGACGTCCTTGCCGACCTGGGTCAGCTCCACGTTGCCACCGGTTTCGGCTGCGAGGTCGACGATCACCGAGCCGGGCCGCATTCCTTTTACCATCTCACCGGTCACCAGCAGAGGCGCGCGACGGCCGGGAACGGCGGCGGTCGTGATCACGACGTCCGATTTGGCGACGTGCTCACCGATGAGCTCGCGCTGCTTGCGCAGGAACTCATCAGACTGCTCACGCGCGTAGCCGCCCTCGCCCTCCTGCGTTTCGAGGGCAAGCTCGATGAACGTCGCGCCCAGCGACTGCACCTCCTCTTTGACCGCCGGACGCACGTCGTATGCGGACACCACAGCGCCGAGGCGGCGAGCCGTCGCTATCGCCTGCAGGCCGGCGACGCCCGCGCCCATCACCAGCACGCGCGCAGGAGGGATCGTCCCCGCCGCGGTCATCATCATCGGAAAGAATTTGCCCACGCGGCCGGCTGCCATCAGCACAGCTTTGTAACCGGCCACCGACGCCTGGGAAGAAAGCGCGTCCATCGATTGAGCGCGGGAGATGCGCGGCACCAGCTCCAGGCTGAAGGCCGTCACGCCGCGCTTCGCAAGAGCCCGAACGATGTCGCCCTGGGTGGCAGGCTGCAAGAAGCTGATCAGGACCGCTCCGCTCTTGATATGGCCGACCTCGGCGACCGAGGGAGCCTCCACTTTGAGCACAGCGTCCGCCTCCCCCAGGAGAGCCAGCGCGCTTTGCACGATCGTGGCGCCGGCCTGTTTGTAGGCGTCGTCGCTGATGTAGGCGGCCGCTCCGGCGCCCGACTCGACCGATACCTCGAGAGCGGCTCCCGCAAGCCTTGTGACCGTGTCAGGGACCAGCGCGACCCGGCGTTCGTCCGGAGCGCGTTCCTTCGGGGTGCCAACCTTCACAAGTTGTGGACTCTAACCAATCCGCGGCTGAACCACTTGGTTCAAGGTGACGTACGCGTAAAATTCACAATCCCCTGCGAGTGACGAATTGACCGACAAGATCCTCAACGACCTCACCATCCAGGCCGCCACAGTCAACGGCTCGGGGAGCCAGACCGCGAACCTGGTCCTGACCCGGGCGATCTTCCACATGGGGATCCCCGTCGCGCCCAAGAACGTCTTTCCCTCCAACATCGAAGGCCTGCCGACGTGGTACCAGCTCCGGGTCACCCCACAGGGCCACATGGCGCGCCGAGACCAGGTTGACATCCTGGTCGCCTTCAACGTCGCCACGTGGCGCCAGGACCTGCAGACGGTGCGCCCCGGCGGCGTCGTGGTGCACGAGGAGGCGTTCTCGACCGCGGACGCCCGCACCGACGTGACCTATTACCCGGTGCCGTTCTCCAAGCTCGCCAAGTCGAAAATCCAGAACGACACGCTGCGCAAGCAGCTCGCCAACATGATCTACGTCGGCGTCGTGGCGGGGCTGCTGGGCATTCCTTGGGAGGCGCTGGACCATGCGGTCAAGCGGCAGTTCCTGTCCAAGCCCAAGGCGGTGCAAGTCAACCTCGACGCGATCAAGGTGGGCTTCGATTACTGGCAGGACAACTTCTCGAAACAAGACCCCTACCGGCTCGAGCCGATGACAGGCGTGGTGGATGGGAAGGTACTCGTCGAGGGCAACCAGGCAGCGGCCCTGGGCGCCTTGATGGGCGGGGTCACCGTGGCCGCGTGGTACCCGATCACGCCGTCGTCGTCGCTGTGCGAGAACCTCATCGCATACTCTGATCGCTTCCGAGTCGACCCCAAGACCGGCGAGAAGCGAATCGCCATCGTGCAGGCGGAAGACGAGCTGGCCGCCCTCGGGATGGCGATCGGCGCGGGCTGGGCGGGCGCGAGAGCGATGACGTCGACCTCGGGGCCGGGCATTTCGCTGATGGCAGAGTTTGCAGGCCTCGCCTACTACGCCGAGGTTCCAGTCGTGATCTTCGACATCCAGCGCATCGGACCGTCGACAGGACTCCCCACTCGGACCTCACAGGCCGACGTCGGGTTTGCGTACACGCTCTCCCACGGCGACACCAAGCACTTGGTCCTGCTGCCGGGCACGGTCGAAGAGTGCTACGAGTTCGCTCGTGACGCGTTCGATTACGCCGATCGCTTCCAAACGCCCGTGTTCGTGCTGTCGGACCTCGACCTCGGTATGAACCTATGGATGACGCCCGAGTTCATGTACCCGGACAAGCCGTTCGACCGGGGAAAGGTGCTGTCGAAGGCCGACCTGGAGCGACTTGGCGGTGAGTGGGCGAGGTATCGCGACGTTGATGGAGACGGCGTCCCTTATCGCACCCTACCGGGAACTGACCACCCGGCAGCCGGTTACTTCACACGCGGATCGGGTCACGACGAGCACGCTCGGTATACGGAGAGCGCCCAAGCGTATGCAGCGAACATGGATCGGCTGTCGCACAAGTTCGAGACAGCGCGCCATGCGCTCCCCGGACCGGTGATCGACGAGTCCACACATTCACCGATCGGGCTCATTGCGTTCGGTTCAACCCACGCCGCAGTCGTCGAGGCGCGTCAGGCGCTCTCGGTCGGGCATCGATCCGTTGACTACCTGCGCGTGCGAGCGCTTCCGTTGTCGGCGCAGATCGTCGAGTTCGTTTCACGCCACGAGCGCGTGTATGTGGTCGAGCAGAACCGCGACGGGCAGATCTACGACCTCATCCGGCTCGCTTTGCCGCCGGAGCTGGTCGATCGCCTGCGCTCGATCCGACACTACGACGGGCAGCCCATCCCGGCTGACGCAATCATCGAACCACTACTGGAATCGGAGGCTGTCCCCGTATGAGCGCGACCATGAACCACATCGGCCTTGCCCGCGACGCTTATAAGGGCGCGGCCACAACGCTGTGCGCCGGCTGCGGCCACAACTCGATCACCAACCACATGATCAAGGCCCTGTACGAGCTGGGAGTCGAGCCGCACCGTCTGGCGAAGATGTCGGGCATCGGATGCTCCTCGAAAACCCCCGCATACTTCGTCGAAACCGCCCACGGTTTCAACGGAGTGCACGGCCGGATGCCGGCGCTGACCACCGGCGCTCAGCTGGCGAACCGGCAGCTGATCATGCTCGGTGTATCGGGCGACGGTGACACGGCATCCATCGGCCTCGGCCAGTTCATGCACATGATCCGGCGCAACATCGACTGCACCTACATCATCGAAGACAACGGCACGTACGGCCTCACGAAAGGACAGTTCTCGGCCACCGCCGACCTCGGCTCGATGCAGAAGAAGGGCGCTGTCAACACTTTCCAGCCCATCGATCCTTGCGCAGTGGCCCTAACGCTCGGCTGCTCGTTCGTAGCGCGGTCGTTCAGCGGCGACGGCAAGCAGGTTGTGCCACTGATCAAGGCGGCCATCGCACACCGTGGCACCGCGATCCTCGACATAGTCTCGCCCTGCGTGACGTTCAACGACCACGACGGGTCGACCAAGAGCTACAGCTGGATCAAGGATCACGAGGAGTCGATCGCGGACGTCTCGTTCATCCCGTTCTTCGAAGAGGTTCATGTCGACTATGAACCGGGAACCGTGCGCGACGTCGAGCTCCATGACGGGTCGCACATCCTGCTCAAGAAGCTCGGTGAGGACCACGACCCCACCGACAGGCGCGCCGCGATGAAGGTCATCGAGGAAGGTCGCGCAGCCGGCCACCTCGTGACAGGCCTGCTCTACCTCGACACGACCATGACCGACTTCGCCACCGCGGAGCATATCCCCGACCGCCCGCTGATGGACCTCGGCGAGAACGAGCTGCGGATGACGAAAGACGACTTCGCTCAGTTCATGTCCGAGTTCGCCTGACCCCCAACACCGACCCCAAACCGACGCCGGCGGAGCTCACCCGCGGCACCCGATTGGTGGCGAGGCGCGACCCGGCCATGGCCAGGCTGATCAAGGCGGTCGGCCCTATGAAGCTGCGCGAGCCGTCCGATGATCCATTCAGCGCGCTGGTGCGCTCGATCATGTTCCAGCAGTTGGCGGGCGCGGCGGCCAATGCCATCCATGGCCGCTTCTTGAAACTGTTCGCGGACGGGCTGACGCCGGCGGGAGTCCTCGCCCTGCCGGAAGGTGCGATGCGAACGGCCGGCCTGAGCGGCTCCAAGGAAGCCGCCGTCACCGACCTGGCGCGAAAAGTGGTGGACGGCACGGTCCCGTTTGGGGATGTGGATTCGCTCTCAGACGACGATCTGGTCGCGCGTCTGGCACAGGTCCGCGGCATCGGTCCCTGGACGGCCCAGATGTTCCTCATGTTCCAGCTGCGCCGGCTCGACGTGTGGCCGGTCGACGACTATGGCGTGCGCAAAGGCTGGTCGTCCGCGCACCGGCTCAAGGAGACCATCAAGCCCCGCGCCCTGCAGGCCGAGGGCGAGAGGTTTCGCCCTTACCGCTCCATCGCCGCTTGGTACTGCTGGCGTGTGGTGGACACGGTTCTTCCCATTAAGCCGGCCTAGCGACCGTACCTTCGGCGTAGCCGCTCGATCGCCTTGTCGCTTGTACAAGAGGGAACCGTCCCGGTTCCCTCTTGTCGGGGCGCTCAACGGCCGTTGGTTGGCTGGCTGCAGTCCCGGCGTTCACTCGGCCGGATTCGCGCCCCTGAACACCTTCCGGAGATGAAGCGTCTGTTTGAAAGCCACTCCAAGCCACACTAGAGACTCAAAGACAGTCGATCGCGGCCGGGTTAAACCCGGCCGCCCATGCCACGCATTCCCGCCTAACGGGAATAACGCCGCCGAAGGCGTTCGATCGCCTTGTCACTCATCGGTGGCCAGCCATACGCATCGAGGAACTCACGGGCGTAGCCGGGTCCGAAGTTGTACTGCAGCGTCCAGACCCCGGCCGCAAGGTCGTCCTCTGGATCGCCAAGGCCAGCCCCGCCCACATCGATGAGCCCACTGAAAGCGCCCCCGTCTTGCACAAGGACATTGGGCAGGCAGTAATCGCCGTGGAGCAGCACGTAACCCGGTCGGCGCTCACCAAACGGGCAGCCCGTCGCATCGGTCGCGTGGACTTCACGCAGGATCTCTCCGAGGCGGCGCGCGACGCGGGATGGCTCCCAACCAAGGGAGCGATCTGATAGCGGGGTTCCGGGCATCGCACGGGTCAGCAGCCAGTCATCTCCGAAACCTTGGAACAGGCCGAGCACCTCGGGCACGGGCAGCCGGCCGGCAAGCCACACCGTGCGATCGCGCTCGCCTTCGAGGTGGTGGGCGCGCTTGACATAGACCACGCCAGAGGCTCCCTCCAGCCGCCAGACCGTGCCCGCCCAGCTCATCCATGCGAATTCCTTCTGAAGGCGGTTGCCGCCCACGGCGGTCAGGGCGGCGGCACGAACCGCCGGGGGCAGTCGCATCGGGGATGAGGATTTGCGTTCCATCGGATCTGTACGATGAAGTGTGGCGCTCGCGTGAAAACCAGCGAGCTCTCGACGGAGGGTGTGATGGCCGTGACAGTGCTACCGGATTCGCCTGGCGCGTTCAAGGACGCGGTCTGGGAGGACGTGCTCCCGTATTACGAGGAGCTGGCCACTCGGCCTCTCGACACCGAGAACGTCGAGCAATGGCTCGCCGATTGGTCACGCTTCGATTCGCTTTTGTGGGAGGCGGCGTCCCTCGCCAACTTCGCGTATACGTGCAACACGACCGACCCCGAGCTCGAGGCGGCCCAGCTGAGGTTCGGAACCCAGATCACTCCGCGCGCGCACGAGCAGCGAGTGCGGCTGCAGGGTAGGCTCGTCGAGCTCGGCTATATGCGACCCGGCCTCGAAACGATGGTCGAGCGCTTTCGGAACCAGATGAATCTCTTCGACGAGGCCAACGTCCCACTTTTCGCGCAGCTCTCCGAGCTGACGACCCAGTGGAACAAGGTCAATGGCGCGATGACGGTCATCTGGGAAGGCGAGGAGAAGACGCCCGCGCAGCTCTTGCCATTCCTCCAGGTCAACGATCGCGACGTCCGCGAGCGCGCTTTCAGGCTGCGAGCGAAGCCCTATATCGAGCAGCGCGACGTTCTGGCCGGAATCTTCGACCGCATGTACGACCTTCGCCAGAGCGTCGCCAAGAACGCCGGCTTCCCAAACTATCGCGACTTCGCCCACCGCGAAAAGAACCGCTTCGATTACACGCCCGAGGACTGCACGCGCTTTCATGTCGCCGTCGAAGAAGCGGTGCTTCCCGCGATCGAGCGAATCAACGAAAAGCGACGCCGCCGAATGGGCCTGGATATGCTGCGGCCATGGGATACCTCAGTGGACGCCGCGGGCCGACCGGCGCTCAAGCCATTCGACGACATCCGCCAATTCATAGATCACGCCGCACCTGTCTTCGGCCACGTCGACCCTGACTTTCGCGAGTACTACCAGGCGATGGATACGGGCAACTTCCTCGATCTGGACAATCGCAAGGGCAAGGCTCCGGGCGGCTACTGCATGACGCTCCCCTTCAGCAAACAACCGCTCATTTTCATGAACGCGGTCGGCGTCGACAAGGACGTGCGAACACTTCTGCACGAATCCGGCCACGCGTTCCACGCGGTCGAGGCCTCCCGGCTGCCCCTGCTGTTCCAGCGCTTTCCCGGCTCGGAGATGGCCGAGGTGGCGTCGATGTCGATGGAGCTGCTCGCCTCACCGTTCATCGGCAATGAAAGCGGCGGCTATTACTCAGAGGCCGACACGCGCCGCTCGCATGCCGACCTGCTCGAAGGGATCATCGAATTCTTTCCTCACTGCGCTTCGGTCGACGCCTTCCAACACTGGATCTACCTCGACGAAGCCGGCCGTGACGCAGACGCTCGTGACCGCAAGTGGCTCGACCTAAGAAGGCGGTTCGAGGGAAAATCGGTCGACTGGACCGGACTCGATAGCGAGCGTGTCGCGCGCTGGTATCAGCAGCCGCATTTCTTCGGCAGCCCTTTCTATTACATCGAGTACGGCATCGCACAGCTCGGGGCTTTGCAGGTCTGGCGCAACAGCAGGCGCGACCCGAAGATTGCTGTCCGCCAGTATCGCGAAGCGCTGGCTCTCGGCGCCACGCGGCCGCTGCCTGAGCTGTTTCAGGCCGCGGGAGCGCGATTGATCTTCGACACGGAAGGAATGCGCGAGCTGGTGACGATGGTCGAGGAAGAGCTGGACGGGCTCGACGCGTGAGCTCAGTCCCGGGCGAAGTTCCGTAGAGGCATCCGCGGTCCGAAGCGCGGGGCCGCGATGCCGGCGACCGCGATCAGCCTGATCACTCGTGCCCGATGCCCGCGATATGGCTCGAGCAGCTCCAGCATCCGCTCATCGGTGGATCGCGAAGTTCCCTCCAGGGCATAGCCGATGCTGTGGGGCAGGTGGTAGTCACCGACCTGAACAGCGTCCGGATCACCGAGAGCCACCTGCGCGACCTTGGCCGCAGTCCACGGCCCGACGCCTGGAAAAGCCTCGAGCCGCCGGCGAGCGCTGGTCAGGTCCATCAGGAGCGTCTCTTCGAGTCGGCTCGCGCTCCGCGCGGCGCGGATGATCACCTCGGCCCGCCGCCGCTCCACACCGAGTTTGTGAAACGTCCAGTACGGCGTGCGCGCGAGCACTGCGGCCGAGGGTGGCACGGTGAGGCCCGCCGGTCCGGGCGCGGGTTCGCCCAACGCCTTGAGCAGACCACGGTACGAGTGGTGTGCCTCCTCGCCAGTCACCTTCTGTGCCAGCACGACGGGCACGAGGGCTTCGAACACTGCTCGTGTCTTGGGTAGGCGAAGGCCCGGGTGGCGACGGTGCACATCCGCCAGCAGCGGATGGACCGGGCGAAAGCCGGAGTCATCGTCTTCCTCACCGCACAGGGCTCCCGCGCGTGCCGCCGCCCACGCGGCGCCGCGGCCCCATGCCTCGACCTCGACAGCCCCGTTCGAGTCAACCAGGTGAACGGTGGCCGGCCCCTCGGGCGTGAGAGTTGCCCGCCACGCCTCGCTGCCCTGTAGGCGGAATGAGGGCCCCTGTCCTATTGAGGCGAGGGTGAGGGCGAGGTTGAGCCGCCGGCGTGGCTCGAATCTCGCGCGCAGGGGGACATCCAAGGTCAGCTAAGTGATTATCGGAACCTCGAAGGTGAAAGTGGTGCCCTTGCCCTCAGTCGAATCGACAGTGAGATCGCCCTCATGCATCCGCGCGATCTCGCGCGACAGCCACAAGCCAAGCCCGGTGCCCGCCACATGCAGACTCGACTCTCGCTCGATGCGACCGAACTTCGTGAACAGCTTCGGCCGGTCCTGTTGGGCGATGCCGATTCCTTGATCGATCACGATGACCCTTCCAGTTCTGCCGTTGCGATTGACCACGACCGTTATCGGCTTGTCCGCGGGGGAGTACTTGATCGCGTTGCTGATCAGGTTCCTCACCACGATCTGGAATCTTTGGATGTCAACGTCCGCGTGGATTGGAGAGGACGGCGCTTCTACATCCAGCGTTCGGCTGGCAAGCATCGGCCGCACGCTGTCGATGGCCAGCTCGGTGAGCTCGACGATGTCGCCCTCCACCTTGTGGAGCGTCAGGTGCCCCTCCTCGAGGCGCGCGGCTTCAAGCATCTGCTCGATCATCGCGTTGACTTCGTCGGCTTTCGCGATAAGCAGGGGCAGCACTGACTGGGCCTTTGGTTCCAGGGTCCCCAGAGATCCACCCTCGAGCATGGTCAGGTAGCCCTTGATCACCGTCATCGGGCCGCGCAGCTCATGCGACGCGATGTTCATGAACTCGGTCTTGGCCTTCTCGAGGTCTTGGATGCGCATGTTCAACGTGACGCGATCGAGGCTCGCCGCAATGCTGCCGGCGTATTGGCGGAGGCGGGACACCTCGTCGTCGCCGAAAAGGGGAGTGAACGAGCCCGCCACCACGACCATCGAGGCGAGACCTTCTTGCAGCTCCAGCGGGATGACCAGGGTTGTCGTTCCACGCCGGGGAGCCCGAACTTCGCCGGCCTCCGGGCGCGCCGCCGTCTCGGCCGCGACTGACTTGGCTGCCTCGCCGGTCATGCCGCGGAAGGCGAGGATCGACGAGTCCCAATCGATGATGAGCGCACCGGCGCCGCCGACCAGACGCATCGCCCATTCCAGCGCGCGCTGGGCCTGGGTGATCCGGTCCGGGCTAAACGTCAGGAGGCTGTGGAGTCCCTGGCGCAGCTCTTCCTCCTCAGGCTGGCTCCACAGGCGGCGAAGCCATACCGGGGGATAGAAGCTGAAGAAAAGCGCCGGCACCATCGCCAGGGCCACCAGGTCGAGGACAAACTGCCCCGCCTGGTTCCGTACCAGCTCGCCGCCCAGCGTTCCGACAAAGATCACGGCGACCAGGCCCGCGTAACCGAGACTGAGCGCGCGCATGCGTGCTCCCTCGACCGCCGGCCGACCCCGCGAGGCCAGCCACAGCGTGACTATGGGCTCGACGACGCATATGCCCCAGGCCGTGAGGATCGCGGCCAGCGCGAAGGTCTGGAGAGGGCCATGCGGCTCTTGCGTGCTGGCGGGAAGCCGAGCGATCATGCCGAGCGCGGCCACGACCACCAGCGAGACAGCCACGGCGCGCCGCGTGGATGGACGCAACGGGATGAACGAATCGCGGAACATGAGCAGAGCCCAGCCCGACACCAGGAACAGCGCGATCCCAGCCTCGGTGATCAGCTGGCCGTACGGACCGGTTTGCGAGAGACTCGGGGCGATGAGAATGAGCAAAGTGAGGGACCCAAACGCGAGGGCGAGATAGCCGCGGCGGCGCTCGCGGTGCCCGATCCAGTCGGCAATCATGGCGACCGCGAGGAGGACGAACGCGACCTCGATCGCCAGCGGCATCACAGCGAGAATCAGGTCCATCCGCGGGCATTCTAGGGTGGCGACATTCCAACGACAATAGGGAAAAGAAAAATGAAGTGGGTAACCCGTAAGAGCGCCAGCGTCGACCGGATCGCCTGCCCCTGGCTGATCAAGCGTTTCATCGATCCCGACGCCGAGTTCCTGTACGTGCCGGCGCCCGAGGTGGCGGCCGTCGCCGAGCGAGAGGGAGCACTGCCCTATGACATCGGGGGCGTCGAGCTAGGCCACGTCGACGGCCGGTGCAGCTTCGAGTCGATCATCCTCAAGTACGGGCTCGAGGACCCGGCCCTCGACCGGCTGGCCTTGATCGTGCACGGCGCCGACGTCGCGGCCGACGTCAACGCGATCCCAGAGGCGGCCGGCCTGAAAGCGATCGCCCACGGCTTTGCGATGGTGCATGGCGAGGAGGATCACCTCAAGATCGCGCTGGAGACCCCGCTATACGACGCTCTGTACGCCTGGTGCCAGCACGAGGTGGCCAAAACCAAACCGTCTTAGCGGCCGCCGAAAGCTCGGTATTGCGCCGCGTCGTAGACGAGCTTGATCGCCTGAATGCGGCCGTCCTCGACCTGAAAGAACTCCGCGAATCGCATCGTTCCTCCCGGCAGCTGGGCGTCGTAGATTGCGGCGGCCTGATCGTCAGACTCGACCTGTTGCAGGACGCTGATCGGCGCTTGAAGGCCCTCGACAAAACGCATGAGGCCCCCAATGAACCCCACCGCACCGCGACGCTTGCCGGCGATTGGTCCCTCGAAGTCGAGGTCCTCGGCAAGAATTCCGCCCACGCGAGTCGCATCGAAGGACGCGATTCCGTTTCTCCAACTGTCGTAGTACGTCTTGACCAGCTCCATGGTGTCCTCCCTCACGGTGTCGATGCCTCCATGTTTGCCGGCAGCCACTTATCTGGACCGGGATCGATCCCCGTGGCAGCGGCGCCCAACCGAGTGAGGTAGTTGGCCCAACCCGCGGCATGCGTTTTGGCGCGCGTTTCTGGGAGCCCGGTGTGGATGAGATTCAGGGTGGTGCCGGTCGCGGTCGGGGTGAGGATGAACTCGACCTGCGACGAGCCGGGCGGAAGGTCGTCGGTGCCCGCCATACCCCACGACACGACAACCCGATGCGGAGGATCCACCTCGACGTACTCACCGCGAATGAGGTACCCGTTGATGTCGACGGCAAACTCGCCCCCGCGGATCGCCTGCAGCTCAGCGCGTTGGCCCATCCACAACACCATCCGCTCGGCGGTGACGAGATGTGCGAACACCACGTCGGGAGGAGCCTCGATGTCGATCGAGGTGGAAAACTCAGCCATGGTGCCGCCCGCGGGCCTGCGGCCGCCTGGCCTCGGCCTCGGCCGCCCGCTTGAGACCCGCCAGGTGCGTCGGCCAGAACTCATCGAGGAAGTCGCTGACTGCGGCCAGGCCGTCCGTTCGCACGACGAACAGGTGGCGGGTGCGCTCGCGCTTCTCGGTGACGAGGCCCGCGCCCCGCAAGACCTTCAGGTGGTGGGAGACGATCTGCTGTGACATTCCGAGCTGCTGCGCGATCTCTCCAACGGCCCGCGGCTGATCGCGAACCCGAGCTAGGATCCGGCGTCGGGTGCCGTCAGATAGCGCCCGCAAAGCTCCGTCGACGGCTTCGGCCCGGCCTGCCACGCGTTTAATTCAAGCATTCGTTTGTACAAATGTCAATTTGGCAAGTGGAGGCGACGTCGCATCAGGTAGGCGCTGAAAGCCGGCGGGTACTTTGAAGAGTCGAACTCCTGACCCGCGACCTTGTCGATATCGAAATATGGACCGAACCGAGCTTCTGCCTCCCCAGGCACCAGCGCCATGAATTGATGCCACGGTCTCTCCCACCATCGAGGAGCCCATTCAAAGCACCAGAGCAAGTACTGGCTGCCGGGAGCAGTCAGCTTGAGCAGCGTATCGACATACTTCGCCCGGTCTTTGTGCGTGAGGTCGTCAAGGACTCCATAGTCGAGCGCAAATCCGAACGGCCCGCTGACGCCACGCAGATCGGTGAGGTCACCAACCGCGAACTCGACGTTGACACCCGACGCATTGCGTTTGGCGACTGCTTTCTCGATCGCACCCCGCGCGAAGTCGACGCCCGTGACCTCGAAACCATGCTGCGCAAGAAAGATCGCGTTGCTGCCAGTGCCGCAGCCCAGGTCAATTGCGCGGCACGGTTTGATACGTCCACTCTTAACGAGTTCGATCAGCTCCGGGCGCGGGCCGATATCCCAGGGCACCGGAAACCGCCGGTACCAGGTGCTGTACATCCAGGCCTTCATGTCGGACTCTCATAGCATCTTGACGAGCTGATCGCCGAGTTTAGGGCCGTCCATTGGCAAGCCTGACGCTGCCTCTAAGCGCCCACTGAAGTTGAAGAAAGAGATCAAAACGGTCGCCTGGTAGATCCCACGCTCGTCCCAACCCGCCTCGCGCAGCGAGTCGAAGTCAGCGTCATCGATAGCGCCAGGCGTCTCTGTCAGCTTCTTTGCGAAGCTGAGCAAGGCGAGTGTCTTCGCATCGAGCTCATAAGTCGGCCAGGTGGTTGCGAACTCGTGGTCCAAATGCTCGAGCCCGGTGAGGCGGCGCAAGGCCGCCGAGTGCAGGCCGAGTCAAGGCGCGCCGCCGATCAGGCCATTGACGACGGTCGCCACCATCTCGCGCTGAACGACTGTCAGCGCGACCCGACGACCCATGTACACGTGCTGCAGCAGACGAGTCATCAGCCACGCCAGGCGGAGGTCGGCCAGCTGGATCCGGGCGATCCCGGGGATGGCTCCAAGGCGCTTCACCATGAGGCTTTCGAGCAAAAGCGGCAGCCAGCCGCGCAGGCCTGACGGGTAGAAGCGGCCGGTGGTCACCGATTTCATGTGCACCCATGCACATGATTCATCAAATGAGACGGTCTGTCAAGATTCAAGTGCAGGCATGCACGCCAAAGAACCTGGATGGCGCGGCGATACCGTCTGAAGGCGCGCGCGCAGCGCCAGGAGGACAACCGGAGGCGGATCGTCGAAGCCGCATACCAGCTTCACATGACAATCGGCGCATCACGGGCGACCACCAGCGCGATCGCCAGGCTGGCAGGCGTGAGACGGCCCACCGTCCAGCGCCACTTCCCAGACCTCGTGAGCCTGTTCATGGCCTGCAGCCTGCACGGAATGCAACTGGATCCGCCGCCCGATCCGGCGGCCTGGCAGCAACTCGTCGACCCCCGGCATCGCCTGCTCACCGCCCTATGTGAGCTCTACCCGTACTACCGCCGAAACCGCGCGGTTTTTGGAGACATACCGAACTTCGAAGGCGTTCCCGGGCTCGAAGCATTGTTTGCGGCGCTGGCGCAGCAGAGGGATCGGCAGCGCGGGATCCTTGCGGAGGGCTGGCAAGTCGCTGACGACCGGCAGGAATCGTTGATGGCCGCACTCGGCCATGCGCTCGATTTCTGGGCCTGGCGCTCTCTGACGGAAGGTCAGGGTTTGGACGACGAGAAGGCCGCTCTCCTCATGGCCGAAATGGTGCAGGGGCTCGCCCCGTGACTATCACGTGTTGGCCCCGGCGAGCGGGTTAGTGTCGCCCGCCTGAGAAGCCGGCAAACCATCTGAGCGGCGGCGAGACACGCCCGCCGCCGTTACTCGCAGGTCCCAGAAAAGCCTATGTCGTCGGTGCCGCTTGCATGGATGGCAATGCACCGAGCTGCTGCAGCATGCCGACCTGGTCGTAGCTTGCCCAGCTCTCGACCTGTTTGCCATCCTGGAATCGAGTGATCGTGAGCCCGGTGATCGAGACACGTTTCCCAGTGGGCGCGATGCCCATCAGCGCTCCCTTGTGAGTGCCAGAAGCCGTGAATCGACCCGCCACCTCGTCTCCTTCCACGATCAGGTCGTTGATCACGAAACGGGTGTCAGGAAATGCCTTCCTGTACATGGAGACAAGCTGCTTGATGCCGTCAGGCCCTCTCAGCTCCCCGCCCGGCGCGGCAGGATCGTGCGTTACGCAGCCTGGAGCCGCGAGTTGGTCGACGACGTCAAGGTTGCCCTGATTCCAGACTTCCTCGACGAACCTGCGCATGAGTTCCTTGAGGTCTTCAGGCATGGTGACCCTCCTTGAAAGCGGGCCTCGCAAAGAACGCCGTAGGGGTCCGGACGAGGCCCAACCCGAAACCCGACCGATGCTGCTCGCCGACCAACGCCGGGTGCGCTTGGACCACTTTCATGTGCACCCTTGCACATGATTCATTAGCGGCATGCGCCTGTCAAGGTTCAAGTGCAGGCGTGCACGCGAAAATGCCGGATCTAACGCCCGCCGTGCCGATGTCAAGACTCAGGTGAAGCAGGTGTAAAGCATCACCCGAAGCAGTGACAACCATCAGCCGAAGGCCTTTTGTCGGGCTTCAGCCGAACTTGCACAGGGTGGTGGCTGGGGAGGAAGGATTCGAACCTTCAACCTTCTGATCCAGAGCAATCTGCGCTATCTGCGATCACGCTTTCGAATTGGACCACTGCGTCTGATATGTGAATTACGCGGTGGCGCCACGTCTGAGCCCCGGACGCAAATTTGAAGCGAAAATGCACAAATCGCCTCCAACCTGGCCGTGTCTGTTTCGAGCAGCCGGAACTCTCCCATCCCAGAACTCTCTTTTGGGCACATGGTAGGTGCGGGCCGGTAGGCGCGTGCGCCTCTTAGCTCATGCCCGCAGGTAGGTGAGAACAGCCAGGACACGCCGGTGGTCGCCTTCGGCCGGCTCCAACTGAAGCTTCATGAAGATGTTGCGTATGTGCGCTTCGACGGTCTTGGAACTGAGGTGCAATCGCGAGCCTATCGCCGAGTTGGTGCGGCCTTGAGCCATCAAATGAAGCACCTCTTGTTCGCGCTCGGTGAGCTCCTCGATCACATCCCTATGGCGACGACGTGCAACGAGCTCGGCGACCACATCCGGATCGATCACCGAACCTCCCGCGGCGATCCGCCGCACCGCATCGCCGAATTCGGAGATGTCGCCTACGTGATCCTTCAACAGGTAGCCGATACCGCCTCCACTCGCGATGAGCTCCATCACATGATGGGTGTCGACATATTGAGAAAGGACGAGCACGCCCAGCGATGGGAACGCCGAACGCATCTCTCGTGCTGCGACGAGTCCCTCCGTGGTGAACGTGGGCGGCATCCGGATGTCGAGGACGGCGACGTCGGGAGGGTCGGCCCTGATGAGATCTACCAGCGACTGCGCATCGCCGGCCTGGCCAACGATCTCGAAACCAAGGTCACGCGCAACTCGAACCAGACCCTCGCGAAACAAGGTCGAGTCGTCGACGATCGTCAGCCGCATGGGATTTCGGCCACAAGGCGAGTACCGGCGCCGAGTGGACTCTTGATAGAGATCCTGCCCCCGATCGCGGCGGTCCGGTCCTCGAGACCCTGGAGGCCACCGCCTCGTGCCGGCTCCGCTCCTCCCACTCCGTCGTCACTGACCTCGATCAGCAAACCTCTCTCCGTCTCCGTCACCGACACCCGTGCGGACGAAGCGGCGTCGACAGGGCCAGCCCTTAGCAAAGTCGAGCGCCTGCCCTGATGCCCGCTGCTCAACACCTGCATAGGCTCCTGGGCATGGATCACATGAGCCCTGAGGAGGTGTCGAAGATGTTGGCCTGGACGATCCGAGCGCTGCTGATCCCGGTGTGTGTGGTCCTGACGTTTTGGGCGTTCAGCACGATTGCACTCTCGGTCACTGGGGGCCCGTCGGGCGCAGGGCCCAACGCGCCTGTTGTCGTCCCGAGTCCGGAGCGGCCGTGCGTGGCAACCAACGTTGCGAGACCGGAGCAGCCATGCGTAGCGCCCGATTCGGCGTCATGAGGATTGCCTTGAGCAGGCACAACTGGTCGCGGCAAGGCTGGTTTGGCGGCCACTGCGGCGGAGCCCAGGCGCTGGGCCCCGCCAGTCGGAGGTTCTCTACGGGACGGTGAAGCCGCAGGCTGCGGACTGGATGCCGTGAATGTCCTGACGGGCGACCGGACACGCCGCCATACCGAGGAGGTCATCCACCCTCCCGTTGGTGTAATTGCCGTTGCTGCCCGGCATCCCAGGGACAGTTCCGGGAGGGATGAATCCCCACCAGATGTCAACCGTGGACCCGGCCGGTTCCGGGGCGGTTTCGGTCAGTGCCAGCAGGTACCAGTTGCCCTTGAACATCGGCATTACGTTCCAGAACACGGTCTGGTTCGTCTGCGGGTCTACCCCGATAGGAAACGCCAAGAACGGTGTCTGCGTCGTGGCGAACGTCTGCTCAGCCGGTGACACGTTCCGGCTGATGTTGTGACAGTCGAGCGCCAGGACAGGAGTGGCCAGGGCCACCACCGCACCGGCGGCGACGAGCGCCGCAGCAAAGCGTCTGATCATGCATGCCTCCCTCTTCCGTGCGCCAGTTGTGGTCCGGCGTCTACGGCCCGGGATTCTATTGACTCAGTGGGGCGGGATCCATGGGACTTTTCGGAAAGCGGTCGTCGCCTTACCCCCGCGTCGGCAGCCCAGCATCCTAATGGGTCAGGTCAACTCTGAGCCAAGATCGCTTCGCTCAAACGCGCGCGATCTGACGCCTATTGCGATCGCGAACGGTCCGAAGACCAAACCCAAGTAGGCAATGCTGCAGGCGATGGACAATGTGCCGAGCACCAGGGCGGTGCGACCGTCCGCGATTACATCCAGGACCGCCTTGAACCTCTGCTCAGCCACGCTCATCTCCCTCATGGCCGGGGAGTGTCAAGACTCAGCCGAAGCCGGTGTAAAGCATCACCCGAATTAGTGACAACCATCAGCGTAAGGCCTTTCGTCGTCGTTCAGCCGAACTTGTACACAGGTGGTGGCTGGGGAGGAAGGATTCGAACCTTCAACCTTCTGATCCAGAGTCAGCTGCGCTACCGTTGCGCCACTCCCCAAGCAAGCGGCTCGGATCGGCCGCCTATTCTACCCAGCGCCAGAACACTCCCTTCCCAGGTTTTGCACAAGCTCTCCACAGCTGTGGTCGCCAACCGGGCAAATGTCGCCTACCGGCGACGGCGTAGGCGGAACCCCTTAGTCGCGGTCCCGGCGGCCGGTGCGCGACCCGCCCGCCGACGGCCCCCTCTCGCTCATCCGAATGGGCAGAGGCGGAGGAGCCCCCACGAGCCGGTCGAAAACCGATTCGAGCAGGCGCTTGGCCTGGTAGAAGTTGATCGCCCAGCCAACGCCGAAAACGCGATCGCTGAACAGGCGTTCGGAATCAGGGTTCCAGTAGGCCTCGCGTATGCGTTCCCACGTCGGTGGTCGAAAGTCATATGGCACCACCCCCCACACCCGGCCGTGCCACGTACGCTCCTCTTCCGGCTTGGACAGCTCGGTCGCGACAGCTGCGACGACGAGGCCCACTACGGCCAGCCGGACCATCCGGCGCAGCCCACGTAAAGTACGCATACTTCAGTTGAAGAGTAAGCCACGATAACCTTGCACGTCTTGAAACCGTTCCTGCAGGCGGGGTAGATGGCCACCAGGTTGCAGAGCACGACACGCTGGCTCCGATGGCTCACGCCCGGTCTCGAGATCAAGCGCTGGCTCCTGCTGCTGATGTTTGCGGAGCTGGTGGTTGTGCTTGGGTTCGCCTACTTCCTGAAGGCCTTCTATGAGACCGCCACCCTCCCGTCGCAGTTCTACTACATAACCCTGCAGTTCCTTCCGCACTGGCTGCGGGCGGTCATATTCGGCGCCCTTGGTGTCGGTCTTCTGCTCTTCAGCTATGTGAAGCTGACGCAGTCGGTCCTCGGTCCATTTCTGCCTGGTAACTCCACCAGCAGCGTGGTCGATGTGATTCACGCGTTCCGCTTGAAGGGACGAGGTCCACGCATCGTCGCCATCGGTGGCGGCACCGGCCTGAGTGCCCTGCTCCGCGGACTCAAGACCTATACGTCGAACCTGTCGGCCATCGTCACGGTGGCTGATGACGGTGGCTCATCCGGTCGCCTCCGTGACGAGTACCGCATCCTGCCACCCGGCGACTTCCGTCAATGCCTTGTCGCGCTGGCGGATGCCGAGCCTTTGATGAAGCAGCTTTTCGACCACCGCTTCAAGGAGGGATCGCTCGACGGTCATTCCTTCGGCAACCTCTTCATCATGGCGATGGCGGACGTCACGGGAAACTTCGAGCACGCGCTTCGTGAGTCGGGCAAGGTGCTTGCTGTCAAGGGCACGATCGTGCCCTCCACGCTCCAGGACGTCACGCTGGTCGCATCGATCAACGGCCGGTCTGTCGAGGGTGAGTCGAAGATCCCCCAGCAGAACGCACCCATCAGCCATGTGTTCCTGAAGCCCGACGGCGCCCAGGTGAATCCCGAAGCCGCCCAGGCGATCCTCAACGCGGAGCTGGTCGTCATCGGCCCGGGCTCTCTCTACACGTCGATCTTGCCGAACCTGCTGGTTGAAGGGATGGTCGAGGCGATCAAGGCATCACCGGCGCTCAAGGTGCTCGTATGCAATCTCGCGTCTCAGAAGGGCGAGACCGACGGCTACGGCGTGGACGACTACCTGCGCGTGATCCGCGAACACGTAGGGTCGAACATGTTCGACTTCGTGCTGGTCAACTCGAACCACTCGCACACCCCGACCGGCGGGCAATCACAGGTCATCTTCAAGTCGGAAGACGCGGCCCATCATCCCGAGGTGCGGTTCATACCCGCCGATGTGGTCAACGTGCGAGTGCCGTCGCATCACGACCCTGACAAGCTGGCCCGCACGATCATGCGGAAGGTCTGGCAGGCTTGAAGCGCCACCGGCTGACCGCCTCGACGATGAAGGCAGCCACCGCCACGTAAACGAACCCGTCGAGCACGTCGACGACGTAGTGCTCGCCGAGATAAACGATGCTCAGCGCCACCGCTGCCGTCCACGCGATCAGCCCTACCGCGAGCCATCGATACCTCCGCCAGGCGTATACGGCAGCCAGCGCCGGAAACGCGGCGTGGAGCGAGGGGAAAGCGGCGAATTTGTTGGGGTTGAGGTGCGTGTATAGAGGTGATACCCAGTAGTTCGGGCCCCACAGCTTCTCAACCGTCTCGTTGAGGATCTTGTGGACCGTTTCCTCGCTACCTGCAGCGCTCGCCTGGAACTGGTACCAGGGCGGAGCCGAAGGCCAGAAGAGGTAGGTGACGAAAGCGAGCATCGCCATCAGCAGAAGGGCGGCGATGAACCGCCGATAGTGGTCGCGGCTGCGGACCCAGAATACGAACCCAACCACGATCGGCAGCGGGAAGTGCATGAAGTAGAAGAACATGGCCACGACGTCCTGGACGCTCACGACTTCCGATCGATAGAAGGCGTCCTGCAGGGTGATGGTCGGCAACGTCCCCGCGAACAGCGCCCGCTCGAGCCCCGAGAGATCGTAGGGTGCAAAACCGGTCTGGCCCGCGTAACCGCGCATGGCCTCGTAGGCGAAGAACAACAGCAGGAAGGGTGCCCAGTCGACCACGAATGTGCGTCCGCGGCCGAGCGCGACCGCGATCACCAGCAGAGCGAGCACGACCCACTCGGGCTCGATCGAGATACCGCGCCACAGCATCACGCCGAAGATCAGCGCCAAATAGATGACGCTGCCGACGAAGATCAAGCGCGGCCGGCGGGTCAGACCCCGCTCAGCTTCAGCCGGTGCGGACAACCGCGACTGCTGCAATCTCGACCGTGACGGAGAACGGCAATGAGTTGGTACCGAGCGCCGCCCGCGTGTGCTTGCCTGCCTCGCCAAGGACGTCGACGATGAGATCGGAAGCGCCGTTTATGACCTTTGGCTGGTCGCCGAAGTCATCCGTCGAAAGGACGAACCCGGTCAGCTGCATCACCTGCACCACATTGTCGAGCCCTGCGGCGGACTCCATCTGCGCGAGCAAGTTGAGCGCACACGCGCGCGCTGCATCCTGGGCCTGTTCCACCGTCACTTCGTCCGGGCAGCGTCCCGTGAGGCGCTTCCCTCCCTGCGATGAAACCTGTCCGGCAATGAACAGCAGCGACTTTCCCTCACCGATCGGAACCATTCGTGTGGGCAGGTACGACGCGACCGCGGCCGGCGGGGCTGGCAGCTCGAGCCCCAGGTCACGAAGGCGAGCATGCGGTGAAGTCATTGGTCCGCGAGTCTACCTACGACTGCCTCGGAAATGCGAGATCGCGGCGAGCAATAGGACAAGCAGGGCCACGGCGCCGAGGGCGATGTACGGGGCCTGCGAAGATGAGACCAGCCGAACGAAATCGAACAGTCCTCCTTGGGTCGGCTTGCCTGGCCGGCTTCCGCTGGCGGTCGGCGTGACCGCAGAGAACGGCCCCTGCGGAGGTGCCCCAGTGTCGTGGTACGCCCACAGTGCGGAGCTGTGATCGGAAGCGCGGAACGTCGCGACGTAGAGGGTCGGCGCCTCGGTGTTCGAGACCGCCAGCGCCGTGATCGACTGGATCGGTGGAACCAGCGAGCTGAAGTGCTGCCCCTTGTCATGTGTCCACCACAGCCCTCCCGAGCGTGATCCGCCCCCATCGCTCGCGACGTAGAAGCGATCGTGATGGTCGGTCACGAAGGCGACCTGCGTGTAGTCGGTCGAAGGCAAGAGCTCACCGCCGCTGAGTGCGGAGAAGGTGGATCCGTTGTCCGCGGATATGAAGAGGCCGGCGTTGGTCCCCGCGACCAAAGGCCTCACGTTGCCTGTAGGCGGAAGTGGCCCCGCAACGAGCCGGGACACCACGGTGCCGCTGAGCGCGGGCGTGACGGACGTCCATGTGGCGCCCCCGTCGACGCTGTCGTATAGAGGCGGTCCCGCGGCCGAGGAGGCGGTGTCGCTGCCCGCAACCAGATGTATCGGAACATGGACCGCCGCCACCGCCAGCGCGTCGATGCTCGTGCTCGGGAGACCTGATTGCTTCCAGGCGGTTCCGTCGGCGCTGACGTAGACGCCGTTGTCAGTCCCGGCTGCTACGAGCGTGAGCGCGAACCCGATCACTCGAACGTCACGCCCCCCGAGCCCTGTGACATCGGTCCACGTCGCACCGCCGTCCTTGCTTATCAAGACGCCGGATCCGCGAGTGCCGGCCAGTACTCGCCCGGGCGTGAACGGGTCGAAAACGATGGTGGTGATGGCAGCACGTCCCGCGTGCACCGAGGTCCACGTCGAACCGCCGTTGGTCGATCTCAAAAGTGAGCCCTGCACGTTCCCGGAGATCAGCGCCTGATCGTTCGTGGGATCGACGGCCAGCGCGAACAAAGGCGACTGTTTTTGTTGCGGTAGGGCCGGCAGGCCCACCCACGTCGAATCGGGGAGTGTGCCGGCAAGCGCGCCCGCACTGACGATGAGACCCCCGACCAACGCCACCAGCGTCGCGGCAAGACGTCGACTGGAAAGCGACACGAGCCTGCCGATTATCACCCAAGCCGCGATGTGGACGGCCGGGCCCGGTTTGGGCCGCCAGGCGGGTGTGAGGCGCCGATCCCTACAATCCATGCGTGCTGGCTCGCGTCGGGGCCTGGCTTGATCGGGCCGCATTCCATCCAGCTTCGCTGCCTGGTGACCTGACCATCGGGATCGCGCTGGCTCCGCCAGTCGCGGCCGGCCTGATCATCTTCAAGGTCCCGGCAGCGCAGATGCTGGGCGTCGCGCTTGCGTTGGGCGTCGCCGGACAGGTGGCCGCCTACGTCGTGTGGCGGCGCCTTGCTCCGCGACCCCAGGCGAGCCCCTTCATCGCGGCGGTCTTCGGCGTGGCGCTCGTCGGGGCCGGGGCGCCGCTCAGCGCGTCGATCGCAATTGCGGCTCTGGCCGTGATGCTCGAGCTGATCCGAGCTCGCTACATCCCAGCCATCCGTGCGCAGACCGGCTTGCTCGCATATGCGGCCGTCGCGATCGTGACCAGGGGAGCGCCTTTCGCGTATATCAACCCGGTCAATGGGAGGGCGCTGTCCGACCCGATCTGGATCTGGTACCACTACTTCGGGCCACAGGCCGCGCCCATCGATCCGATTCGCCTGTACGTCGGCAACGTGCCCGGACCCGTGTTCGCCACGTCGCTGCTGGCGGTTGCGATCGGGATCGCGTGGCTGGCATACGCGCGCCGCCTGAGCCTGGTTGTGCTGACCGCCTTTCTGGTCGGAGCCTTCGTGCCGATCTACCTGTACCACTGGGACGTCGTTTTCCAGCTCGATAGCGGGCCGACGTGGTTCGTGGCCGGCCTGCTCTTGGCTGATCGCCGGATGCTGCCGGGCTCCTGGGGGATTCGACCCGTGCTCGGCCTGGCCGCGGGCTTGCTGGCTCTTGGACTGAGGACACGCGGCTACGGGATCGAAGCCGCGTTCTTCGCCGTCGCCGCGATCCAGGCCGCTTCAGCGGTGGTCGCCGTGATCATGTGGGGGACATCCCTCGCCCGCGAGCGGTGGCGGCGCAAACGCCGCCTGCGCCAGCGCGAGGCCCAGCTCCGCGTGGTCAACGGCATCCCGAAGGCGAGCTAGGGCCTCAGGCAACGCGGACGCGGGCCTCGCCAAGGCCGAGCGCCTCAGCGATTGCCGATGCCCGCTCGCGCACTTCCTTGAGCGTCGCCGGCGAAAGCTTGCGAAATGGCTCGACCGTGATCGCCAGCGTTTGCTTGGCGACTTCGTGCGTCCAGGTTCCGACCACGCGCCCGTCAACGAGCACGACCGCTGAGATCCACCCGGCCGTTCGGCTGACGCGGGCACGATGCTCCGTGGCAAAGAGATGGTCGCGGCTGGAGTGGCCCATGAGATAGGGATCGAACGATGGCAGCAACCGCACGGTTGGCCCGGCTGTCCCATGCGCGATTCCATCGAGGTCGGTGGCTAACATGTCTGCGCGCGTCCCCTCGATCGAGACCGGGACCAGCTCGTTGGCTAATGCCGCCCACGCAGTGATGCCGACATGCGGCCACTGGCCCCACCACCTCGTGAAGTCGTTCTTCGTCGCTGGCCCGTACGCACGCAGGTACCGGCGCGCCAACTCTACCAACGCGACGTGGGGGTCCACATCGCGCCAGCTGTTAAGCCACAGCTGGGGCCTCACGAACGTGACGCTCTGCCCGCGGCTCGGGCCAAAGCACAGAAGGCCCCTGCGAGCGACCGGCTTGAGGATGCCACCCCAGCCGGATTTCAATCCCAGCTGAACTCGCTCCGAGCGGCCCTTCCCCACCCTGGCGATCAGCTCTTCGCGGGTCAACGCCTGGCCATCGAGGGCCTCGCCGATCGCATCGATGACGTCGTTCAGCTCGGGCTCTGTGATCTGCATCCACTTGAGCCAGGCGTTCGTGTTTCGGATTCCGTAAGAGCCCATCGCGGCCGTGTAGATCGGAAGGTCTCCGGCTGGGACGAGATGAAGCGTGGCGCGCATGAGCCAGGTCTTGACGACCTTCTTGTCCTTCCAGAGCGCCGTGCGCACATCTTCGACCGTGCAATCGACACGGACCGCGACCTGGAGCTCCGCCGCTGACATCACCTGGGCCTGGACGCCGCCGATGTCGCCAACCGCCCGAGCCAGGTCTTTCTTCGGTGCCCGCTTGACGAGGTGCTGGCGGTCGAGGCGGAACGCATGCACCTGCGCCCAGCTCAGCTCCGCCGCGACGGGTGGGTTCAGCTTGGGCATGGCCGTTAGTCGAACAGGGTGCGCCCGCGGGTGACGAACTGGTCGCGGCGCGGCCCCGTGCCAACGAGCTCTACAGGTGCTCCGATGAGCTCACCTATTCGCTCCACGTAATCGCGACATTTCTGCGGCAAGTCGTCCCAACAGCTGGCGGCGCCGATGTCCTGCTGCCAGCCGGGCATCTCCTCGTAGGCGGGCTCGCAGTGCTTGTAGTGCGAGATGTTTGCCAGCGGATGATCGAAACGCTTACCTCGAAAGTCGTAGCCGGTGCAGATCTTCAGGAGCGGTTGGTCATCGAGGATGTCGAGGCGCATCAGAGCCGTGCAGCCGACGCCATTCACGCGAACCGCGTAGCGTGCGACCGCGGCGTCGAACCAGCCGATACGCCTCGGTCTGCCGGTCACCGTGCCGAACTCGTGGCCGCGCTCACGGATCTGGTCGCCGACCTCATCGAGCAGCTCGGAGGGAAACGGTCCGTAGCCCACCCGCGACGTGTACGCCTTGAAGACCCCGATCGTGAGGTCGACCTTCGTTGGCGGGATGCCGCTTCCCGTCAGCGCGCCGCCAGCAGTCGGGTTGGAGCTGGTCACGTACGGGTATGTGCCGAAGTCGAGGTCGAGCATCGTCGCCTGGGCGCCCTCCAGCAGGATGTTGGAGCCGGTATCCAGGGCGTCCTGGATGATCGGGAAGGTGTCCTTGATGAACGGGTCGAGCTCTCGCGCGTAGCCCATGTATTCGGCCAGCATGCTTTCCCAGTCGTACGCCTCTCTCTCGTACAGCTTGGTGAGGATCGGGTTCTTCACCTGTCCGACGACGAAGGCGAGCTTCTTGCGCATGAAGGCTTCCTTCTGTAGGTCGCCGATTCGAAAGCCGATGCGCCGGATCTTGTCGGAGTAAGCGGGTCCGATGCCGCGCCACGTGGTCCCGAGTCGGTCGTCGCCGCGCGACTCCTCCTCGAGCTGGTCGAACAGCGGGTGGTAGCGCATCAACATGTGAGCGCGCTCGCTGACGATGAGCTTCTTTGGTTCGATCCCCCGCTCGCGCAGCTGGGAGATTTCCCTTAGAAGGACGATCGGATCCACGACGACCCCGTTGCCGATGATGCAGGTGACGTGCGGGTACAGGATGCCCGAGGGCATCAGCTGGAATTTGAACTCGCCGTGCTCGGTGACGACGGTGTGGCCGGCGTTGTTGCCACCCTGGGTGCGGATGACCATGTGGGCCTTCGAGGCCAGGTAGTCGATGACCTTGCCTTTGCCCTCGTCGCCCCACTGGCCGCCCACTAGGATGATGACCATTTGCTACGCGGTTCCGGGCTCGGGCCGCCTTGTCTCCAGGTTGTAGAAGCGCGTGTGGTCGCGGCGGAACTTGAGCTCCACCATTCCTGTGGGCCCGTTGCGATGCTTCGACACGATCACCTCGGCGATCCCAGGACGCTCGTCAGATTTGTAGTACTCCGGCCGAAACAAGAACATGACCAGGTCAGAGTCTTGCTCAATTGAGTTATGGACTATCATATTTCCTGCTACGAAGTTAGCTAGATCTTCTACGCTCAGATCGTACACATCTTCGGTGCCATCGAAGGTGATTGTCCGAACAGAATCCCAATACACGTCGCTGACAGACAGGAGTTCGAGTTCATCGGAGTGAACCACGTCCGCAACCCGACGGGCTCGTTGGCGGCTCAGATTCTGTTGGTAGAGCCCGGTGCCGCTATATGCATTTCCGATGCGCGATTGCATCTGCCTCGCCGTGATTCCTGCTGCGGCCATTGCGGGCACTGCGTGCAGCTGCCAAGCAATTGCAGGGATCACGTCACGGTTGGTGTTCTCTCTCGTCTTGCCTAGGTAGTCTAGGATCGCAGCCTTGTGCGCTGTTTTGCTTTCTCCAAGCACGCCGACTATCTCGAGGAAGGCATGGATGTCATGTTGACCACTGACCGTCACATGATGCTGATCGCGTCCCTTTCCGCCTTGAGAGTGTCTTGAGACTCGAGCGTTGATTCCGATCCGCAAAAGCAGACTCTGAACGTCGTCTGCGAGCCCTTCACTGCTGCTCGCGTAGTAGACATTCGCGTAGTGAGCAACACCATGCGAAAGGTGCATGCACCCGTCGGTCGACCAGAGATGGCGTAGGAAGCGCGCAATCCCGAGTGCGGACTGTTGAAAGACTTTCTTCGGAACTCGTTTCTCGTAGGAGCGAAGGCCAAACGCGCCGAGCTCTTCGAGCCAGACGCGTACCGGGTTCCTCAGGCCGTGCGTGAGATGTCGTGTCGGAGGCAGATAGACCTGGATCCAGGTTCTTTCTTCGTGAATCCGAGGTCGTACGGAATCACTAAATACTTGCTTGGCTAGGTTGACGACCTCTTCGGCGAGTGTCTGATCCTTAGTCGTGTACTGAATCGCGTGAGTCGGCAACGTGCAACCGTCCCCAATCAGGTGGCCCAATAGTCCCAACTCTGCGTGGCTCATCGAGTCCGTTGCGGGGCCCTGCAGGATTCGAGGCATTGCGATGTGATCGCCTGGCTGTAGCTCGTCGAGCCGCCGCCAGCCCGCTATGGTCAGAAACTGGTGATTTGCCGTCGCGCGAACGGTACGACCCAATTGAGATGTCACCTTGAAGACGGGTTTGGTACCTGTTGCAAACGCGTTCGTAACGCGCTTGGCTTCCAAGCGCCACCAGCCCCGGTCAAGGGCCAAGACGCGAAAGCCGGTCTTTCCCACGAGATCCTTGATCTGTACGTAGGCTCCAGAGTCGGGCAGGTAGATCGGTGTATCTCCTGCGAGGCAACCTGACTCGCGAAGGTCGCTCAGGATCGGCCGCTTGTCGGGACGCTGCTCCGGCGCTCGGCTCAGCTGAGAGATGGCGAGCACCGGTATTCGCAGCTCACGCGCCAACCCCTTGAGCGCTCTCGAGATCGACGAAACCTCCTGCACACGGTTGTCGTCGCCACGTGACCGGCCATGCATCAATTGGAGGTAGTCCACGATGATCATGTCGATGCTGTGGCGCATCTTGGCCTGCCGCGCTTTCAGCTGCAGGGTCAGCTCATCCATGACTGGCGTGTCGTCGATATAGATCGCCGCCTCTCCGAGAGGTCCGAGGGAGTTGGAAACGCGGTCGAATTCGGCCTCGCTCAGCAACCCCCGATGCAGGCGCTGAGCGTCGATTTGAGCCTGCTCGGTGAGTAGCCGTTCAGTCAGCTGTTCCTTGGACATCTCCAGGCTGAAAATCGCGATCGATTTGCGAGACTCGAGCGCGGCATGCAGGCCGACGTTGAGAGCGAACGATGTGTTGTGCACCAGGATGTCTTGAGCGATGAAGTTATTTGTATCAGGCACCGTGAGGTCATAGACCTGGTGCTCGCCGGTTGCCTCGATGGAGATGATCTCGTCCCAGTAGATGTCGTCGCTCGCAACCTGGCGAAGGCCAACTTCGTTCAGGACCTCGGCATATGCGGCCAAGCGGGCAGACGGTAGACCACGCGATGTGTGCAGGTTGAATCCTCTGACTTCGGAATGCGGCTCACCCGCTCGCCGCGCAACATCCGCCAAGGTCAGCCCACGATGCTCGGCAGCGAATCGAACGTCTGACCAGATCTCCTTCGACAGATGGCCGACATTGCTCCGGCGGGTGGGAAGCTCGCCTGTGAATCGCCGTGACTTTTCGCCTATCCATCCAATCTGGGTCTGGTAACGGCGAACGGACGCCGGCTCAGTGATCTCGACTCGCCAGCAGCGGTCTTTCTTCTTCCAGAGCTTCGCGACAATGCCGAATCTGATCAGTGCGTGATGCATGTCTTGGGCCAGGCCTTCCGACGCCACTGCGAATTCGATGCGCGGGTAGCCGCTCATCGAGTAGACGGTTCCATCACAGCTCATCAGAACCTTGATGAATTCACGCAGTCGCTCGCGATCCCAACACCAAACCGATTCGGGGAACAGCTTCTGATCAGCGACCTTTCCCATCAGCCCAAAGCTCCGCAACCAACTGGTCAGCGGGTTCGGAAAGCCCTTTCGTTGCCCGGATGGGAAATAAGTGATGGCGTGGCGGCGCATGTGGAGCGACGGAAAGTGCTGCGCGACCAGCGAATGGAAGTCGGCGAGGATGTCGGGATCCGTGTTTGTAAACCCTGGTGTAGTCCCAGTCAGGCCACCCTCAGCAATGAAATATGCCAACAACCGAACTTGTGTGAGCTTTAACGAGCAGTCCTGACCAAAGCACCGAAGTGCTCTCGGAACTGCGATGCGGACGCCGACCTCGATGTCGGAAAGAGGCTGCCAGCCTTTCGTCGTGAGGAAGGGATGATGGCCGGTTACCTCGACCGCACGTCCGGTGCGCGTAGTAACGCGAAAGCAAGGCTTGACGCCGCTGTCGACCCAGGCATGGACTTCCTGCGGCTCAATGGATCCATCCCAGGCAAATCCGAGGACCCTCGGCATTTGTCGGCTAACAGCCTCCTCGATTGTTACCCGTTCGCCGGTCGCAGGGTCGTCGATGATACTGTCGTAAGCCAGGCACTTCCCCATCGAGGGCCGGCCCGCCACGATGATCAGGTCCGAGTCCTTGAACCCACCCGTCATCCTGTCGAGGTCGTGGAATCCTGAGGGCACGCCCACCACGCCCTGCCCGCTCTCCATCTGCAGCGAGATCCGCTCCATCGCCGGCCCGAGCAGGTCGTACAGCTTCGACAGCTCGCGCTGATCGCGGTCGTCCGCGACACCGAAGACCAGCGACTGCGCCTGGTTGATCGCCTCCTCGGCCTCCACCCCATCGTCGTAGCCGAAGCCCGCGATGTTCGCCCCGGCGGAGATCAGGCGCCGCTTGTATGCCTTCTCCTTGATGATCCGGCCGTAGTACTCGATGTTGGCCGCGGTCGGAACCACGCTCTGCATCGATGCCAGCTGCGTGCGCCCGCCGATCCGATCGAGCATGCCCATGGTCTGCAGCTGAGCGGCCACAGTGACGTTGTCGATGGGCTCGCCCGCCGCGAACAGGTCCAGCGCGGCGCGGTAGACCTGGCCGTTGTTCTCGCGATAGAAGTCCTCCGGGTGGAGGAACTGCAGCACCTTGGCGATCGATAGGGGGTCGAGGAGGATCGACCCGAGCACCGACATCTCGGCGTCGAGGTCGTGTGGCGGCACCCTCCCGGGTGTGAGCGCGATCGTCGCCATAAACCGAAGCCCCTAGCGGTCCTGGGTGACGATCACATTGACGTGGGCGGCCACGTCGCGGTCGATCTCAACCCGATGCTGAGCCTTCAGGGCGGCGGCGATGTCCTGGTTCGTGATCGATCCGAAGGCCTTGTCCTCGGCGCCGACCTTCAGACGCACCACGACGGTCTTGTTGTCTATCTCGTCGGCGACCGCCTGAGCCTCGACCCGATCCTTGGTCTCGCGCTTGATCGCCGCCTCGCGCATCCGCTTGGCTTCCGCCTCCGTCCCCTTGTGAGCCGGCACGGCCAGCTTTCGCGGCAAGAGGAAGTTGCGGCCGTACCCGTCGGTGACCTCCTTCACATCGCCGGCCTTGCCGACGTTCGCGACGTCCTTGGTCAACATCACCCGCACTGTCCCTAGCCCTCCGATACCGGTTGATACTGGTCCTGGCGCGACACCCGCGCCCGGATCCGGCTGGCAAGCCTACCCGTGCCCTCTCGAGCCGCCGCGACCGTGTCGCGAAAATCGCGATCGAACACGCTCTCGCCGGCCTTCAGCGCTTCCTCGTGCTCGCGGCGCACGTCTTCCGGGCATGCCTCGATGAATGTCTTCACCGCGAGCACCCCAAGCGCCAGCATGTCGAGCTCGCCCACCACCGGGATCCACGCTGGGAAGTCGATCGGGCTCACGATCAGGGCCAGTGCGCCCAGTACCGCCGCCTTCGGGGCGGCCGGAACCCTCGGGTCACGGAGCAGGCAGTATGCGAGCTTGCCGTGCCGTGGCATATCGATGAGAACCTCTTTGGCGCGCGAAAGGACCGGGTGCATGGGGGGCCGACAAAGCCTACCGCTTTTCAGTCGGCGGAGTCAGCCTACTTAACTTAGCCTTGCGGCCATGTCCGCGACGGCTGCGATCGCCAGCAAGCAAGCCCATTACGGCAACCTGCAGCACGCGGCGCTAAGCGCGTTCTGGTTCGGAAGCAACTTCCTGTGGCTGCCTCTGACCACGGTCCTGATCCAGGCCCAGGTCGATTCCGTGGTCCCGAAGGGGTTGCAGAACACCGCGATCGGCGTAGCGCTCGGCATTGGCGGCGTACTGGCGATGACCGTGCCTCCCCTCGTCGGCGCCTGGTCCGATCGTTTGAACACCCGGTACGGACGCCGTCGACCGATCATGGTGGCCGGCACGCTCCTCACCATCCCAGGCCTCTTGATCCTGATGGCGGCCAACAACTATCCCGAGATAGTCATCGGGTACGCGATCATCCAGTTCTTCTTCAATGCGGCTGGGGCCGCGTACGCGGGGATCATCCCGGATGTCGTTCCTGCCCAGCAGATCGGTAAGGCCAGCGGGTTCCTCGCCACCATGACCCAGCTGGGTATCGGCGGCGGCCTTGGGCTAACGGGGCTGATCGGACATAGTCGCGGTATCTACCTGGTTCTGGGTGCCGTCGCCGCGCTCTCTCTGATCCCCACCGTATGGGCGGCTCGGACCGAGGGTCTCACGCGTTTGGAGCCGCCGGCGAGCCGGCCGTTGGGCGAGACCGTGAGTGAGTTCCTCCGGCCGCTTCACGAAGGCGACTTCGCCTGGGTGATCTTCACCCGGCTCATGGTCTCGTCGGGAATCACGGTCGTCCTCTATTTCCTGGTCAACTTCTTCCGCGATGTCGTGCTGGGACCAAACGAGGATGCGGCGAAGTTCACGTCCAACTGGCTGCTGGTGGTTGTCCTCACAGCGCTTCCCTTCGGGTTCTTCGGTGGCCAGATCTCAGACCGAATAAAGCGTCGCAAGATCTTCGTCTACCTCGCGGGCGCGGCCCAGGCATTCGTGGCGATCGTCTTCATCGCGTTCTATCCGAAGTCCATTCCACTCGTCTTCGCACTTGGAATCGCATACGGGATCGGCTACGGGCTGTACTTCGCGGTCGATTGGGCTCTGGCCTGCGACACGCTGCCCGACCCCAAGGCCAGCGCCAAGGACATGGGTCTGTTCCACATCGCCTTGACGCTGCCCCAGGCGATCCTCCCGCTCTTCGGCGGTGCGCTCATCGACTACCTCAACAAGCACATGGCCGCCAACGCAGGCTACCGGATGGTCTTCTCGAGCGCGGTCCTGTTCTTGTTCCTGGGCACCGTGCTGGTCAGCAGGATCAAGGCGGTGCGCTGAGCCAGACGCGCCGGGCGCGCGCAGGGCGCACTTCCAGACGTAAAACGAGGCGGCGCCTGCAGCGACACCGCCTCGGCCGGGTTCCGTTCGGGTGACACGCACTTGGTTTCTGCGCCGCTCTACGGCCGTTGCCTACTTATGGAGGCCAACCTTTGCGTGAACTGCGACGGACCCGACGCCGAACGAATTGGAATCAGCTTGCGCGGATCGGCAGGGGGTGTCAAGGGCTTGGTTCTTCGGCTCAGGAGGCGCAAAATAGAGTGTCGGACCAAGGGGGAAAACGGCCGTTCAGCTCAGCTACGTCCACGGCGCCGGCGACGTTCCGCTCCTGGGCGACACCATCTTCCAGAACCTTCGGCGAACCGCCGACAGGTTCGGGGCCCGCGACGCTCTCGTGGTGACCCATCAGGCCTACCGCTCGACTTACCAAGAGCTCGTCGAGCAATGTGAGCTGGTCGCACGCGGCCTCCTGGCGCGCGGCGTGCGAAGGGGCGATCGGGTCGGCATCTGGTCACCGAATCGTTACGAGTGGGTCGTCACTCAGTTCGCAACCGCCGCCATGGGCGCGATCCTCGTCAACATCAACCCGGCCTACCGCACCTCAGAGCTGGAATACGTCCTCAACCAATCAGGCATCAGCTTCCTGATCCTCGCCGCGGGGTTTCGCCAGGCCGACTACCGCGCGATGCTCGCCGAGGTGAAGGGCCGCTGCCCAGAGCTGCGCGAAGCGCTTGTTCTCGAGGACGGATGGGATGCCCTGCAGCGGGATGGCTCGAAGACCAGCCTCGCAGAGCTGCACGAGCTCGAGGCATCGCTGCAGTTCGACGACCCGATCAACATCCAGTACACGTCGGGCACGACCGGGTTCCCGAAAGGGGCCACCCTCACCCACCACAACATCCTGAACAACGGTTTCTTCATCGGCGAGACCCTCCACTACGCCGAGCAGGACCGGGTTTGCATTCCCGTGCCCTTCTACCACTGCTTCGGCATGGTGCTGGGCAACCTTGCCTGCACCACGCACGGCGCGACCATGGTCGTTCCCGCCGAGGCCTACGACCCGGTGGCGGTAATGGAGACAGTGCAGAAGGAGAGGTGCACCTCTCTTTACGGCGTGCCGACCATGTTCATCGGTGAGCTCGAGCATCCGCGGTTCAAGGAATTCGACTTCAACTCGTTGCGCACCGGCATCATGGCCGGATCGCCGTGCCCAGTCGAGGTGATGAAGAAGGTGCAGACGGTGATGCACATCCCGGAGATGACGATCGCCTACGGCATGACCGAAACCTCACCGGTCTCGACTCAATGCGCGACAGACGACCCGCTCGAAAAGCGCGTGTCAACTGTCGGTCGGGTCCACCCGCACGTGGAGATCAAGATCGTGGATCCCTCAACTGGGGCGGTCGTTCCGCGAGGCGCTCCTGGCGAGCTGTGCAGCCGCGGCTACATCGTCATGCTTGGCTACTGGAACAACGACGAGGCGACCCGCCAGGCCATCGACAAGGCTCGCTGGATGCATACCGGCGACCTCGCCACGATGGATGAGCTTGGCTACGTCAACATCGTCGGCCGGATCAAGGACATGATCATCCGCGGCGGCGAGAACATCTACCCGCGCGAGGTCGAGGAGTTCTTGTACGGCCACCCCGCCGTCGCCGACGTCCAGGTGATCGGGGTGCCTTCGGAGAAATACGGCGAAGAGGTCATGGCGTGGGTCAAGCTGCGTGAGGGCGGCGCCGTAACGGGTGACGAGCTTGCCGCCTGGTGCAAAGGCAAGATCGCGTCGTACAAGATTCCGCGACGCTGGAAGTTCGTGGACTCGTTCCCGATGACGGTCACCGGGAAAGTCCAAAAGTTCTTGATGCGCGACGTTTCGGTCGAGGAGCTGGGACTGGAGAGAGCCGCTGGCGTTCGGACGGCTTAAGGGCCTACAGAAGCGACTCGTAAGGAAAAGCCGCCGCGAACGGCTCGTAGAGCAGCAGCACCTGCTCCACCGGCAGGACGTCGCGCATGAAGATGCCGCCGGCAGCCACGCCTGCGTGGCCCACGATCCCTGAGCCGTCGTGCGGGGCCGCCATCTCCGCCCCATCCTGCGTGGCGCGGAACGCCATCGTCCGACCCGACTTGTTCGCCGCCTCGATGACGCCCTTCCAGGCCGCCTGATAGAGCGCCGAAGGCTCGAAACCCTTCGTCGGCTTAAGCGCGGGAGCGGCGACCGTCCCCGCAGCCTTGGGCGGTTCGCTAAGCGCTTTGGCCACGGCTGCCGCCTCGGCCTCGGTGGGGCCCGACAGCGTCGGCAGGCGGGCCAGGAAGGCCGCGATCTGACGGTCAACCGGCGGCGGCGGCTGGTAACCGGGCCCTGGCAAAACGGTGGCAAACGGCCGGTACAGCACCGCGAAATGGGCGGGATCCATCTGTTCGCGCACGAGGATCGCGAGGGCTACGACCTGCGCCGACTCGAGCGCGGCCGACGTCACGTCGTCGGACACCACCTTGTTGATCGCTAGCTTGGTCTGGGTCACCCTGAAGCCGCCAGTGAACGCATTGACCATCCCCTGGTCCGCGTTTGAAAGCAGCCCGTCGAGAACATCCTCGACTTCGGCCGTGGAAGGGCGCTGCCGGGACACCGTGCGCGCGGCCGCGATCCATTCCCACTGCGCCTTGCCGAAGGACTTGACCGCCGCAGCGAGGAACTGCCCCGCTTCGCTTGCGCTCAGGGGATCGCGACCTGCTCGGGGAGCAGGCCCTTGGCTCTCAGCTTGTCGATCGGGTGGTACGCATCCACGATGCGCATAGTGCCCGACGCCGAGCGCAAAACCATTGATTGCGTGTACGCGTACACGTCCTCATACCGAACGCCCTTCAGGAGCTCGCCCGAGGTGATCCCCGTGGCCGCGAAGAAGATGTCACTGCCCGAGCAGAGGTCGTCGAGGTGTAGAACCTTGTTCGGGTCGTGGCCTTCCTTCTTGGCGAGCTCGCGCTCCTTGTCATCGCGGAAGTAGAGCTTGGCCTGCATGTCGCCGCCGATGGTCTTGATGGCGCAGGCTGCCAATACTCCCTCTGTGGCGCCACCCGAGCCCATCATGCAATGGATGCCTGACCTCGTCTCCAGCGCGGCCTCGAGCGCCCCGGCGACATCGCCTGCTGTGATCAGCTTGATGCGTGCGCCGAGGGCGCGAATGTCCGCGACGATCTGCTGATTGCGATCCCGCTCCAGGACCACCACCGTCAGCTCTTGCACGGGCAAGCCCTCGGCCTTGGCGATCCGTCTCAGATTCCATGCGACCGGCATCTCCAGGTCGATGACGCCTCTCGCCCGCCGGCCGACGACCAGCTTCTGCATGTAGTGAACGTGCGTCGTGAACATGGAGCCACGCTCTGCCAGCGCGACGACCGAGATCGCGCCAGGCAAACCTGACGCGGTGAGGCTCGTGCCTTCGATCGGATCGACCGCGATGTCCACCTCGGGCTCGAGGCCGTTGCCGATCTTCTCGCCGAAATACAGCATCGGCGCTTCGTCCTTCTCACCCTCGCCGATGACGACCGTGCCCCTCATGTCCACTGAGGCCATGGCCTCCCGGATGGCCTCGACGGCTCGGTGGTCCGCAGCCGATTTGTTGCCGCGGCCCTGAAGTGGCGCCGCGGCAAGCGCCCCCGCTTCGGTGACACGCAGGAGCTCCAGCGCCAGGTTGCGGTTTGTGCGCGGCTCGATCAAGTCTGGGCCGGGGTCCTCAGCGGCATCGCGGCCGGTAGCTTAGCCGATGCCCCGGCGCCTGATTGGCAGCTTATCTGCCTCGACCCAAAGATCTTTCTTGCGGGCAAGCCTCCGATCGCCATTTCGATCTACGTAAACGCACGTACGCTCCAATACGGCCGTGATTCGCACGCTGGCGCCCTCCAGCGTCGCGTTGAAACCGTCGATGAGCACCTCGTCCTCGTCTAGCTCCACCTCGCTCAGACGGCGCTGGCCTGGAGGTCGTAGTTTTGTGGAGAGGACCAGCTGAGCCCTGACCGCGCCCGGCAGCCCGGGCTTGATTGTGAGTCGGGACGATCCCGGGCCCGGGAGAGGGGGTCTCGGCCGGGGCGGCGATGCTTTGACCTTGGGCGGCGTCGCAGCCGCCTTGGCGGCCATCTTCGCCGAGCGTTTGGCAGTCGCCTCAGCGGCCCGAGCTTTCGTTCGGGCCGCCGAGCGCTCTTTCCCGGATCCCCGCCTAGAAGAACTCACCCCAGAACTTCCTGACCCGGCCCACCGGGTTCGGGAGCGTCTTCAGAGCCACAACCGTGGCGGGACGGGATGCGGATTGGATGATGGCCGTGTCCCTCGCCTCTGGAATCCCTTCCGGGTGGACCCTGATCACGCCGTGGTGAACGCCGCCTTCGAGGACGACCAACGCCCCCACCCGCGCATCACCCTCGAGCCGGCCTGTGTTGGTGATCTTCAACCGGCTGATGGCGACGATGTTCCCACGCACCTGGCCCGAGATCGTGACCCTCGCGCCCTGGATATCCGCCTCTACGTGGGCTTCCGGGCCTACGAAGAGGTCGCCGTCGCACTCGACCTGACCGCTGTAGTGGCCCAGGATCTGGCCGTTGCCCTTGATCTGAAGCCGCCCGTTGAACGCGTCGTCCCGGGCAAGCACGGTCGAGCTCGCTTCGCCGGCCGGCGAAGCCTCGTGCTCCCCATTCGTCGCCGGTGCCTCCAACGTCTCCACGCTCGTCTCGGTCATAGCGCCTCCCTTTCCCCAGCCTCCCCGAGCCCCAACTCCTTCCGCAGCATAGCGGCTGATGGGCTAACGCGGCGTTGAGTGCCGACTAAAGGTCGGGATGCGTTTCGAGGTACGCGAGGACCGCATCCCGGGTGGGTTCGATGACCCCGTCCAGGACCAGCTCGGTCAGACGCTGCTTGACGCGCCCCACCTCCGGCCCGGGCGCGATCCCCCGCACACGCATCACGTCTTCGCCGTTCACTGGCGCCTCGAGTCGTGATGGCTGTTCCGACAGCACGGCGTCGAGCCGCGCCTGCAGCTCGTCGAGCTTCTCGGGATGCGGATACGCCGAGGCCGCGATGTCGGCGCGCGCGAGCTCCATCAGCTGCCTGAGCAAGGGTCCAGCGTCGCGCGCCAGGCGCCGAACTGCGCCATCAGTCCATTCGGACGAGTAGAACACCGGTCGGAGATGTAGCCGGACGAGATGGGCGACGGCTTCGATCTCCTTCTGCGGGAATCGCAGCCTCTCCAGCGCCTTGGCGGCGAGATCGGCACCAACGACGTCGTGGCCGACGAAGGTCCCGTCGGCCCCGGCGGTTGCCGGTTTGCCGACGTCGTGGAAGAGCGCCGCCAGGCGGACGAGGACGTCAGGCGGGGTGGTGGCCACCACCAGCAGAGTGTGGCCGAACACGTCGTGCGTGTGATAGCCGCCTTGTTTGACCCCCTTGCACGCCGCCACCTCGGGGAGGATGCCTTCGATGAGCCCGCCCTGGTCGAGGAGCTCGAGGGCAAGGCGCGGTCGCTCCGAGACCAGAATCTTCCGAAGCTCGTCGGTCACCCGCTCGACCGAGACCACCGGCGACGAGAGCCGGTCTTTCATCTGTCGCATCGCGGGCAGGAGCTCGGGCGCGAGATCGAATCCGAGCTGCGCGGCGAACCGGATGGCGCGCAGCATCCGAAGCGGATCGTCGCTGAAGGTCTGGATCGGATCGGCCGGGGTGCGCAGCACGCGGGCATCTAGGTCGGCGAGGCCCCGGCCAAGCGGGTCGTGGACGTTGCCGTCGAAGTCCATCAGCAGCGTGTTGACGGTGAAGTCGCGGCGGCGGAGGTCGTCTTCCAGCGTCGCCGGACGCACCTCCGGCTTGCGTGAATCGGAAGCGTAGGACTCCGCACGCGCCGAGACGAACTCCACCAGGTGTCCCGGCACGGTCACCTGAGCGGTGCCGAAGCGCTCGAAGATCACCGGCTGGCCGGCGCCCGCCAGCTGGGCGAACCTCTGAGCCAGGTCGAACCCCAGCCCGACCTCGACGACGACGTCGATATCCGGATGAGGGCGACCGAGTAGACGGTCGCGTACGTAGCCGCCAACGATCCAGGCGCGGGCACCAAGCTCGGTCGCAGCCTGTTTGAGGAGCCCGCGGACCTCGTCGTCGGCTAGAGACTCGGCCGGAAAAGTCCTCGACGGATCTTCGGCGCCCATGCGGCCCATCTTCGGGCTCAGCTCCTGTGCTGCTCGCTCACGAATCGATTGGATGCGCTCGCTGCGCTGCTCGTCGCTTCGCCCGAATCTGGGCCACCTGGATCACCGAATCTCTCGCCGAGGATTTTCGACCGAGCCTCACTGGTTGATCCTTGCCCATTCCACGGCCCCGACCTGGCCGGCGCGATCGCCCAGCCGGGCTCGGCGAAGGCGGGGCCGGCGCGCGGGCTTGATGAAGGGAGAGGACCGCAGGGTCTCCAGCATCGTTGGCGCCACCAACCTCCACGACCGTGTGACGCCGCCGCCCATGACGAACATCTCTGGATCGATGGCGTTGGTGAGGCTGATCAGTGCCAGCCCCATGTGGCGAGCGGACCGCGCCACGACCATCCGGGCATTCGGGTCGCCGCGGCCCGCGGCTGCGAACAGCTCGGCGGCGGGATGTCCGGTCTGCTTGGCAAGGTTGGCGCCGCCGCAGAAGACTTCCAGACAGCCGTACTGGCCGCAGCTGTCGAGGGGCCCGTTGGGGTCGATGATCATGTGGCCTATCTCGCCCGCGGTGCCGTGCCCGCCCCGGTGCAGGCGGCCGCCGATGATGAGTCCGCCGCCGACACCGGTCGACCACGTGATGTAGATCATGTTGCGAGTCCCGCGGCCCGCGCCATGATGGAACTCGCCAAGCCCTGCCATGTCGGCATCGTTGGCGAGAAACACTTTGGCTTTGGTGGCGCGGCTGAGCATCTCAGTCAGCGGCACGTTTTTCCACGGAAGGTTTGGCGGGTTCACGAGGACGCCGCGCTTGACATCGATCGGCCCGGGAGCGCCGATTGCAATGCTCGTCACCTTCTGGTTGCCGCGAAGACGCTCGATCTCGGTTGCCGCCCAGTCGACCAGGCCCTGGGGCGTTTTCAATGACGGGGTCTTGGTCTTGACGCTGGCCACCAGCTTTCCGTCCGAGCGGGCCAGCGCCACGCGCACCTGGGTCCCGCCGAGATCGATTCCGGCCAACATCGCGCCGAAAGATTAAGGGCTGAGGCTCTCCTAAGACGCGAGGAGCTGCTGGCCGCGCAGCGCGCCCAGTATCTCGATCGGCGCCCGCGCCCGGTTGAACGTGTAGAAGTGCAGGCCTGGGACGCCGGCCTCGAGCAGCTCCACGCACTGCCTGATGCAGTGCTCGACGCCGAGCTTGCGGATGCCTTCGTCGTCCGGCTGCGCGTCGATCGCGCGCTGCAGCGGCTCGGGCACCGAGGCACCTGACATCTCAGTGACGAAAGCCAGCGAACGGCGACTTGGGAGGGGCATGAGGCCCGGGACGATCGGCACCTTGATGCCGGCGGTTCGGGCACGAGCGACGAGGGCGAAATAGAAGCGGTTGTCGAAGAACAGCTGAGTGATGAGGAAATCCGCGCCCGCCTCGACCTTCAGCCGCATGTAGTGGAACTCGTGCTCGAGGTCCGGACTCTCGGGATGTTTCTCGGCGCTGCAGGCGGCACCGATCCCGAGCCGGTAGCCATTGCCGCGAACGAATGCGACCAGGTCGCTGCCGTGGGTGAGCCCCGCGTCGGCCGGCTGGAACGGCTGGCCCGGCCCAGGCGGATCCCCGCGCAAAGCGAGGACGTTCGCGATGCCCTCACGCTCCATCCAGTTCAGGATCCGGCGGGTCGCATCGCGCGTGTTGGCGCAAGTCAGGTGAGCCATGGCCTCGATGTGATACTGCCGCTTGATCCGGGTGACGAGCTCCAGCGTCTCCTGCCCGGTTCGCAGCCGATAGGTCACTGACACCCAGTCGGGGGCATGCCCGGCCAGCGCCGCGACCGTCTTCTCGAGAACCTGGACCTCGTTTTCATCCCGAGGCGCCATGAACTCGAACGAGACCGTCGGCCTGCCTCGATCGAGCATCTCGGCAATGTGCATGGGCCGACAAGATAACAAGCCAAACCCCGGGAGGGTAAGCAGCGCGGCTTGCCCGGCCGTAAGGCCGGGTCGGCTTCGCCGACCGCGCGATGAGAGGAACCGCCACGTTCCATCTCATATTTCTACCTCAGGACGCGGGCATCTCCGACGCGACGCGTCACCTTCGCGGCGTCAAGGTGTTCGAGCAGGGCCAGCATCGGTCGGCGACTCGCGCCGAGGCGATCTCGCAGCTGCGCGACGCTCACGGACCCGGTGGTCGCGATCGCCTCTTTTACCGCTGCGACCGCCTGCTCGTAGGCGGTGCGCGTGAAAGCGACGTCATCGCTCAACCGCACCAGGTCGCCATGCTGAACGAGCGCGCGAACCATCTCGGACGTGACACCGGCGGTCCGCATGGCCTCGGGAAGCGACGGCGGGGCGTACGGCTCCGCTCCGAGCAGCTCCAGCAGTCGCGCCGCCGGACCGCCTGGTGCCTCCATCGCCGCCTGGTGCGAGGGCGAAGCGACTTCGCCGTCGCGCTCCTCCACACGCCCTTCCTCGGCCAGGGCTTTCATGACCGGGGCAAACACGCCCGCTTGAATCCCGAGCTTGCTTCGCAGCTCCTCGCGAGGCATGCCGCGGCGGAGCGGGTGCGCGCGATGGTATGAATCCAGCTCACTGACCGCCCGATCGCCGATGGCCGCCCATGCCTCCGGCGCGAACAGCCAATCGTCCAGGCGCCGCGCGTGGAGCCGCGTCATGTCCGCGTCCGAGGCCGTCGTCGCTTTGAGCAGCGCCGTCACCGTCACCCCGCGCGGGTACTTGCGGAGCTCTTCCTGAAGCACGTCGCCCCCCGCACGTCGCTCGAGGGACTCGCGGACCGCGATGTCGTGGCGTGGGTGCTTACGCGGCGCCACGTCGTTGAACTGGCCGCCCGCCACCGTCCAGGAGGGACTCGGGATGCGCAGGATGAATCGGTCGTCGTTGCCGGCCGCGATGGGGCGTTCGAGGTAGAGCTGGATCCACGCCTGGGCGCCGGGTTCGATCGTGTCGCCCTCGAGAAGAATCGCCCGGCAGCCGACCTCGACGGTGCCGGTGTGGAGTAGCAGCTCAGAGCCGTGCCGCAGGCCTCGCGGCGCGGATGCGAGCACACGCACTCGCGCATCCACGCGCCGAGTCGCGCGCAGCGCACCGGGTCGCGCGAGGACGTCACCGCGGTCGACCTGGTTCTTCTCGACCCCACTCAGGTTCGCGGCAACACGGTTCCCCGGCGTCGCAGCCTCGACCTTCTGGTTGTGCTGCTGAAGCCCGCGCACGCGCGCGGTTGAGCCGCCGGGCAAGATCTGGAGCTCGTCGCCGACGGCTATCGCGCCGTCGACCAAGGTGCCGGTGACGACGGTGCCGTAGCCGGCCATCGTGAAGACCCGATCGATCGGGAGCCGCGGCCGCCCGATGTCAGCCTTCGGCTCGACCGCGTCAAAGACAGAGTCGATGGCCGACACCAGCTCGCCCATCCCCTGACCCGTGATCGCCGAAACGCCTTGGATCACGGATCCGTCCAGCGATGTGTTCTTGAGGGCGTCGCGCACCTCGCCCTCGACCAGCTCATACCAGACCTCGTCGACGAGGTCGACCTTGGTCAACGCTACCAGGCCATGGCGGACCTCCAGCAGGTCGACGATCTCGAGGTGTTCCCTGGTCTGCGGCATGACGCCCTCGTCCGCGGCCACGACGAGGATGACCGCATCGATTCCCTGGGCGCCGGCGAGCATGTTGCGGATGAAGCGCGCATGTCCGGGCACATCCACGATTCCGACCTGGCGCCCGCTGGGCAGGCGCAAGTGGGCGAAGCCGAGGTCGATCGTCATCCCCCGCCGTTTTTCCTCGGCCAACCGGTCGGGGTCGATTCCGGTCAGCGCCGTCACCAGCGTGGACTTGCCGTGGTCGATGTGCCCTGCGGTGCCCAGGATCACTTCAGAACGCTCTTGACCGCCGCCTCCACTGCATCGATCAGCTCTTCATCCTCGCCTCGCAGCACAGTGCGGGGATCGATGCAGCAGGCGTCTTTCTCGATGCGCGAGATCAGGGGCGGGTCGCCGCGACGCAGCGCAGTGGCGAGCCGGGAGGCCGGCCCTGCCAAGGCGATGAGCATGGTTGGGAGCGCGTGGCCGGGCAGAGAGCCGCCGCCGGCGGCCGACTCGCCCGGGATGAGGGTCGTCTTGACGCCGCGCTCTTCAAGCTTCACCGACCACATCCCGGCGCGCCTGCGGATGTCAGCGATAGCCATGCGCAGCATGCGCTCCACCGGGATTTCCTCGAGATGCCCGGCCAGCCGCTGTCGCAGCGTGGCCTCCATCGCCGCCAGCGTGAGCTTGTCGATCCGCAAGGCGCGCGCCAGCGGGTGCCGCGACATTTTGCGCACGGCCTCGATGCCCCGGGCGCTTCGCGCGAGGATCACTCCGGCTTGTGGCCCGCCGAACAACTTGTCGCCTGAGAACGTGACCACGTCGGAAAGCCGAAGCGACTCGGCCACGGTTGGCTCGTCGGCCATCGGCTCGGCGGCCCCGCTGCCGAGGTCGTCGATGAGGAGCAGGTCGTGGCGGCGCGAAATGGCTTCCATGTCTGTCAGCGAAACGGCTTCGGTGAAGCCCGATACGCGGTAGTTGGAGGTGTGCACGCGCAGCAGCGCCGCGGTGCGAGACGTGACGGCTTCCTCGTAATCAGAGGCGCGCGTGCGGTTGGTGGTCCCCACCTCGACCATGCGCGCCCCCGACATGCGCATGACGTCGGGCATCCGGAACGAACCGCCGATCTCGACGAGCTGACCCCGCGAGATGACCACTTCGCGCCCTTTGCAGAGCGCGGTCAGAGCGAGCAGGACGGCCGCCGCGTTGTTGTTCACGACCAATGCCGCCTCGCAGACGAAGAGCCGGGCGAGCAGACCCTTGATGAGGTCGGCGCGCTCCCCGCGACGCCCGGTCTCGAGGTCGAGCTCGAGGTTGCTGTACGCGGCCGCTATCGCAAGCGCATCGGTCGCCGCTCGTGACAGCGGTGCGCGGCCCAGGTTCGTGTGCAGGATCACGCCGCTGGCGTTGATGACTCGACGCAAGCGCGGGGCGCTTTCTGCACGCAGCCGTGCCGAAACCCGCCGGCTGCGCTCCGCATCGTCAAGGACTTCGTCGTCACGCTCGGCGGCCACCTGCTCGCGAATCGCTTCGACCACGCGAACGCGGCCAAATTCCTCCACCAGGGCGGCGTAGGCCGGCTGGTTGACCAGCCTGCCTACAGCAGGCAGGGATTGAGAGCGTTGAACCCGGGGACTCCGTAACCGATGCATCGCCCTACAGAGATTAGGCTCGCCGGCGTGTAGAAGGGCGACATCACGATGCTCAGCACAGGGACGCCGAGCAGCGACCCGACGAAGATGACGATCACTGCTCCGACCCAGATCTCCCTGCGGCGGACGGAGGCGTTGAAGAAAAAGCGTGCATTTCGTGAGCGGAAAAGAGTTTCGATAACATCCCAGCCGTCGAGGCCCGGGATTGGAAGGAGCTGGAAAGCAAACAGCGAGAGATTGAGGAAGACGATCGCGTAAACCAGATATGCGACAAGGCCCGAAACCGTGAGCCCCGGATGAATGCCCGCAGAATAGAGGGCTCGGTACACCAAGCCAAACGCAATCGCCGCCAGCAGGTTCGCGGCGGGGCCCCCGAGGGTGTGAAGCAGGCGCTGGCTCATGGTGCTGATGCGGTTCGGCTGTACGGGTACCTTCTTTCCCCATCCGACGAGCGCGACGAAGACTGCGATCACGCCGAGCGGGTCGAGGAACCGCCGCGGGTTCAGCGTGAAGTAGCCGAAGTAGCGGACGGATCGGTCGCCCAGGAGGTAAGCCGCAGCAGCGTGTCCCATCTCGTGCACCGGAATCGCGATGAGAAGTGCCGGCACCAGCATCAGTGCCGACAGGAGAAATGCCGCTAGAGAATTCAAAACGGGGTCCCCGCGAACTCACGGCTTTGCCTCTGAGTTTGTGGGGCTCTCACTCGATCGGGATTTTGCCCGCGCGGGCCGGCGTCCGCCGGCCCTGCGCGGCGCGACGGGGCGCGGCGGCCGAGCGCCGTGCGCGGCCCGGCGGAGGAGTCGTGACCCGATGCTCGTAGATCAGCATGAGCGCGGTGATCAGCTCCCTCTGCGCGTTCAGCAAGTGCACCTGGGCCGCGGGCGGGACCATGTCGGAAAGCAGGTGGCTGATGCGGGACCCCAGCTCATTAACGAGCTCGATCAGTCGCTCGCCGTCGCGGCTCATTACCGCTTCGCCGCCGGTGGGCGCGTGAAACGCACCCGCAGCTCTCCGTCCTGGATGGTGGCTCCGGCCGTGTCGCGCTTGGACAGGACTCGGGGCAGAGAGATCTCGCGCCGGTAGTTGCCAACCGTCACGTAGAGCTCGCCGTTGTGGCGGCTCAGGTCCACCGACGAGCGATCCACGAACGGCACCTTCAGGCTCAGCACGTAGTCGGTGCCATCCTTGTCGATCCGCTGCGGACTCGAGTTGACGAAATGTTGGGAGGGATCCCGGTCTCCATAGGTCGCCTTTGCCATGCGCTCCAGCATCTTGACGCCGACCACCTCACGGTCGAACAGCGGCACGTTGAAAATCGGGATGCCGGCAAACGACTGCTCCACCTCGACCTCGTAACGTTTGTGGATTCGCTGCCATTTCTTGAAGAGCTCGTCGTGCAGCTCGTCCGGAAGGATCCGGTTGACGATCACAGCATCGGTGGCGTAGCCGAATAGACTCAAGTAGCTGAAGGCGCGCTTCGCCTCCTTGACCACCATCTTCTCCAGGTTGAGCACTATGCGGACCGAGGTAGTGCCGGGGTCGGTGAGCACATTGCGCATGCCTCCGAGGTCGAGCAGCAGATCTTTGAGCGACGCGTAGACCTCGTCTGATGGAAGCGGTATGCCCATCATCGGCTGCAGGACGGGCCGGGCCACCCGCATCGCGCGCCGCTCCCACGGATAGATCTTGTCGAGCCACCATTTCGCGGCGTCAGGAAATGTGAGGAGCTGCAGGGTCTCGCCGGTGGGCGCGCAGTCGACGATGAGGACGTCATGCTCCGCGCGCTGCGCGTAGTGCTTGATCCACATCAGCGATGCGATCTCGTCCATGCCAGGTGGATTCGCGACCTCGTCGGCGATGACTTCGTCGAGGCCCTGCGTCGCAAATACTTCGACCGCGTACTCGTGCAGCTTCTCCCAGTGACGCTGCATCTCGTGCAGCGACGAGACCTCGTGGGCCCAGAGGTTGGGCTCGATCGCCGTCAGGTCCGCACCGAGCTCGACGTCGAAGGAGTCGCCGAGCGAATGCGCGGGGTCGGTGCTCATGACCACGGTCCGGTAGCCGTCTCTCGCGCACTTCACCGCCGTGGCGGCCGCGACTGACGTCTTACCGACACCACCCTTGCCCGTGAAGAGGATGATCCGCACGGGTTGAGTGTACTGGGAGCCGGTCAGGCTCCTTGCTGGGAGACCCTCTTGGCGTCCTCGGCCATGTGGTCGGAAACCAGCGACTCGACGTGGCGAAGGATCTGGATGGTGACCTCGGTGTTCTGCTCGATCGCCTTGAGTATCTCCACGTTCTGGACGTCCGCCTTCTCGGCCTCTTCGGCCGCGTGCTCGAGGGTCAGCCGGTCCTTCTGGGCCTGGCGGTTCCCGGCCAGCAGCAGCACGGGCCCCGTGTATGCCGCCTGGACGCTGAAAAGCAGGTTCAGGAGGATGAACGGAAAGGGATCCCAGTGATTGACGAACCCGATGAGGTTGGCGGTAACCCAGCACAAAACCAGAAAGGTCTGCACGACGAGGAAGGTCCACGAACCGATGCCGGCGGCGATCTTGTCGGCGAGCATCTCGCCGAAGGTCGCCTCTTCGTGGTGGACGACGTTGACTGGGTGCTTGTGGTCGTCGGCTTTCAGCTTGCGAGTACGGAGCGTCTGCCTGATCGCCTTCTGTACCGAGTCAGTGCTGCGGATTGACATGCGTTGGGAACTTTAGCTCGACGGCCCCCGGATTAGGCCTACTTGACGAGCTGCGGGACGACGAAGGAACCCACCGTCAGGAGCACCACCATCGCCACTCCCACCACCAGCAACCGCACCAGGTCTCTGGTGAAGTACGGGACACGGTCGAGCGGAATGGCCGGGTCGCCAGACTGGATGACCATGCGGCCGCGAGGGCCCCTGACGACCTGGTTGCGTGCTCCGAGGGAAAGTTCCACCGCGCGTACGGTCGCCTGATCACCACCGACCCGCGCCTGCGAGACGGAGCGGGTCGCGGTCGGTGCGCCCGCCACACCGACCGCCTGACTGCCGGCCACGCGCACCGGCTGGCGGTACTTGCCGCTGCGGCCCTTCTTGCGGCCCTTCTTACTCATCGTTTAGGAGTCTAGAAGTTCTCCTGTGTGCAATGGGTGGTTGCGACTCCCCACCCGGCGAGCTCGCTTCGCGAGCTGGCCGACCTCCCCGCGGAGCGGGGAGGTGGGTCGACCTCCCCATGCTGGGGAGGTCAAGACAGGCAGGCGGCTGGGGGAGCCTGTTCGGGATCGTGGGGTGGGACCTGTAGGGGGTTGCCGCCTGCCTGTTGTTGGGCCGTGGGACTCAACCGGGGAGGACGTGGGCTACGACATGTTGTGTCCCGGGCGCAGTTATACCGCTGAATATGGGCACTGTCAAGGCTTTACACGAAACTAGGAGGTCAGACCTCGGTCGTCAGCTCCGCGTACTCCTCTTCGCTGATCAGGTCATCCAGCTCGCTCGGGTCTTCGATGCGCACGCGCAGCAGCCAGCCTGAGCCATAGGGCTCTCCGTTGACGATGTCGGGGTTTTCGAGCGCTTCAGCGTTCACCTCGATCACCTCCCCGGTGATCGGCGCTTCGAGCGGTGAGGACGCCTCCTCCGACTCCACATGGCCCATGCGGCGCCTGGCATGCAGCAGGTCTCCCAGGTCCGGCAGGTCGAGCGAGGTGATCTCGCCCATCTGGTCCTGCAGGTAGTCACTCAGACCGAGAATCGCCTCTCGTCCGTCGACCCGCACCCATACATGCGCACTGCTGAAGCGAAGAGACACCTGCTCAATGATGGCGCAGGCGGAACGACCTGACGAGACCTCAGTTGGGCCGCAAGTAGCCAGGCTCGGGGGTCGTTAAACGGACCATGCGTTGGGTCCTGCTACTCGTAGTTCTGGCTGTGCTGGTCTTCCTGGGCAACCTCATGTGGACGTCGTTCTTCGGCGGCAAGGGACTCTTCTGATCGGCGTCACCGGCCGACCCTGAAGAACACGACGTCGCCGTCCTTGACTCTGTAATCGCGTCCCTCGACGCGAAGCTTTCCTGCCGCGCGAAGCGCCTCCATCGAGCCCGCTTCGACCAGCTCATTCACTGAGGTCACCTCGGCTCGAATGAAGTGCTTTTCGAAGTCGGTGTGGATCTTGCCCGCCGCAACTGGTGCGGGCGCGTCGCGTTCGCAAGGCCACGCGCGAACCTCGGGCTCGCCCGCTGTGAAGTATGTGATCAGGCCGCCCGCCTCCCACACGGCGCGCGCGATGCGGCCAAGACCTGATTCATCGATGCCATAGCCCGCGCGCATCTCCGCCTGCTCATGCGCCTCGAGTTCGCCGAGCTCCGCTTCGAGGCGCGCCGACAGCACGATCACGGGCGCGCCTTCGGCCGCGCCGAGCTCGCTCACCTTCGCCGCCGGCCCACCGCCGAGCGGGAGCAGCTCGTCCGCCGCGTTGGCCACGTAGACCGCCGGTTTGAGGCTGACCGGAAATACGCCCTTGAGCAGATCACGCTGTTCGCCCTCGAGCACAAGCGTTCGCAGCGGCCGGCCGGCATCGAGGTGCTCTTTCGCCAGCTGCAGAACTTCGTTTTCGGCCGTGGCGTCCTTCTTGCCGGCGCGCACCTCTTTGGCGACCGCCTCCAGCCGCCGCTCGACCGAAGCGAGGTCGGCCAGCACCAGGTCGAGTGCAAACTCCTCGAGCTCGGCCGCCGGCTGCGGTTCCGGGCCAAAGCAGCGGGCGACCTTGACCAGCACATCGGACTGCCGCGCGAACGCCACGCGCTGCGCGCGGCTTCCGGGTGGGGTGTCTTCGACACGCACCTGTGCGGGCGTGACCTTCAAAGGCTTCACCGCGCCGGCCAGTTGCTGCAGCCTCTCGTCGGGGACGTCCACCATCCCCACTCCGTCTGCACCACGACCCGCCGTCAGGGCATTGAACAGCGTGGTCTTGCCGGACCCCGCGGGGCCGACTATCGCAACGTTGACCGGCAACTAAGCCCGGTCCAGCTCGAACGCCTTGTGGAGGGTGCGAACTCCCTTCTCGACCTGGTCGCGTGCAACAAGGCAGGTGATGCGGATCTCAGACGTGCTGATCATCTCGATGTTGATGCCTGCGTCGGCCAGCGCGCGAAACATCCGGCCCGCTATGCCCGGCGTACCAAGCATGCCCGTGCCGACGATGGAAAGCTTGGCGATCCCAGCCGCCGACGAGACCCTCGAAGCCCCGACTTGCTTGGCGGCGGCCCGGACCAGCTTCTCAGCCGCCTTCAGGTCGGTCTCCGCCACGGAGAATGTGAGGTCGGTATGGCCGGAGCGACCGATGTTCTGAACGATGACGTCGACCGAGATCCCGGCTTTCCCCAGCGGCTCGAAGATCGCGGCGGCAACGCCAGGGCGGTCGGCGACGCCCACGACCGTGATCTTGGCGACGTTTGATTCCTGCGCGATGCCACGCACGCGCTGTCTGTCTTCCATCGGCACCTTGGCGACGATCATCGTACCGACGCCGTCATGGAAGCTCGAGCGCACGTGGATCGGTACGCCGTACAACTCGCCGATCTCTACCGCGCGCGGATGCATCACTCGCGCGCCGACTGCCGCCAATTCGAGCATCTCGTCATAGCCGATGTGGCTCAGCTTGCGGGCCGATTTCACGACTCGTGGGTCGGCCGTGAAGATGCCGTCGACGTCGGTGAAGATCTCGCACGCGTCGGCCTTCAGCGCGGCCGCAAGCGCGACTGCCGTGGTGTCCGAGCCACCACGACCGAGGGTGGTCACCTCGAAGTCTTCGGTGACCCCCTGGAAACCCGCGACCACCGGAACCTTGCCCTCGCGCAGCGCTTCGAGGATGCGATCGGGCTTTATGTCGTGAATGCGTGCGCGCGAGTGGTGCGCGCTGGTGCGCACGCCCGCCTGCAGGCCCGACAGCGAGACCGCCGGCACGCCCATGCCCTGCAGGCACATGGCGACGAGCGGAGCGGTGATGGTCTCCCCGTTGGCGACCAGCATGTCCAGCTCGCGTGCCGGTGGCTCGGGATTGACGCTCTTCGCGAGCGTGATGAGGCGGTCTGTCGTGTGACCCATCGCGGACACGACGGCGACGACCTGCTCTCCCCTCTTGACCGTGTTTGCGATACGCCGGCTGACGCGCCGGATGCGAGCGGCGGTCCCCAGTGAGGTACCGCCGTACTTCTGAACGATCACAGAGTCCTGAACATCCCCTTATCGGTGACGCGGGTGACCATCGCGCGACCATGATGGGGCGCCGCGGCCGCCATGGCCTTGGAGATGCGCGCGGCCTGAGAGGTGGCGCAGAACGCAAACACGCTGGGCCCTGCTCCGCATATCGCCGAGCCGTATGCGCCCGATTTGTCCGCGGCGTCCATCACGTCCTGCGTCCACGGGTAGAGGTGCAGGCGGTGCGGCTGGTGGAGACGATCGCGAAGCGCTTGGTCCAGGAGCGTGGGACGCTTGGCCGTGATCGCCCGCACGAGAAGCGCGGTGCGTGCGGCGGTATAGACGGCCGAATCCAGCGGCACCGAGTCGGGCAGCACCGCACGCGCCTTCTCGGTCGGCACCGGGGCGTGGGCCACGAACACGGCAAGCCCCCAGCCGGGGTTTGGCAGCCGCTCGTCGAACTGCTCGGTGACGATCCGGATGCCGCCGGCGGCGGAGGCCGCGACGTTGTCGAGGTGTCCCTCGTCCGCGCCGGCGTCGATGACATGGCTCTTCACGTCCCAGGGGCTGTTGAGCGCGGAGGCAGCCAGGCGCGCCGCGGCACTGCTGCCGAGCCCGACCCCGAGCGGTATCTCGCTGCGGACGCGTCCTTTCATGCTGAGACGCGAAAACGGGTTGTCATGCGCGGCGAGATACTCGGCGCCTTCGCCTTCGAAGTCCCACGACGGATGTTCCGCAAGCTCGGCCTCGACCTCGAGCCAGAGGTCGATGGCCATGGCCATGCAGTCGAAGCCGGGGCCGATGTTGGCGATGGAGCCGGGCACGCGTACGCGCACTAACCACGCACCCGCGCAACAGAGTGAGCTTCGATCACAGCTTCAAGACCTTAGCGAGTGTACGGGCATCACCATCGAGTTCGATCGGTGGTTCGACATTCTTCAACGCCGCATCCGGATCCTTGAGCCCTGACCCGGTGAGCACGACCACGGTGGTCGAATCCTTTTCGATCTTTCCTTCCATCACGAGTCTGAAAAGAAGCGCCAGCGGGGCGGCAGATGCAGGCTCGGCGAACAAACCTTCAGTGTTGGCAAGGCGGATCTGGGCGGCCAGGATCTCCGTGTCCGTGACGGCGGCGATCAGTCCGCCAGACTCGTCGCGGGCGCTGGTCGCGCCTTCCCAGGACGCCGGGTTGCCGATGCGTATCGCCGAGGCGACGGTCCGAGGATTGGCGATCGGATGGCCCGCGACGATCGGGGCCGCGCCGTCGGCCTGGGCGCCGACCATGCGAGGCAGTCGAGTGGAGCGGCCGGCCGCGTGGTACTCGCGAAAACCTTTCCAGTAGGCGGTGATGTTGCCGGCGTTGCCGACGGGCAGCAGCAAATAGTCGGGCGCGTCGCCGAGCACGTCGACGACCTCGAATGCTGCCGTCTTCTGACCCTGGATTCGATCGGGGTTGATCGAGTTCATGAGCGCCACCGGATATCGGCTGGTGAGATCGCGCACGGCCTCGAGCGCGGTGTCGAAGGTTCCCTTCAGGGCGACGACCTTGGCGCCGTACATGAGCGCCTGCGACAGCTTGTTCATTGCAATCTCGCCCGATGGGACGACGACGATCGCGCGCACTCCCATCCGCGCCGCGTACGCGGCCATCGAGGCCGAGGTGTTGCCGGTCGACGCACACATCAGCACGCGGCTGCCCGCCTCGAGAGCTTTCGCCACCGCGACTACCATTCCGCGGTCCTTGAAAGAACCGGTGGGGTTCAGTCCCTCGTACTTGAAGAAGAGCCGGCTGAGGCCGAGCGCACGGCCGATGTTGCGGCTCGGCACCAGCGGGGTCGAGCCTTCGTGAAGGTCGACCTCAGGCGTGGACGGCCCAACCGGCAAGAACTCGCGGTAGCGAGCGATGACGCCCACTTATTAGAAGACGCGTAGGAAGGACGACACCGCGTGCACCGGCGTCAGCTGCGCGATGCGGTCGCGCGCCCGCTGCAGGCTGGCGTCGGGCGCTGGGTGCGTGGTGACGACCAGCTCCGCCGTCTGCTCCTCCACCCACGCGTCCTTCTGTATGAGGCTGGAGATGCTGACCCCTTCCTCCGCGAACACCTGGCCGAGGGCGGCCAGGACGCCGGTGCGATCGTCAACGCGCACGCGGTAGTACGCGCGCGTCCTCACCTCGCCCATCGGGATCACTCCGATGCGATCGTCGAAGCTGAACGACGGCCGGCTCTGCACGCCGCGGCGAATGGACCGCGCAAGATCGATGAGGTCGCCGACGACGGCCGAGGCTGTCGGCCGGCCGCCCGCTCCAAGGCCCACCAGGAGCACCTGGCCGACGAGGTCGCCTTCCACGAAAACGGCATTGTTGGCGCCTTCGACCTGGGCGAGTGGGTGGTCGAGCGGCACCATCGCCGGGTGCACGCGCGCCTCGACCTTGCCCGGATGCCGCTGTGTATGGGCGATCAGCTTGATTGCGTATCCGAGCTCGCGCGCATAGCGAAAGTCGACTGGCTCGATGCTTTCGATGCCCTCGCGGAACACTTCGTCCGGCCGGATCTTGATTTCGTACGCGATCGACCCCAGGATCGCGAGCTTGTAGGTGGCGTCGAATCCGCCGATGTCATCCGTGGGATCGGCTTCGGCGTAGCCCGCGGCCTGCGCCTCTCGCACCGCCGCTTCGAGCGAGAGGCCGGCGGCCGCCATTCGGCCGAGCACGTAGTTGGTGGTTCCGTTGATGACCGCCGAGACACGCTCGATACGGTTGGCCTGCAGGTCGGTCCGGAACGTGCTGATGAGTGGAACTCCGCCGCCCACCGCCGCCTCGAAGTAAACGTCGACGTTCTTTTCGGCGGCCAGGTCGAGGAGCTCGGGGCCGTGCCTGGCCATCACCACCTTGTTGGCGGTGACCACGTGCTTGCCCGAGCGGATCGCCCGCTCGAGGTACCCGTGCATGGGCTCATCACCGCCCGCGACCTCGACCAGGATCTGAATGGACGGATCGTCGAGCAGCTCGTCAGCGTCGGCGGTGAGCAGCTCGGGAGGGACCGCGACCGTCCTCGGCTTCTTGACGTCGCGGACGAGGACCCGGCGCAGGCACAGCTCGATGCCCGCGCGCCGAGCGAGCTGCGACTGCCATATGAGCATTCGCTCCGCGACCTGGGCGCCGACCGTGCCCAGCCCGATCAGCCCCACATTCAAGCTGCTTGTCGCCATAGGCCGCTATTCTCCCCGCCGTGACCCTGGTGCTGCGCGAAGCCGACGTCAGGCAGGTGATCGACATGGATGCCGTGATCGGCGCGGTCGAGAACGCGATGGACGAGCTCGGACGCGGGGTGGCGCAGAACGAGCCGCGCCGCAGGATGTTTGGCCCTGGGGGTTTGCTCAACGTGATGTTCGCGTCATATCCCGGCGGGGGCTGCACCGGCCTCAAGACCTATACGGTCGCCGGCGGCCGCGTCCGGTTCCTCGTCACGACATTTGCCCTCGACGGGAGCCTGCAGGCGCTGATCGAAGCCGACCTGATGGGCGCGTATCGCACCGGCGCCGCCAGCGCAGTGGCCGCGAAAGTGCTGGGGCCACGCGGGCCGATGACGATCGCGATGATCGGCACTGGATACCAGGCCGGCACCCAGACGCTTGCGCTGTCTCGGGTTTGCCAGATCCGAGAGCTGCGGGTCTTCGGTCGCGACCCTGTGCGCCGGGACGCCTTCGCGCGCGAGCGGGAATCAGCGCTCGGGATACGCACTCGCGCCGCGGAGTCGGCGCAGGCGGCGGTTCGAGGCGCGGACATCGTGGTCACGATGACCACCAGCACAGAGCCGGTCCTGGAGGCCGGGTGGGTTGAGCCGCACGCGTTGGTCATCGCCGCCGGCTCCAACTTTCCGAACCGCGCCGAGATCCCGGCGGACCTGGTGGCGCGAGCCCGGACTGTGGTCGTCGACCAGCTGGCCGACGCTCAGCTGGAGAGCGGCGACCTCATTCAGGCTCACGCAGCCGGCAAGTTCAACTGGGACCGCGCGATCGAGCTCGCTTCGGTGGTGGCGGGCACGTGGCGGGCGCCCGACCAACCAGGCATCACGCTGTTCGAGTCCCATGGGCTGGCCGTCTGGGACATTGCCGCGGCCTCGGTGGTCCTCCCTGCCGCGCGCGAGCGCGGACTCGGCCAGGAGGTGTCTTTCTTCTCGGCCTAGTGCAGGTTCGAGGGCACGGGCTGCGGTCCCAAGGCGCCGATCTGGAGCGCGGACCCGACCAGGAACGCGGTGACGAGGATCACGATCAGCGCCGCGCTGGCGGCTGTGTACAGCAGCCAGGCGGGGGGGCCGGAATGGGCGAGCCGGATGAGGACGCCAGACCAGTCGGGTCCACGCTGGGGCTTCCACGACTCGACCGTGTCCCGGATCATCCGGCTCAGGTCGTCTTCTGAGGGTGGGTTAGACCCTCCCGCTGTGGGTTTATCTTCCACGTAGGGCACCTTCATTAGTCGAACGCTCGGGTCCGAAATCTTGATCGCTGCCAATTGACTTCCGCATGATCGCGACTGCCTTGGCGATCCGGGAGGCCACCGTTCCGGCCGGCACCCCGAGCACGGACGCGATCTCCTCACGGGTCAAGCCGTCGTAGTAATGGAGGATGATCGCCGCCCTCAGCTTCGGGCTCAAAGTCGACAGCGCCTTGGTCACCACGTCCCGGGCCTCGGCCCGATCGTACTCGCGCCGGTCCGGGGCGACATACAGACGGGCCGGCAGGACCCTGGCCAGCTTCTGGCGGCGAAGGTAGGAGATGGCGAGGTTGATCCCGATCCGGCGGAGCCAGGCGCCCGGCGGAGCCGTCGGCGTGTAGCGTAGGCGCGCCCGGTAGGCGCGCACGAAGGTTTCCTGCGTGAGGTCCTCGGCGGCGGCCGAGTCCAGAACGACACCACGGATGGAGCGGTATACCGAGACGTACTGCTGGTCGTAGAGCTGGCGGAACTCGGTTGCCGGGTCGAGCTCCCTGCTGTCGAGCACCCGCTAAGTGTGATGCCAAGAACGCGGGCAGGCGTGGGTTTACTCGGGTCTGGAGAGTGGTGGGCGACCCGGGACTC
>MNES01000025.1 GCA_001917815.1 Chloroflexi bacterium 13_1_40CM_65_17 | reverse complement strand
CTAGTGGGCGGGTTTTGTGCTCGCCCCGCCCGCTACTTCAGCAATGCAGCCGATGCGAAGAGCTGATCCTCTGAGCCCAGTGCTATGAGAAGGTCGCCTTCCTCCAGCCGCAGGTCGGGACCTGGATTGATGTGCACCGTGCCGTCGGTACGCCGCACCGCCAGCAGCTTCGCCGCGTCGGCACTCATCAACCCGACCTCCGCGACGCTCTTACCCACCGCCGCCATGCCCGGCTTCACCAGCATCTCCTCGACCGCGATCTCCGACATGCCGTGGTGAAGCGTGTCGAGCACATCGACCAACGCCGGGCGTAACGCCAGCTCGGCCATGCGATGGCCGGCCATCCGATACGGAGAGATGACGCGGTTCGCGCCCGCGAGCTCCAGGCGGCGAATCGATTCGGGCCGGCCTGCGCGGGAGAGGATGTACAGCTCGGGCCTGAGCGCCCGAGCCGCGAGCGTGATGTAGACGGAGCGCTCGTCGGAGTCGACCGCGGAGATGAGGCCGCGGGCGCGCTCGATGCCTGCGAGCTTCAGGATCTCCTCGCTGGATGCGTCGCCCTCGACGTGGAGGCGGTCCTCGTTGCGCAGTCTGATGAGCGCCTCCTCGGTCTGGTCGATAACGGCATAAGGGGCGTTGTGGTCCTCGAACTCCGCGACGATCTGCGTTCCGATGCGGCCGTAACCGCAGATGATGAAGTGATCCCGGAGGTGGTTGAGCGCTCGCTCCAACTGCCGCTCTCTCCTGTAGGCGACGAAGCTGTTGTCGGTGAGCGTCTCGGCGAAGACGCCGAAACCGTAGAGCATCGTACCTACGCCCACCACGATCAGCGTGGACGTGAACAACCGACCCGCAGTCGACAGACCATGGAGCTCGCTGTAGCCGACTGTGCTGATGGTGATGATCGTCATGTAGAAGGCGTCGAGGAGGCTCCACCTTTCGATGAGCGTGTAGCCGGTGATGCCGTACACGAGAACCAGCAGGAGGAGCACAGCCGGGAGGCGGAACCGCCGCAGCGGGTGCGGGAGACGGTGCCTCATTTTTTCCGGCGTTGCCGCTCCATCTTCTCGACGGCGTCCCAATGCGCGGGATCGGCCCAGGTCTTGGCGAACGCCGCGATCGTGTCGTCGGCAAACTCGGGATTGTGATGAGGACGGACGGCGTTGACCGACGCCTTGATGCCCGCGAGCGCCGCCTCGGGTGCAGTGGCGATCGTCTGCGCCAGGTTTCGCAACGCATCGTCGAAACTCTCCGTGGGGCACACGGCTTCGACAAGGCCCAGCTTTCTGGCTTTGGCGGCGGACATGACCTCCCCGGTGAATAGCATGTATAGAGCGTGCCCACGCCCAACCAGGGCGGCGAGGCGTTCGGAGGCGCCCCAGGCTGGCATGAGCCCGAGCGAGATCTGCGCGAAACCGATTCGCGCATGACGGGCGGCGACCCGAAAATCGCACGCGACGGCAAGCTCCGCGCCGCCGCCGAATGCATCGCCGTTGAGCGCCGCGATGACCGGTATCCGCAGCTGCGGTATGCGGTCGAGGGTCGTCCGCATCTCGCGCGCCATGTCGGCGGCGCCGGCCTCGGAGCGAATGTTCTCCAGCTCCTTAAGGTCGCCGCCGGCGCAGAATGCGCGCTCGCCCGCGCCGCGGATGACGAGCACTCTCGCGCCGGTTTCGTGAATCGAACCGAGCGCATCGTCGAGCTCGCGCATGGTCTGCCGAGCCAGCGCATTCCGCGCCTGAGGCCGGTCGATGACGAGGGTAGCGACCCCGCCGTCAATCTCGAGCCGCAGGTCTTTCACGTCGGGCCGGCTAGCCGCCTCCGCCCGGACCTTCCAGACCAGGCCTGGTCATCTTGCCGAGGTCGACCAGCTTGTTCAGCTGCGCCTCGGAGACTCCTCGGGCGCGCGCGAGCTCGCGAATCGATCGGCCGGTGCGCATCGATTCCTTGGCGATCTTGGCCGCCTCGTCGTAACCGATCACGGGGTTGAGCGCGGTCGCCAGCATCGGGCTGCGTTCGACCAGCTGGGGGCCCCGGCCCGTCGCCTGCAAACCCTCGACGCAGCGCTGGCGGAAGTTGCGAGCCGAGGCTGCCAGGAGGGTGATCGATTCCAGGCCCGCCACACCGGCGATGGGCATCATCACGTTGAGCTCGAACAGGCTGCCGGACTGCCCGCAGGTCGTGACCGTGAGGTCGTTGCCGAGAACCCGGGCTATAACCATCGTCATCGACTCGACGATGACCGGGTTCACCTTGCCCGGCATGATGCTGGAGCCGGGCTGTGTTTCCGGCAGACGCAGCTCGCCGAGGCCGGCGACGGGCCCGGTGCCCATGAGCCGGATGTCCGATCCGATCTTCCACAGGCTGACCGCGAGCGTCCGCATCGCGCCGTGCGCGGCGACAAGGACGTCGAGGGTGGCCTGCGCATGGAAGTGGTTGCGGGTCTCGTGAATCGCAAGCCCGGTGGCTTTGGCCAGGCGGGCGCAGGCCACCTTTGCGTATCGCGGATGCGAGTTGAGGCCGGTGCCGACCGCGGTCCCGCCCAGGGGCACGCTCGTCAGCTCGTCGACCGCAGACCGGGCTCGCCGGATCGACTCCTCGACCTGACCGGCATACCCTTTGAACTCCTGGCCCATCCGGATGGGTGTCGCGTCCATCAAATGCGTGCGGCCGGTTTTGATCACCGGCCAGAACTCCTTGCTCTTCACCTCCAGCGCCGTCTGCAGCTGCCGCAGCGCCGGGATCAATTCGTCAACGATGGCGACCGCCCAAGAGACCTGGATCGCGGTAGGGATGACGTCATTGGAGGACTGGCAGAGGTTGACGTGGTCATTGGGGTGGACGAGCTTCGATCCCCGCTTGCCGCCGAGAATCTCGGTGGCGCGGTTGGCGATGACCTCGTTGGCGTTGGTGTTGGTAGACGTGCCCGATCCGGTCTGGTAGATGTCGATCGGGAACTGGTCGTCGAGCTTGCCGTCGACGACCTCTTGAGCCGCCTTCGCGATCGCTCGCGTCCGCCGCTGCGAAAGCAAGCCGAGCTCGCGATTTGTCTCGGCCGCAGCCTTCTTGATCAGCCCGAGCGCGCGTATGAAGCGGCGAGGGAAGGGCTGGCCTGAGATCGGGAAGTTGAGGACGGCACGCTGGGTGGAGGCGCCGTAGTAAGCGTCGGCGGGCACCTCGACCTCGCCCATCGAGTCGCGCTCCATGCGTACCTCCTTGCTGGCGGCCACGCACGGATTGTAAGCAGGGTACTTTTCTGCAATGCGACTCGCCGCCGTCGACATCGGCAGCAACACGGTTCACGTGCTCGTGGCGGACGTCGTTCATAACAAGCTGGTGGACGTCGCCCACTACGTCGAAATGCCAGAGCTCGGCGCCCGCGTGGCCCGCGCCGGCTCGATTGGAACCAAGGGTTCCATCGCCATCCGCGCCCTCCGCACGGTCATCGCCCAGGCTCGAAAGCACGGCTACGAGAAGTTGATCGCCGCGGCGACCGAAGCTGTTCGCGAGGCCTCCGACGGCGAGGCCTTTGCCCGCCAGGCCGGCCTGGCGATCGGCGTGCCGGTGCACATCATCTCGGCGCAGCGGGAGGCGGAGCTGAGCTTCCTTGGGGTTGCCAGCCGGCACGCCACGCGCCGCGAGTGGGTGATGGTCGACCTCGGTGGCGCTTCCACAGAGGTCGTGATCGCACGCGGACACGAAATGCTGCGCTCGGCCGCACTGCCCATCGGTTCGGGCGTCCTGGCGAGCACCTACCTGTCGGATCCGCCGCGACCGGATGAGCGCGCCCGGATGCGAAAGGCCGCGCTGCGTGAGCTCACACATGCCCCCGACGGTGACGTCGACCGCCTGGTGGCAACCGGGGGAACGGCCTCCAACCTGCCATTCGTGCTGACACGCCGAAACCCCCCCAGCGTGCTGACCACAGCCGACCTGCTGACCTGCGAAGGCCGTCTGGATGCCGGCCGCGCGGCGCATCTGGCGGGAAAGCTGGGCCTACCGACGAACCGGGTCAAGGTGATGCGGGCTGGGGTCGAGGTTCTCCTCCTGTTCCTCGACTGGTACGGTCTGGCGCTCCTCCAGATCAGCCACGAAGGGCTCCGCCACGGAATGCTTCTGGCCTACCTGGAGCAGGGCGAAGATTGGTGGCGGTAATCCGTTAGGCCTTCAGGCGGCTGGGTAGGATGAATTCATGGGGCACGTAACGGACACCGGAGCCACCTTGAAAAAGGCTCTGTTCCTCACCTTTGTGATCCTCGCGGTCGAGTTCGCTGGCGGCCTGCTCTCCCACTCCCTGGCGGTCCTTGCGGACGCCGGCCACGTCCTCACGGACGTGTTCGCGCTCGGCCTGGCCTGGTTCGCCGTAGAGCAGGCGAAGCGACCCGCCGACCAGCGGCGCAGCTACGGTTACCAGCGCGTCAGCATCCTGGCAGCCCTCGTCAACGCGGTCACGCTGATCGTGATCGTGATCGCGATCGCCGTTGAAGCGGTGCGCAGGCTCGGCCACCCCGAGCCGGTGCAGGGCGGCGTCGTGATCGTTTCAGCGCTCATCGCCACCGCCATCAACGCCTACGTCGTGCTCGGCCTTCGCGGGCACGGCAAGAGCCTCAACCTGCGCGCCGCGCTCCTTCATGTGACCAGCGACATCGGCTCGTCGGCGGGAGTTGTGGTGGCGGGCGCGATCATCCTGCTCACCGGCTGGCTCTACATCGACCCGATCCTCTCGCTGGGCATCGCCGCGCTGATCGCCTACGGTGCCTGGGGCATCGTGCACGAGACGGTGAACCTGCTGCTCGAGGGAACGCCGAGCGACATCAACCTTGGTGACGTGACCGGTGAGATTGCGGCCACCGAGCACGTGACCGGCGTACACGACCTCCATGTGTGGGCGCTTTCCTCAGAGGCGATGGCTCTTAGCGCTCACATCGTCCTGGAGGAATGCCCGCTTGGCGACGCCGAACACGTCGTGCGCGACCTCGAGACCAGGCTGTGCAGCCGCTTCGCCATCGGGCACACGACGATCCAGGTCGAGAGCTGCCACCCGTGCGGCGAGATCCACCACGGTGGCGGCGAGCACAACCATCCGCACGAACACGTCGTAGTGACGAGCTCGGCGGTCAGCCCATCGGGCGGGCGGGCAGCGCCTCCTCCCGCTGCAGGATTCTCTTCGCGAGGGCGATAGCCGCCGCGTAAGTCGAGTCCATGCCGCGGTACCTCAGGCCTCGGGCGCCCAGCGTCCGCGCCTGCGTGTAGGGCGTGTCGGAAGCGTAGAAGACGATGCCAAGGTCGAAGCCGAGCTTGGCCATGTTCACGCTTTCACCGAGCGGGTACCGGTCGGGCTGATTGATCTCGTAGCACGCGTCCAGGTATGGTCCCGCCTCCATCTCGACGACGGTGTAGCGACCCTGGTAGTACATGTCGAGGTACTCGCGGTTCTGCAAGAAAGTGCCGCGCACCGCGACCGCGCGCTGGTTGTCCAGCGCAGAGCCGTAGACGAGGTTGGGCTGGACGTCTGCCGCCGCGATGCAGTTGTCGAGCCAGTAGGTGTTGCCCGAGTGCTCGTTGTACACGGCGTTGGGGATCATCACGTCGCCGATTTCGGCGTTGAGGGTGGCAGCCTTGCCCAGCACATACACGCCTGCGACCCACGCGCTGTGCTCCGCCACCTGCCGAAGAATGTGGTATGCGGCGAAGCCGAGGGGGTAGTCCACGTTGACGATGCACGCGCCGGAAGCTCGCAGCCTTTTCTCGTCAACCGGACCGACGCGCGGGTCGATCGCCGCAGGGTCGAGCTGGGAGATCTTGAACACCTGGGTCGCCGAGTCGACTCCCGTGCCGCGCGCGGGTATGTGACGGATGCCGTTGGCGGTCTCCATCTCCGCCCGGCGGCTGCGCAGCCGGCTGCGCTCGGGATGGAAGTCGAAGAGCTCGCGGGCCCCGTAGTAAAGCCAGTTGTAGCGGGAGGCCCGGCTGTGGCCCGCCTCGAGCTTGTGCCGCTCCTCGTCAAGCTCCGGATCGTTGGTGCGGACGAATTCGAGGATTTCCTTCTCGAACTGACGCGCGACGCCCGTGAAGACGTTGACCAGGCTGTGAGTGTTCGACGATACGAAGTAGATGGGCGCCTCGCGCATGCCCATCTCTTCCATGGCGGAAGCGATCGGCTGCCACCACCGGCTCGCGTTGCGAGCGTAGCCGAGGTGACTGCCGCCGATCAGCCGTAGAACAATGCGGCACTCCTCGCGCTTGATGGCGGCGAGAATCGAGTCGAAGTCGTCCCCCCACGCCTCGCGGAGGCGACGCCAGTCTTCCTCGCTCGCGACGGCTGCCCCTCGCGCGTCGGCGTCGTTGAGCGAAACGTCCTGCAGCAGCCGGTGCATCTTGTTCCACTCGATCTGGTAGGCCACCAGCGTCGGCACCAGGTCGTCGATATCGGACGGCGAGGCGATCAGGACGGCGAGCGTGTCGCCGTGCTGGTACCACTTGCGGCGGCGGGCGGGAGCCTTGACGGCCTGCCAGCTGAGGATGTCGGCGCCGTACACCGCACGGAAGCCCTGCGGGCTCTGCCCCATGACCACCCGCCGGCAGCGGTCGATGGCGTTGGGGAGTCGACGGACTGCGTAGAGGAGCGCGCCCATGTCGACCTGCGGCTCGGCGGCCAGTGGATGCAGCACCGAGCCCATCGCGAGGTGGGCGTGCACGAGCGAGTCGACCTTGATGTCCCCCGAGCTCTGCAGCATGGTTGTGTAGGTGCGCACATAGAGCTCGACGGCCTGTCTGCCGGTCCAACCGGCTCGCGGAGGCGACTCCATTGGCGTGGAGTCTAGAGCGCTAGCCCTGAGGGTCCTTAGGCTTCCTCGGGTGGAGTGCCCAGCCGGCGCATCAGCTCTTCGAGCAGCTGGCGAGTTTCGGGATCCGACATCAGCCGCTGCTGCATCTCCTCTGCCGAGCGGCGGATCTCGGGGTCGGAGAGCAGCCTCTCGGACATCGCCTCGAAGCGCGTGGCCATGTCCTTCATCGACGCTTCCTGGGCCACCTGGATCAGGATCGGCTGGCTGGCGGCGGCGACCACCGCCTCGGCCTGGACGCGGACCATCTCGAGGCCCTTGCAGCCCAGGCACTCTCCTTTGAGGCCGCAATGGCACAGCTGTGGGCGCAGTCGATCGAGCGCCGCGTGGAGCTCGGACATGTCGGCGGGACCGGCCATGCCTTCAGGTTACGCGGAACCCTGTGACGACTTCCTCCGGGCGTACATGTCCTCGATTTGCGACTGGTAATGGTCCTGCACTACCTTCCGCTTGACGTCCAGCTTGAGCGAGAGCTCGCCCTTCGCCTCCGAGAAGTCCTCGGGCAGCAGCGTGAAATACTTGATGGACTCCCAGTTCCCGAGGCGCGCGTTCACCGTGTCGACCACCTTCTGGACGTGCGTCCTCAGCCCGGCTTCATCGAGACCTTCCTTGCGGGCGGCGTCCCAATCGGGAACCACAAGCGCTGTCACATACGGCCTTCCCTCGCCGATCACTACTGCTCGCTCGATCAGGTGATCGCGCATCAGCTCGAACTCCAGAGGCTGCGGAGCCACGTATTTGCCGACGGCAGTCTTGAAGAGCGACTTCTTCCTGTCGGTGATCCTCAGGAAGCCGTCGGCGTCGATCTCGCCGATGTCGCCTGAATAGATCCAGCCATCCCGAAGCATCTCCGCGGTGGCCTCGGGCTTGTTGTGGTACCCGACCATGTTCCCCGGGCTGTTGATCAGGATCTCGCCGTCGTCTGCGATCTTGGTCTGGACGCCGGGAAACGGTTTGCCGACGGTCAGGAAGCGATGGTCGGCCAGGGTGTTGGAGGTCGCGCCGGACGAGACCTCGGTCATACCCCACCCGTTGAGAATCGGGACTCCGATCGCCCAGAAGAACTCCTCGATCTCGCGCGCGAGCGCCGCGCCGCCGCTGACGAAGAAGCGCAAACGGCCCCCGGTCAGGCGAAGGCGCAGTGGCGCGAGGACCAGGCGATCAGCGAGCCCATGCTGCCAGCGGAGCAGCGCGCCTGGGTTGCGCTCCTGGATGAACCTCGTCCCCACGCCGAGCGCCCAGCCGAACAGCGCGCGGCGAAAGGCCGGCGCCTCGCGCACCCGCGCCATGACCGCGGCGTGCATCTTCTCGTACACCCGCGGCACGGAGTTCATCACGGTCGGCTTGACCTCTCCCAGCTCTTCGGCGAGGTGCTCGGTTCCACGCGAGATCCACGTCTGGCCGCCGAAGAGCAGGCCGATGAAGATGCCGTTGATGCGCTCGAAGACGTGCGAGTAGGGGAGGAACGAGAGCGTCGAATCGTCAGTCGACAGCGGGAACACCTTGAGGATCGCGCGAGAGATGTCGACCAGGGCGCGATGGGCCAGCTCTGCACCTTTCGGCTCGCCTGTAGTGCCCGACGTGTAGACGATCGTGCAAACGTCATCAGGCTGGACTCTCTCGAGCCTCGCCATGACCTCGCTGAGATGCTTGGGCGGCTCCGTCGCCCATTGGGCGACCTCGACGTCCATGCGCGCGATGCGCTGCAGTGGCCCGTTGATGCTGAGCTTGCTCGCCAGCTGTTCGCCGGATGCGATCGCGAGCACGGCCCCGCTGTCGGCGGCGATCGTCTGGGCCAGCTGGGGCGGGCTGCTCGGGTAGATCGGCACGGTGATGGCCCCCAACGATTGGATGGCGAAGTCGCAGTAGAGCCATTCGACGCGGTTCTCCGAGATCACCACCACCGAGTCGCGCGGCTTAATGCCCGCTTCCACGAGCGCCGACGCGACCGCCAGCACGCAGCGCTTCATGTCCGCCCACGTCGCGACCTTCCACGACGAATCGGCGGACCGGTAATGGACAAGCGGGCGGTCGCCGAACCGCGCAGCCTGCCGGAAGAAGACGCCCACGGTGGTTCGGTCTGCAATCGCGTCCGGGTTCATGTCGTCAGTCGAGACTGATGTCCCGACGGCCATCAACTTGTCTACTTGACCGCCTTGATGGAGAGCGTGAGCGTTCCCGACGGAACGCTTACCGTGATCCGGTCGCCCTTCTTCTTGCCCACGAGCGCGCGGCCCACGGGCGAGTCGATGGAGATGCGGCCTGCCGAAGGATCGCTTTCGACCGCACCTACCAGGTGGTAGGTCTCGGCGTGGCCATCAGAGTCGACGACGTCGATCGTCGAGCCGGGCCCGGCAACGCTCGAATGCGACTCCTTGATGATCTGGGCCCGTCCGATCATCTCCTGGAGCTCGTAGATCCGGCTGTCCAGGAGACCGACCTCTTCCTTGGCCTGCTCGTACTCGGGGTTGTCCTCGATATCACCCGGCTGGAACGCCTCCTTCAGGCGCTCGCCTGCCTCGGCACGCCTCTGCAGCGCGACTTCAAGATCGCGCTTGAGCTTCTCGAGCCCCTCGGGCGTGAGCAATACAGGTTCAGTGAGGTCCATCTCCCAGCCTTCTGAAATGATAACCGGGCCATGGACCCCTCCGATTTACGAACCGGGCTCGCGGAAAGGCTTGCGAAAGCCGAGCCGATCGACGCCGAGACGTTCAACGCGGCCTGCTTCATGCTCTCGCGGGCGCTCGAGGACCTCGAGCTCACCGTGCCCGAGGCGGCTCCCCTCGTGAGGCGGCTGCTGCGCGTGGCGGGGCGCGTCATCATCGACACCGGCGAGACCGGCGCATCACAGGACGTCTGGCCCAACACCAGGGAGACGGCGCTGCAGTGGATCGACGAGGCCCTGCGCGCGTTGGGCTATGAGATAGAGCCGAGGGTCAGTTGATCAGCCTGGCGGCCGGCGGAGCGGGAGCGTAGTTGGGGTTGAAGTCGATGCCGGCATTGCCGCTGCCGGTGACAGTCGCGGTGTAGCAGATGACCTGGCCCGCGAGCGGGGAGATGTCTGAGCCGAGGATGTCCCAGCTGGCCGTCGGCGAGTAGATGGTGCCGATGTACTGGGTCAGCGCGTTACCGTTCAACTTGTTCAGGCACACGTTGCCGGGCGCCTGGAAGATGACGATCCAGTTGTACTGCTCTCCGCTGAACACGTGCGTGTAGCCTCCGCCGTTCTGTGTCAGGCAGGAGCCGTTGGGGAAGTAGAACTGCACAGCTCCGGGTGTGATCTTGGCCGTCGCGCAGGGCGCGCTCACGAGCCCTGGGTTGGGCGAGAGCTGGCAGTAATTCTCGTTGGCCACGTCGCCACCCGTGTACAACGGCGGGTACTGGAGCGACATCGCAGCGTTGTCCTGCGGCACGGCTGGGGCGGGCGGGCAGACCGCGAAGCACTGTGGCTTTGTCTCGTCGTCCGGAGGCTGGCACCCCTGGCTGCGCGCCTGCGCGAAGCAGAGCGTCGTCCCGGTGACGTTGCCGAACGCGATGTTGCAGATCGTGACCGTAAGTCCAAAAGGAGCTGGGCATGGCCATCCGCCCGGCGCGCCGTTCACGAGCGTCCCGGTCCATGGAGCGCCGACCGCGATCGCCGGCGGGGCACCGGCGTCAATCCAGCCGGGAGCCAGGTAGCGGCCGACGAAAGAGAAGTTGTTCGGCTGGTTATCGCAGCCGTTGGGGTTGATGTAGACGAGGTAGTACTGAGCCCCTGGCGAGTTCTTGGTGATGTTGACGTTGATGCCGCTGTTGTTCCCGTCGAGGGTGTTCACCAACTGGCACGCTGAGGGCGCGCTCTCACGGCGGCACCCCGGTGAGGCCAGGCACGGGTCCGGCAAGATCGTGCCGTCGCTGAACCGATCGTAGCGGACCGACGTCAGCTCGACGCCCCAGTTGCCGCCGCCGCCCTGGTGCTTCATCCCGTTACCCGGCGCGACGGGGGAGACTGACAGATTGAAGCGACCGTCGCAGCTGTTGGCGGCCCAGAACGGGGAGACGGCCCCCGTGGTCGTGCCCGGCATATTCCACCGCTCCTCTTCAGGGGCCTTCAATTCGTTGGAGACGAGGCCGCCGTCGGACTGGTAGCCGTTCGTCCATGTGTAGACGCCGGCGTCGAGGAAGTAGCAGCCGGATCCGCCTGTCAGGTGGAAGCTGCCGTACTGGCCGGGGGTCATCTCGGTATACGAGCCGCGGTCGAGC
>MNES01000082.1 GCA_001917815.1 Chloroflexi bacterium 13_1_40CM_65_17 | reverse complement strand
GCAACGATGTAGCAACGACACGCGAAATCGGAGGCAGATTAGCCTAGTCGTCGCAGCTGGTTGATCTCAAAATCCAAGCATTACTTCGCGTCTTGGGCGGCAGCATGCGGTCACCAACCGCAAGCCCTGTGAGCGACATTCTGGTGATCGGCGCGGTCTCGAAAGCGAATGAGACAACGAGGGACGCGGACCTGACGGCGGAACCCCTTGCGTGGCAAGTCAGGGAGTAATGTGAGGTGGCAGGTGATGCCTGTGCATGTCGAGAAGTTCTCGTTCGGCTCTATCCAGATCGACGGCATGGTCTATGACTACGACCTGGTCATTGACCGGGGCGAGGTTCGAAAGCGCAAGAAGAAGGCTTCCAAGCGGTATCGCGACGCCTACGGCCACACGCCCGTATCGGTCGAGGAAAATATCCCTTGGCAATGCCGTCGGCTTGTTGTCGGTACCGGAGCGGAAGGCCGGCTGCCGGTGATGCCGGAAGTGCAGAAGGACGCGCAGCTCCGGAAAGTCGAGTTGGTAGTTCTTCCCACAAAAGACGCCATCGCCATCCTCAATCGCGGCGACCTGCATACGAACGCAATACTCCACGTGACCTGCTGAGCTTCGCCTCCTCTCAGGCCGGGGTTAGGCAGTCTCATCTCCCCCTGATCCGTATGTGGTCACGTCCTCCATGTGTGCTCAGGTCAGCGATTCAACTGACAATGCCACCGTATCGCCAGCTCGCTGAAAACGAACCACGCGTCCTCGTTAATGTGTGAAAGTTAGCTGGTCGAGCGGCCGACGCTGCTAATAAGTGCTCACTATCGAGCGCTATATGGCGCTGACGTACCGTTCGACGCGCCCGTCCTGCAATTGGGTTCGGCCGGTCTCGAGGAGTTCTTTTAGCTTCCCGAGGTTCTCGACCACGGCCCGCTTTATAGGGGCTCCGGCGAAACCGCCGACGAAGCCAGCGATACCCCCGAGTTCCCACTCGTCCGTTAGTCGGGTGCCGCTCCCGGTGGATTCGACCGTGAGACGGATCTCTAGAGGCGGAGTCGGTGCCCGAAACCGGATGACCAGCCGTTGGTCCTGCTTGAGCTCGGTAACGCTAAAGACCCGGGTGTCCGACTTGCGGACCAGCCTGTAACTCGATCCGACCCTAGCCGGACCCGCGTCCAGCTTCATACACCCGATCACGTAGTAGTTCCAGCGAGGCAGGTTCTCGGGATCCGAGATAAAGGCGAACACCTCGGAGGCGGAACGCTCGATGGCCTGCGCATGGACAAAGTGCATTGGCCGCTTCTATTAGACCGGACGCAAATAGGCGCTGCTCGACCGGCTCAAATTGGATCCGCTGGGCAGAGCATGTTCGGCGAGGTCGAGCGCGAGGGCGAGATCCGCATGTCGAGCGATGGCATACGTACAGCAACGCCGGTGGCAAAGCGTGATTTGTAGCCCGATTGTCTCGGCCGAGGCAGCGAGGCCGGGATCCAGCGCTCTCAAGAATTCTTGAGCACGCGGACGGACGGAGTGTATGGTGGCAATAGCGGACCGCTCCCCAGCCCGTTACATCTTTGAGCTGAATTGGCGGAAAATGCCGAGCGGCCCGCTTGATTTGCGCCGATGGTCCAGCCATCTGAGGCTGTAACTGCACGGCGAGAGTGACTTAGACCTTCAGATCGACAGCGCGCTCCGCGCCAACAAGGATGCCTTGGTTAGATGCACCACGAGCAGAAGGTCGGGAGGGTAACAACAATCACGCCTCTGCTGCCAATCGGCCGCGCACGGTGCCAGATAACCGAACAGGATGGAGATCTCGCGTAGTTCAGGGGCAGGGGCGTGGACAAAAGTTCTAAGAGCGTTCAGTAGGGGGGCCAAATCGTGAATACGAACATGCGCCCGAAACTGATTCCGTGAAAGTCGCCCACGCAATCGGGGAAGCCCTCGGGGAGGTGGGCGTGAACCGTGTTTTCGGTCTACTGGGCAGCGGCAACCTCGAGGTCACCAATGCGCTCGTCGCCTCGGGCGCTACCTTCGTCGCCGCGCGCCATGAGACCGGGGCGGTCACTATGGCCGACGCTTATGCGCGAGTCACGGGTGGGCTAGGCGTGTGTACAGTCCATCAAGGACCGGGCCTGACGAACGCAATGACTGGCCTCGCCGAGGCGGTCAAGAGCCGCACGCCGTTGTTGTTGTTGGCGGCAGAAGTAGCTGCTTCCGCAGTCCGGTCGAATTTTCGGATCGACCAGTCGAACCTGGTTGCGTCGGTGGGAGCCATTCCAGAAAGACTCAACGGACCGGCCACGGCGGTCGCGGATGCATTCCGGGCTGTGCGACGGGCGCGGATCGAAAGGCGCCCAGTCGTCTTGATGATGCCACTCGACATCCAGGCGGCCGAATCGGCGTCCCATGGTGACTTGCTGCCTGCGCCCATGCCCAGTGCGGTTCGACCAGCGGAGGATGCTGTGGCAGAAATAGCCCAGAGGATTCGCCTCGCACGCCGACCCTTAATCCTTGCCGGCCGTGGTGCAGTGGTTGCCAACTCACGCGATGAGCTGGAGCGCCTGGGCGATCTGGTTGGAGCTCTTTTCGCAACCTCGGTGGTCGCGAACGGACTGTTCTCGGGGAATCCCTGGTCGCTGGGCATCTCTGGTGGCTTCACTCCGCCGGCCGCCGCAGAATTGATCGCTGAGGCGGATCTTGTGCTCGCCTTCGGCGCCTCACTGAATATGTGGACGACTCGGCATGGCCGCCTGCTTTCACCGCAAGCGGTAGTGGTGCAAATCGACCACGAAGCGCAGGCACTAGGGTCGCACCACCGCGTCGATCTACCGGTGGTAGGCGACGTGAAGCAAACGGCTGGAGCTTTGTTACAACTGCTCGACAAAAAGGAGAGCGGCTGGCGGACGCCTCAATTAGCTGACCTAATTCGAGACCGAACCTGGCGCACAGAGCACTATGAGGATGCAAGCACCGACCAATGCATCGATCCGCGCACGTTGTCAATCGCGCTCGATGAGCTGCTTCCTCTCGACCGAGCCGTTACGGTCGATTCAGGACACTTCATGGGCTATGCGCCGATGTATCTGCGCATCCAGAGTCCAGACGCATTCGTATTCGCTCAGGGCTTTCAATCAATCGGTTTGGGGCTGGCAAGCGCGATTGGAGCCGCAGTCGCCAGGCCAGACCGGATTACCGTCGCGGCGCTTGGCGACGGCGGAGCCCTGATGGCGCTGCCCGAGCTCGAGACGGCCGCCCGGCTCGGGTTGGGGATGCTGATCGTGATCTATAACGACGCCGCCTACAGCGCTGAGGTCCATCACTTCGGGCCGATGGGGGAGCCTGTGAACCTGGTCCAGTTTCCGGATACCGACTTTGCAGCGATAGGCAGAGCCGTCGGCCTCGATGGCCTGACCGTGCGCCGCCGGGTTGACCTCGAAGTGCTCCGAGAGTGGGCTGCCAGCGCGTCCAGAACTGGGCTGGTCATCGACGCCAAGGTGGTGCCCACCGTCGTGGCGCCATGGCTGGAAGACGCCTTTCGCAGCCACTGACCAGGCGCGCCAGCCACTCCGCAGGGAATCGGCCGCCGGTCTATGATCCTCGCGGGGAGTGGAGATGGTCCGTGCCACGGCAAAGCCGGCCCAATCGGAGCTCGACCGGCTCGTAACGCTGATCGAGGTCAGCCGAGCCCTAACGGCTGAGCTCGACCTACAGGAGATCATTGAGCGCATCCTCGAGGGCGCGATCCGCATCCTGCCCGCCGCGGAAGCCGGGATTCTATTCCTGTACGACCCTGATCGGCGAGCGCTGGTCGTCAACCACTCAATCGGCTTTGGTCCCGGCGTTTACGACCTGGTCGTCAAACCTGGTGAGGGCCTTTCCGGGCGGGCTTTCCTCAGCCGGCATGCGCAAATCTACCCACATAAAGAGGAAGTAGCGGCGGTGATGGGCGCTGCTCAGCCCTCCAACCTGGACACCTTTCGAGAGGCCAGCGGCGGCACCGATTACCCCCAGAGCGCTGTCGCGGCCCCCTTGGTCTACAAGGGAGAGGCGCTGGGCGCCATGGTCGTCGAGAATCTTCATAAATCAGAGGTTTTCCATTCCTTCGACGTCCAGCTCCTGGATGCGCTCGCGCAGGCGGCGGCGATCGCCATCGTCAATGCACGGCTCTACGCCGCTGAGCACGATTCCCGCGTGCGACTCGAGGCGCTCAACGACGAGATCCGCTCCCAGCGTGACCAGCTCGAGCGCCGCCTCCAAGTACAGGATTCGCTCGCAGAGGTCGTTCGCGACGATTTGCCGCTGAGCGCACTCGCGATTCGTTTGGCGCGACTCACGCGAGCTTCCGTGTTCTTGAGTGACGCCCTCTACCGCATACGAGCCTGCGACATCGCGATGCCGGCGGAGACGTTGCGAGAGTTAGATGTGGCTGCTTGGGCTGCTCTGCAGCCCACGCTGCGCCAGGCTGCCGAAACGCGTGCCCAGCAGCGTCTCGATGTCGAGCATGGTCGCGAGTTGCTCATCTGCCCGGTGTCGGCTGGTCCGGAAACACTTGGCTTCGTAATCCTCGACGCACGGCACCGACAGTTGGACGCTGTCGACGCAGCCGCTGCGGATTCGGCGGCTATGATCACGGCGGCGAGATTCCTTCGCGAGCGTGCGCTCGAGGAGGGCGAGATCAGGCGCCGCGGGGATGTGCTCGAGCGGCTGCTGAACGGCGATTTCCCAACCGGCACAGATGTGCTGCGTCAGGCCCAGCCGCCGCTTCGGCTGGTTGTGGGCACTCTCCGTGCGATGGGCGACGGCCAGCACGACAGCGGCCCGCGTGTTCTGCGAACGTTGCTAGCGCTTACACAGGAGGCCTTGGCGCTCGAAGGTCGGCCCGTGACAGTCACGCTCAAAGACGGTCATGTCGTAGCCATCCAGTCCCTGGCCGGGAGGCCGGCCAACGATGACCGTTCTTCCTTCGCCGCCCTTGAGCAAGCCGCGGAGCGTTTGACTACATTGGCGCCGGACTGGCGAGCTGTCTATGCGGTCGAAGACGAGGTGGGAGAGCTCACCGGTCTCGCAGCTGCCCACCACGAGGCCAGGCTCGCAATCGAGGTGCGAGAGAGGCTTGGCCGCGTTGACCCGGTTTTCAGCGTTCGGAGCCTGGGAGCCTATCGGCTGATCCTTCAGGCCGCCTCCGGCGCTGATATTGCTCAGTTGTGCGAGAGGACGTTGCAATCCGTCATCGACCACGACCGCCAGCGCGGCTCGGCGCTCCTCGACACGTTCCGCATCTACCTGGACGTTGGCGCATCGAGCAAGCAGGCCGCCGCTCGCCTGGGTGTCCATCCTCACACGGTGGAGTACCGGCTGGGGCGTCTTCAGGAGCTGACCGGACTCAGCCTGCGCCAGCCCGAAGACCGGATAACGCTCGAGCTCGCGCTTCGAATCTTCGACTCCGCCCAACTTTTGTGAGTCTGCCCAGCAACCTGGCCTAACCTTTGGATGTTCGGCCATAGACTGTCCCGAACGTCCATGCTGTGATTGCGCCAACGCTCGTTTGGGAGGTGGTTATCCATGTCCATGGCCACGGCCGCAATGACGGTCGAGGAACGGTTGGCGCGGGGACCGATCTTGCGTGGGGATACGCGTACTCTCGTCGGCTCACTTCTCCTGGCGGTGGCTTTCTCCGCGAACATGCAGATAACGGAGCGGCTGGACCAGATCTGGACGGGCGGGCTTGGTGTTCCGCTTGGCCATACGTTTGCCCAGCTGTGGTGGCCGACCGCGGTCATCTACTTCGGACTCACGGGGGCTCTCATCGTTTCCAACTTCAATCCGATCATCGCGGTTCTCAGTGCTACCCACCCGCTGGCCTGGTCGTTCTTCTTCCTCAACATGTCCGAGATGATTCCGCTGGCGTTTCTGTTCCGGGCGCACCTGCAGCGAAACCCCGACATCAGCTTTGTCCCCTTTGTGTTCTACATCGCGATTTGCGATCTCTTCGTCAACATCGTGCAGGCGCTAGGTCTGTACGTGGTCGTGCTGAAGTTGGGCTTTGGCCAGATACTCGTCCTCTTCTTCTGGCAGTGGCTGATGGCGGTCATCATCGGCGGACCGATGGGCTACGCCTTCTATCGCGCAGTCCGTCGCGCCGGTGTTTTCCAGTGAGGTAGAGAGATGAGCAGGGATTACATCTGGGCCATCGTCGGCGCCGTGATCGTCGCCGTGATCGGAGTTGGGCTCCTGTACCTGGGCGCCTCCGGGGCGATGCCGAAAGCCTTTGGGCTGTTCGATATGTCGAACCTGGGTGTGCGAGCCGTGGTGACCGTGATCTTGATTGTGATCGCCCTTGCGCTCTTTTTCGCCTACCGCAGCACAGCTGGAAAGCCAAAGAGCTAAAGGGATCGACCTATATCCAGCATGGACCCCATTGTCCTGGACGGGGTGGGCTTTGCCTTCCCCGCCCTGCCTCCGCTGCTGCATGACGTCAATCTGACGATCTCCGAGGGCGAGGTGGTCGCCCTCGTGGGGCCAACGGGCTGTGGAAAGTCCACGCTGCTCCACATCTGCGCGGGGGTGATCCCGCACTTCATCAGCGGTGATCTCACCGGGATCGTGCGTGTCTTCGGGACGAACACTGCGGAAACGTCCCTTGCGCGCATCGCCTCCAACATCGGCACGGTTACCCAGGACCCTGAGAACCAATTGTTCAACCTGATCGTCGCCGACGAGATCGCCTGGGGGATGGAGAACCGAGGGTTCGCACGACCCGACATCCGGCGTGGTCTTGATCGCGCGCTCGACTTCTTCCGCATCCCACACCTGCGCGATCGGATCACTTACGACCTGAGCGGAGGCGAGAAGCAGCGGGTCGTCCTGGCCGCCAATTACGCTCCTGCGCCCAAGCTGTTCGTCCTCGACGATCCGACCTCACAGCTTGATCCCATCGGCGCTCAACAGGTTCTGAGCGGAATTCAGGCCCTGGCCGAGAGCGGTCAAACGATCCTGCTGGTCGAATCGAAGCTTGAGGAGATCTGGTCTTTGGTAGACCGTGTGGTGCTGCTCCACAACGGCACCATCGAGCTGGACACGACCAGAGACCAGCTGGATCGTCACCTTGAGCGATTCACCGCAGCCAATGTGCCGCTGCCGCAGCTGGTAGAGCTGGGCGCCAGGCTGCGCCGCCGCGGCGTGGCTGTTCCGGCGCTGCCGCCGAATCCGGACAACGCCGCCCCTCTCCTGAGCGGCATCCGGGCCCAGCCGGTCGAGAGCGAGCGGCCGGCTGACGAAACGCGCCGGACGAGAGTTGACGTAAAAGGGCTCAGCTATCGGTACCCACCGCCTCGACGCACGCTGGCGGTTGATGGCGTCGACCTGGAGATTCCAGCCGGTTCGGTGGTGGGGGTCGTCGGCCAAAACGGCAGCGGCAAGACGACATTGGCGCGCTGCCTGAGCGGCCATCTCAGTCCTAGCGCTGGATCGGTCTCGGTGGACGGCCGGGACGTTCACCGAATGTCCGTGCGCGAGCGCGCGGCCACTGTCGGCTACGTCTTCCAGAACCCCGACCACCAGATCTTCAAGGACCCGGTGCTGGAGGACGTTGTCTTTGGTCCGGTCAACCTCGGAGCAACTCGGGAAAAGGCGATTGAATCCGCTGAGCGAGTGCTGCGCGCTCTCGACCTATGGGAGGTCCGGAACCTGCATCCCTTCAGGTTGTCGAAGGGCGGCCGGCAGCGATTGGCAATCGCGGCGATCGCGGTGATGCAACCGCCAGTGATGATCATCGACGAACCGACGACGGGTCAGGACCTTCAAGAGTCGCACGCCATCATGACCCTGTTGGTGGATCTGGCTCGCGACGCCGGCCAGACCGTGATCGTGATCACTCACGCCATGCACCTGGTCGCCGAGCACTGTGACCTGATGGCCGCACTCTTCGAGGGCCGGCTCATCGCGTTCGGGCCGCCCGAACAGGTCTTCCGCAACGAAGAATTGCTGCGCCAGACGTTCGTCAAGCCGCCAGCCGTTACTGCGTTGGGCAATCGCCTGGGCTTGGAACCGCGTCCCCTCACTCTGGAGGATGCAATCGATCGCCTGGCCGGGCCCTCACTCAAGGTGGCGCGGGGATGAGGCCTCTCTACCAGTTCAGCGGCCAGGACTCCTTTCTACACAGGCTTGACCCCCGCACCAAGCTGATTTTCGTCCTCTGCTACCTGTTGATCAGCTTCCTGGTTCCGCAACCATGGGTGCTTTTCTTCTTGCTGATTGCGGCCATCTGGTTCTTGGCCGGCATCCCGCCAACGGAGTACTACCCGTTCCTCCTCCTGATGCTGCCGATCATGGTGGCAATCACCCTCGTCCACATCTTCCTGATCGAGGGACCGCCCTATCTGTGGTCGACCCACCTGGGGCCTGTCCACATCAGCGCCTCGAGTCCAGGGCTGCACGTCGGACTGGATCTCGGCTTTCGCCTCGGGACTATGGGGCTGGCCTTCACTCTGTTCGCCATGACCACCGAACCCTTCCAATGGGGCATGTCGATGTACCGCTGGGGCTTGCCTTACAAGGTGGCCTTCATGTTTGCCTTCGCGATCCGGCTTTACCCGCTGATCCAGGAAGAGTTCATCGTCATCCAGCGGGCGCTCAAGGCTCGCGGCTCGAATGCTTTGAGCTCGTTTAACCCTTTTGTTTTCTTCCCCGGGGTGGTGACTTCGGCCGTGCCGCTGGGACTCGGCGCCATCAGGCGCAGCCAGGACATTGCGATGGCCATGGAACTGCGTGGCCTGAATCTGCCCGACGAGTTGGGTCAGCCCCGTGTTCTGTTTCGTGACGTTCGTTTGCGTACGGTCGACATCGCGATCATGTGCGGCTGTCTGGTGATCCTTGTCGCGCTTCTTAGCGCCCGGCTGTTCACCAATTGGCTCCCCCGATAGGCATTACATAGGAGGTCGGAAATGCGAATCCTGGTTATCAACCCAAACACTACGCAGGCGATGACTGATGAGATCCACCGCGTCGCCCTGGCCGCGGCCGGACCAGGCACTGAAGTTGAGACCGTTCAACCAAAAGCTGGACCTCGTTCAATCGAGGGCTTTGCGGATGAGGTGCTTGCCGCTTACCACACGCTCGACGTCGTGGCAGGAACCAAAGGCAAATATGACGCCTACGTTATCGCCTGCTTCGGCGACCCTGCGTTGGCCGCTTGCCGCGAAGTTTCGTCTGTGCCCGTGATCGGAATCGCTGAAGCGTCCTTCCACATGGCGGGCCTGGTGGCGTTCAAGTGGTCGATCGTGACCGTCTTGCCACGAGTCAAGCCCTTGCTGGAGGAGCTGGTCTTGCGCAATGGGATGGAGATGCGCTGCGCATCGATTCGATGCACGCCGTTGACCGTACTCGAGATCGAGGAGGACATCGAGCAGACCAAGCGAATGATGGTCGAGGAAGGTCGGCAGGCGATCGACGAGGACGGGGCGGAGGCGATCCTTCTCGGCTGCGCCGGCCTCGGCCCGCTGGACAAGTGGATGCAAGCGCAGCTGGGGGTCCCGGTGTTGGACGGTGTCGCCTGCGCGGTGAAGCTGGCGGAGGGCATGCACGAGTACGGAGTCACCACGTCGAAGGTGGCCGCTTACAAAGATCCCGAGCGCAAGGAGCTTGTCGCCTGCCCGGGTTCGCTGGCCGCGATCTACCAGCGGGAAACCGCTCGCGTCTAAACCAAGCAAAGGAGGTCCTGACATGAAGCTGGCCGGAGCCGACGTGGGCGGCACTTTCACTGACGTGATCGTCGTCGACACCGATTCCAAGGCCGTCCGCATCCACAAGGTGCCAAGCACGCCCGAAGATCCGTCTGAAGGCTTGATCGAGGGCTTGCGCTCGGCTGGCGATGACTCGATGCGTGTGGACTTCCTCGCCCATGGCACCACCATCGCAACCAACTCGCTGCTGCAGTACGACGGAGCCCAGGTCGGAATGATCACGACCAGGGGTTATCGCGACATCCTGCACATTGCCCGCCATCAACGGCCGCTCCACTACTCGATTCAGATGGAGGTGCCGTGGCAGGATCGAGCACTGATCCGCCGCCGCAACCGCAAAGTGGTCACCGAGCGGCTGGGCCCGAAGGGCGAGGTGATCACCCCGCTCGAGGAGGAAGAGGTCGCCAACGTAGCGAGGGAGCTGAAGGATGCGGGCGTGGAGTCGATCGTCATCGGCTTCATCAACAGCTACCGAAATCCAGAGCACGAGGAACGTGCCCGCTCAATCGTGGAGGAGGTCTACCCGGAGGCCTTTGTGACCACTTCCGCCAGCCTCTTTCCACAATTTCGCGAGTACGAGCGCTTCACAACCGCGGCGATCAATGGCTTCGTAGGTCTCAAGGTTCGCAACTACCTCGTGCACCTGCGCGAGCGAATGCGCAAGGAGGGCGTGAAAGCCGAGCTGCGCCTCATGCGATCCAATGGCGGCGTCGCGACCGAGGAGTTCGCAGCGCGCTACCCCGCCACTTTGCTTCTCAGCGGGCCGGCGGCCGGTGTCCTGGCCGGTGCCCACATCGGCAACGCGTCCGGCCGCACCAAGCTCATAACCTTCGACATGGGTGGTACCAGCGCCGACATCGGCATCGTGACGCCGCATGGCATCGCCGAGGCGACCGCGCGCGACACATGGATCGCCGGCTACCCGGTGCTGATTCCGATGATCGACGTCTACACGGTCGGCGCCGGCGGCGGCAGCGTCGCGTACATCGACCCGGGCGGAGCGTTCCGCGTGGGACCCCGGAGCGCCGGGGCTCGCCCTGGCCCCGCTTCCTATGGATTGGGTGGCACCGAAGCCACGGTCACTGACGCCAACCTCGTTCTTGGCCGGCTCCGTGCCGACCATTTCCTCGGCGGAGCTATGACCGTCAAGCCTGAGCTTGCGGACAAGGCGATATCGAATCTGGGCTCGCGGCTTGGTCTATCGACTCTTGATGCGGCTGCGGGCGTCGTGACCCTGGTCAATCACAACATGGCCAACGCGATCCGCTCGCGCACGATTCAAAAGGGTCACGACCCTCGTCAATTCACGCTGGTCGCGTTCGGCGGCGCGGGACCTCTGCATGCGGCTGACCTGGCTCGCTCGCTTGATGTGCCGGAGGTGATTGTGCCGGTGTATCCAGGCATTACCTCGGCCATGGGCCTCCTGAGCACGGACCTGAAGTACGACCTGATTCAGAACGAGTTCATGCTTGACGGCGAGGTCGATCTGGATCGCCTCAACCGTGATTTCAAACGGCTCGATGCAGAGGCTCGGGCCCAGCTCAAGCGTGACGGCGTCGCCGAGGATGGTGTTCAGATCTTGCACGCGGCCGACTGCCGCTACGTCGGTCAGGGATACGAGTTGCGGGTGCCTATGCCGGCAGGAGAGTTGACCAGCGAGAGCATCAAGCGTGTCTGGGACGAGTTCAACGGCCTTCACAAAGAGGAATACGGCCATGCATTCCCAGGCAACCCAATCGAGCTGGTGAATATCCGCGTTGTGGCGACTGGGCACCTACCCAAGATGCCGGAGGTGCCACCACCATCGGCCGGAAGCATGAAGGCGGCACAGATCGGTGAGGCTGAAGTCTATTTCGCTGCCAACGGCGGCGGTCTCAAGGCCCACAAGGCCAACTTCTACGAGCGCTCGCAGCTGCCCGTCGGTGCACGTGTGACGGGACCAGCCGTTCTGCTGCAGGTCGATTCCACCACACTCGTCCCACCTGGCGCCAGCGCCGAGGTGCTGAAGACGGGCGATCTACTGATCCGCGTTTAGGAGGAGAACCAATGGCGATTGCTGCGCCCCAAGTAGACGTCATCGAGTATGAGCCGGGAAGCCCGCCGGCTAAAGAGATTGACCCCATAACTGCTCGAGTCATCGCCGGCGCCCTTGACAGCATCGCGCTCGAAGTCGGACACAAGCTGACCCGAATGTCCTACTCCTCGATCATTCGGGAGTCGGAGGACTTCGGCGCGGCGCTGCTCGACGTCAAGGGCCGACAGATCTGTGAGTGTGCGCTTTCGACCCCGCTGCAGCTCGGTCCCATTCCAGGCTACATGCAGGGCGTCTTCCGCCTCTTCAAGGAGCGTGGCGACCGCTTTGAGGAGGGAGATGTGATCATCCACAACTCGCCCTACCACGGCGCCTCTCACGGCCCTGATGTCGGGTTTTGCGTGCCGATTTTCGCGAGGGGAGAGCTGGTCGGCTTCAGCTTCACCACCGCGCACCACCTCGACATCGGTTCGATGTCGCCTGGCTCCTGCGGAATAGTGGATGCGGTCGACGCTTACGCGGAGGGTCTCCAGTTCAAGGCTCTCAAGTGTTACGAGCGCGGCCGAAAGAACGATGCCGTCTGGCGGATGATGCGAGACAACATCCGGGCCTCGGACATGGTGGTTGGAGACATGGAGGCCCAGGTGGCCGCCTGCCAGATAGGCGCCCAGCGCTATGTCGAGCTTCTGGAGCAGTACGGCCGGGAGACGGTTGACGCGGCGACGGAGGAGCTCATGAATTACTCCGAGCGCATGATGCGTCAGCAGATCGAAGCGCTTCCAGACGGCCAGTACTCGGCCGAGGGCCACATCGATGGCTTCGCCGACGACCCTGATCCCTCCAAGCGCGATCAGCTGATCAAGGTCACCGTTACGGTGGACGGGGGGACCATGACCGTGGACCTGACAGGGACCGCGCCCCAGGTGGCTGATCGGGCCATCAACATGCCATTCGTCGGCACCGTCGACATCGCGATTTACGTCACGCTCCGTTCGATTTTGCTCGACCAGGCGACGCACGAGTACGTGCCTCAGAACTCGGGCCTCGTGCGACCGATCCGGATCGTGGCCGAGCGCGGCTCGCTTGCCAACCCAACCTTCCCAAGCGCCACGATCGCACGCTTCTGCGCGGGCAACATCGTCGCCGACACGCTCATGCGTGCGCTGGCGCCGATCTGTCCTGACCGCGTGGCCGCTGGCATGGCAAACATGAAAGTCATCGCGTACAGCGGTGTGGTGGACCAGATGTATTGGGTATACATGGATATCACCGAAGGCGCGTACGGCGGCCGCTTCGGCAAAGACGGCGTCGACGCGGTCGACGTGCTCTACGCCAACACGCGGAACAACCCGATTGAGGACATCGAGGCGCACTATCCGCTTCGCATCAGCCGCTACGAACTGCGCACGGACAAGAGTGGCGCCGGTAAGTGGCGTGGCGGAAATGGCTCGATTCGCGACATGCAATTCCAGGGTCGTGCCCACATGAGCCTCGAGGGGGATGGTCACCGACACGCGCCCAGGGGTGCGTTCGGCGGCTACGACGGAACAACCGGCGACGTCGTGCTCATCAGCGATGGAAACGAGCTCCACCTGCCATCCAAGTTTCAGTCTCGGTGGGCAGAGGCCGGGGACATCATCCGAACCGTCAGTCCTTGCGGCGGAGGATATGGCGACCCTCTGGAACGTGACCCGCAGAAAGTTCTCGACGACGTGCTTGACGAGATCATCGGCGTCGAGTCGGCGCGGACACTCTATGGAGTGGTCGTCGATCCGGAGTCGAAAACCATCAACCACGCAGCGACCCAGGAGCTGCGGGCGGCGATGTCCAAGCAGGCTGTCGCAGGCAAAGCTTGATGAAATGCGGGTGGCGCCCGCGGGCGACTGACGCTGCGGTTTACGGGGGCGCAGACTGATGGCGACCGCAGTCTTGACTCACTTCGGCGCCAGCGATCGCGCGCAGCTGGCAGCCGAGGCAGGGCGGCTGATCGAGAGGCTTCGCCGGCACGGAGCCGGTCCTGATGGCGGTGTCACGCGGCTGGTTTATTCGCCCGAGTGGCGGGCTGCGATGGCGGAGGTCGAGGAATGGCTCTCGCAAAGCGGACTCGAGGTACGCGTGGACGCCGTGGGTAGCCGGTTCGGCCGTCTGTCCGGCGAACGCGACAGCGTTGTCCTGACGGGGTCCCACATCGACTCGGTGAGAGATGGCGGCGCCTTCGACGGCGTGCTGGGGATTGTGATGGCCGGCTGCGCTGCCCGTTGGCTGGCAAGCAGCCTCGGCAGACCGCGCCGCACACTGGAGGTGTTCGCGAACTGCGAGGAGGAATCGAGCCGCTTCGCCTGCAACTTCTGGGGCAGCCGCGCAATCGCCGGTCGCATCGAGGCGGGCGAGGCCGAGCGGTTGGTTGATGAAGAAGGCTGCACCATCGGCGACGCGATGCGCGCTTGTGACCTTGATCCGACCGGCATCTCCTTGGCGCGAAGGAACGACCTGGCTGCTTATGTCGAACCACACATCGAGCAGGGGCCTGTTCTCGTCGAGTCCGGCGACGAGATCGGGGTCGTCGACCGTGTCGTGGGGATACGAGTCCTGAGCGTGTCAGTCAAGGGCGTCGCGGGACACGCGGGCACGATCCCAATGGCGAGGCGGCATGACGCTTTGGCCGGGGTGGGCGAGATCATGGTTGGTGTCGAGCGCCTGGCACAGCAAACAGGCGCTCCCACGGTGGCGACAATTGGCACGCTCGTTGTCCGGCCTGGCGGGTTCAACCAGGTACCGGGTGAGGCTGACTTCACAGTCGACTTCCGCCACCCTGAGGATCGATCGCTCGACGGATTCCACCATGAGCTGCGGCAGTTGATTCGTGACGTGTGCGGCCGCCGCGGCCTAAGCGTCCAGTTTGGTCAGATCGTCAATCAGGCAGGCATCCGTTTCGACGCTGAGATCTGCAGGGCACTTGAAACCTCGTGCGAAGAGGCGCGGGTTCGC
>MNES01000021.1 GCA_001917815.1 Chloroflexi bacterium 13_1_40CM_65_17 | reverse complement strand
TGAGGACGCGCTGCGGCATAGAAGTCAGTGTGCCGTATCAGCCGGAGCCTGAGCCGCCAATTGGCTTTCTCAGATACTTCAGGCGATCAGCAGAGTGACGTAACAAGGAAGCCCGAGAGCGGGGGACGTCGGAATCGCTGGCTACAGATCCGAGGGTCCAACGACATTCACGAGGCTAGAACCTACAGCTTTGAGCTTCGCGTCGGACGTAAGGAGCCGGCACTTCAGCAGCCGAGCAAGGGCGAGATACTCGGCATCGTAGGTTTTAGCCCATCCCAGGCGGTCCGCAACGCGCCAGGCCTCTTCGATCAAGCCCTTTGGCCGCCGCGCGCTAACGTCGGCAGCAGTGAGCCGATCGAGAGCAATGGTGGTCAGTTCAGCAGAAATCTCCCGCCGCCAGCGCAGTTCGTGTAATACCGACGACGCCTCCGACCACATCAAATGCGGTGCGACAAGCTCCTCTCGCCCTAGCGCTTTCAATCCAATCTCGGACAGGCAGGCGGTGATGATGACCGCAGCATCAACAACCAGCATGTCAGCGGGCGGCGCGCGATGAGCGAATCGCAGCCACTACGTCGGGCATGCGCTCGCCGGTGGCCGTGCGTTGCCAGGCAGCCGGAAGTGGCAGCATGGCATCGCTCCCCAGACGGGCCAAGTCTTCTTCATCGATAAGGTGCTGTGTGCCGATTCTGGTGGCCTTGAGTCGGCCAGAACGGATCCAACGGCGCACCGTTTCGGGGTCGCGTTTGGTGCGCCGAGCCGCCTCTGGCACTGTTAGCATTGTCGCTACATACTACAACAACGCGTCAGAGGTTGTACAGCAACGCGGGCGATAAACGGCGACAAACAGCGGCACTCAGCGACACTCGGCGAATTCGAAGTGCCATTTCTGAACATGGACGTGCACGAGAACCTTCCGGAGGGCGTGACCGCCGCGGACGTCGCCCACGCTCATGCGGCTAACCTCGCCAAGCAGGACGCTCACAGGGTCAAGTACGTCAAGTACTGGGTCGACGAGAAGGAGCGGAAGGCGTTCTGCCTGGTCGACGCGCCGGATGCAGACGCGGCGATCCGCCTCCATCGCGAGGCGCACGGCCTGGTCGCTGACCGCATCTTTGAGGGCGTGGAAGGAGCCTCGTCATTCCTCGTCTCAACTTGGGTCGAACACCGTGCGCGTTCACTGCGAGCGCGCCGGCGACGTCGTTATTGGTGCGACGGTCCCCATGGCAAACGTGAGCCCATGAGCCGCCAAAAGCCGCGGGACGCTCGCTATGTCAATCTCGGCCCCATACTCCGAGGCTAGAGTCCCCATCCTGGCCGGGTTGAGCTCACCGCTCGCGGCCAGCTCCGTCATCTTATCGAAGAACTTCTCGAAGCCGGCAGGCGAGATGATCTCTAGGATGCGGGCAGGCCCGTCACCTGCGTTCCAAAACGTGTGCCACTGGCCCCGCGGCTTGAAGATCAGGTCGCCGGTCTCGCCGTACACGATCTCGCCGCCAAGGTCTGCACCCACACGACCCTCGAGGACGAAGCTGTACTCGTCCTCACGACTGTGCCGGTGGATCGGTGCGGCCAAGGCCCGTGGCTCCATCGGGTGCTCGACCAGTGCGAAGCCGCCTCCCGACTCCGCGCCACCAACCATGAACCGAATGCCGATCCCTCCTAACTTCCCGAGCTTGCCGTCCCGAGGACCAACTATTCGAGCTACCGTCGTCGCCATTTGCCAGGCTCCTTTTCAATAAACGTGCCGTTCAGTGATTCGACGGTATAGGATGGATGAACGCCGTGTCAAGTCAAATTCGAAAGTACGAGCTCAAGGCCCGGGCTGAGAAGCAGGCTGAGACTCGACGGCGAATCGTGGAAGCCACGTCAGCGCTGCACGAGGAGGTCGGTCCGGCCCGAACGACCGTGGCCGAGATTGCCCGGCGGGCAGGCGTCCAGCGGCTCACCGTCTACAACAACTTCCCGAATGAAACGGAACTGTTCGCCGCATGCGGCGAGCATTCGATGGCCAAGAATCCACCACCCGATCCATCTGTCGCGCTCGCGGTCGACGAGCCGGTCGAGCGTCTTCGCGCGGTCCTGGGCCCGCTCTACCGCTGGTACCGGAAGAATGCCCGAGGAACTGAAAACCTGCAGCGAGACCGCCTCGTTATGCCTGCCCTCGATGCGGTGATGAAGATCCGGATGGACCACTCTTTGGGCAATCTCGCCGACAACCTGGCCGCTGGTTTCGCGCCTACAGCCCGCTCGGCTAAGAGTGTGCGAGCCGCGATCGCGTTGGCGCTCGACTTCTGGACCTGGCGGCGTTTGGCCGGCGAAGGGATGTCAGATGACGATGGCGCGGGCCTCATGGTGGGGACGGTGAAAGCGGCTGCCCACAAGTAGCGAAAGGGTCGCTACCTGGACGATTTTAGAACCGGAAAGATAGTCGAGGACATGCCACGAAGGCGGTTCGGGACCGTGAGGCTGCGACGCTCAAATCGCCATCTCCCAAACGAGCCTCCTGACCGACGAGACTTTCATGTGCCAAGCGCCGCACCAAGGTGTCAATGAGCCCACGGATTATCGAGGATCTCGCGCACTTCAGAGGTTGGGGCGAGGAGACAATTCGAAGTGCGTCCACTAAGGGGAGCCGAATCTGAATTTGAAACTGCGCAGCTGTCTTGTACAGCTTGACTGCCCTACGGCAACCGTACAGCCACGGCGCGCGGAATAGATGCCAGATTAGGCTCGTCCTCGCGACGAGTTGATCTCAGATCCAAGCACTACTTCGGGTTGGCGATCCGTCTTCGCGAAGCGTCCCAAGCAGCGCAACGCGTGACCGTTGGAAGCGCTCCGCGCCCAGTCGAACGATCTCAGGTGCAACAGCTTCGAGGTCGGTCCAAATCATCTGCGCCGCAACCATGGGATGCGGCCCAAGTGGCTTGATTTCATAACCCCCTATGCCGCAACTTGCGGTGGAGCCCTCTTTCGTCTCCGACGATGCTTGCGAGAAGTTCCGTCGTGAGTGGAGGTCCGCACGGCGTATGGGGTGAATGCTCCATAGACGCTCGACCTGCGCTGCCGTAGCTTGAAGTAACCAGTCAGATCCGGGCGCTGCGCCCTACTCGGTTCGGTGGAGGGGTCCACATGGCAGACCATCTAGACGCACCCGGCCTCACGTCTCCCGCCATGGACGCGAGGGTTGACATCACCGATCACTATGCTTTCCAGCAACCGGGCCACCCAGAGCGTACCGTTCTGGCCTTCAACGTCAACCCGCTCGCGCCCACGCACGCCGACGAGTTCCGGCACGACGCGCTGTACGAGACGCTGGTCGACACCAACGGCGACGCCAAACCGGACATCACGTTCCGCTACCGCTTCAGCCGCAAAGAGCGAGGCCGGCAGTTCGCCCGCGTATCCAGAGCACAGATCGACGGCGAACTCGAGGACGGTCACGTGCACGAGGAGTTCGAGATCGAGGAACTCGTTGAGCACGCACCGGTCTCGTTCGACTCGCGCGCGCGAATCACCAAAGGTGAGGACGACGTGCGCTTCTTCGCCGGGATCCGCAGTGACCCGTTCTTCTTCGACCTGCTCGGTTTCTTGAACGGCCTGAAGTTCACCGGGTCGGACTTCTTCATCGACAAGAACGTCTTCAGCGTTGTCCTGGAGATTCCGAATCGTCTCCTTGGAGCCAATCCCAAGGTCGGCCTGTGGACGCGGACACTCGTGCCGATGACGCTTCAGCCCGACCATCTGACGCAGGTGGACCAGATGGGGCGCCCGGCCATAAACACGGTCTTCAACCACAGCAACGACAAGAACACCTTCAACATCACGCAGCCAGTCGACCAGCGCGGGGCAAAGACTCTGTCTGGCCAGACGTTCCTCGATGTCTTCACCTCAGAGCTTGAGGCGTTGGGCGGCTACACCATGCCTCAGGCCGAAGGGATCGCGAAGATCCTGCTGCCCGACATCCTGACGTTTGACTACTCGAGCTCGGCAGGCTTTCTGAATGGCAGGCAACTGCAAAACGACGTGATTGATATCTCCCTGAACCTGGTGACCAACGGCAAGATCACCGGAGACGGAGTTGGCGCGCACACTGACTACCTGGGCGCGATGCCATATCTCGGCAAACCCCACGCGTGAGGGAGGCGACGACGATGAAAGGATTTGACCGCAGGACCTTCCTAAAGCTCGCTGGTGGCAGCACCGTCGCGGCTGCGGCAGCGGTGGTATCCGGAGCGGCGCTTCGGCTCCCAGAGGCGCCGAGGTATCTCACGTTCCGCGCGTCGGCAGGCCTACCGGCCAAGCCGCTGCCAAGCATGGTGACCAAAATTGTCGAAGGCCACGTCGACCTGGAAAGCGGGAGCGGAACAATTACCAGTCGCGTGCTCGCCGGTCACCCTGTGCCCAGCCAGATCGCGCTGCCCGGCCTGACTCGGCTGATCCGGGTCACGTCGGCCACCCAAGAAGGCGGATCTGTGCGCTTGACCGGCGTTGTCGATGATCGGTCTCAGCTACTACGCGGCGAGTCTCCTAATCTCGAGTTCGTAATCGATCGCAAGCTCGGCACGGTGACCGCGCCGCTGGCCGGCCACAACGTCACTCTTACGATTGAGTGAAAGTCCGAGGCGCCTCCAAGCCCAGTCGAGCTTAGATCTGGCGTCCGCCTAGATCTCGACCAGGCCCAGGCGCGCCGCATGCAGGGCGGCATGGGCGCGATCGTGTATCTCTAGCTTGCTGTATATGTGTGCGAGGTGATTGCGGGCTGTTCGGCTCGAGATGCCCAATCGCGTCGCGATCTCCTTATATGTCAAACCGGAGGCGGCCAACGTCAGAACCTCGATTTCTCGCGCACTGAGCCGCTCAGCCATGCACTCCTCCTGAGTCTCGCCGGCCAAGTGGCCTCACCAGCTATTACGTTGGATTGGAGCATTTGGATCATGTGCGGTCCCGGGTGCGACGCGGGCAGTCTTGGGGTTTCGCACCCGGCATGTCCGGCCTCTTGCGGCGAGGCGTGGGTCGAGAGCGTCGCGCAGCCCGTCGCCCAGGGGCGATCGGCACTCTTTGGCTTAAGCCGGCAGGTTGAACCAGAAGCGTGTCAGACCCGAGGTGGACTCGACGCCGACCTTGCCGCCCGCCGCCTCGACCAGCTGCTTGACGATCGCGAGGCCGACACCGGCACCGCCGCGGGCGCGGTCGCGGGACCGGTCGACTCTAAAAAAGCGCTCGAAGAGGTGTGGCAGATCCTCAGGAGGAATCTGATCTCCGGTGTTGCTGATGGCGAAGAGCACCTCATCCCCGTCGCGCGCTGCGGTCATCTTCACCAACCCCGACTCTCGGCCGTACCGTGCTGCGTTCTGGAGGAGGTTCAGTAGCACCTGTGCGAGATGGTCCGGATTGGCCCGGACGTAGAGCTCATCTGGAAGGTCGGATTTGATCCTGATCGAGCGCCGTTGGAATGCCGGCAGGGAGAGACGGAGAGCAGCGCCGACCAGCTGGACCAGGTCGACTCGCTCCTGAGCTGAGTTGCGGCCGGTGTCGCCGGCCAGCGCGTCAAGGGAGAGCGACAGCCGGCGAAGCCGATCCACCTCCTCGTCCAGCGACGCGAACACTTCCGCGCTGGGGTCGACTACCCCGTCACGCATCGCCTGCAGGTAGCCCTGAAGATTGGTCAGCGGCGTTCGGAGCTCATGGGCGAAGTTGCTTACCAGTTCGCGCCGCAGTCGCTCCTGATCCTCGAGACTCACCGCCATCTGGTTGAACGAATCCGCCAGCGCAGCCAGCTCGGTGGCGGACGGGCGCGGAACGCGAACCGTATACGCCCCTTCCCCGATCCGCCGCGCCGCCGCCGCCACCTGCCCAACCGGCCTGCTGATGGCGCCCGCCAGCAACACGGACAGGATTATCGACCCGGCGAGAGCCACCGTGACAGCCCCCAACAGCACCTTGACAACCGACTCGTCAAACATCGCCCTCGCGATCGAGGCGGTGTTGCCGTGCTGGAGCATCAGGTTCTCGAATGCCGATCCACCAAACCACCAAACACCGGCGGCCACCAGTCCGAGTGCCACCGCTGACACGGCGACCGTGCCCGCGGCCATGCGCAGTCCAATACCGCCGAAACGAAGGCTCGACCTACGTTTCACGGACTGCCCGGTAGCCCAGGCCGCGCACGGTCTGGATGTAGCGAGGCCGCCGCGCATCATCACCGAGCTTTGCGCGCAGACGTCGGACGTAAACGTCGATGCTGCGTGACAAGACGGGTTCCTCCAGGTCTCGGTTGAAGGCATCCATCAGCTTGTCTCGGGTCAGAACAGCTCCTCGGGCGGACACGAGCGCAGCGAGTAAGTCGAATTCCACCACCGTCAACTCGATCGCTTTGGCTCCCCTTTGGAGCACGTGGCCTTCGAGATCGAGACGGAGATCCCCTAACTGCAGGCGCGCGGGCGACGAGGACGACCGGCTTCGCCTCAGAATCGCGCGCACCCTGGCCACCACCTCCGAGGGCGCGAAGGGCTTGACAAGATAGTCATCGGCACCCGACTCGAGTCCGGCGATGCGCTCCGAGAGACCGCTACGAGCCGTAAGCATCAGGATGGGAATGTCGGTCTCTTCGCGGGCTAACCGAGCCACCGCCAGCCCGTCGAGCTCGGGCAGCATGACATCGAGCACAACCAGGTCCGGCTCCGCCGCCCGGATCAGTCTGAGGGCGCTCAGGCCGTCGGCGGCCTCGAGAACCTGGTAGCCAGCCCGGTTCAGGTAGGCCCGGATCAAGGCCACGATCTTGCCATCGTCGTCCACGACGAGCACCTTCGGGATGCCAGCACGGGCGCCAGTAGACCTGCTGGCCATCATGGTTGTCTTATTAGGTTCACTTTCACCTCGATTCTTTAGCACCGGCGCGTTACCGCCGTATTACCGCGCTGCGGCTTTGCCATGGCCCTTGGATTGTCATCAGGCAGTAACAGTCCAGTCCTACTTTTCGCTGGCGGGTCGGTTATGCCGACTCTGAAGTGACGGCCACACCTTGACTGGAGGCAAGACCCTGACATGAATCGGTTATCGAGATCCCGCCTGAAGATTGCGGCCATCGGTCTGGGGGCGTTGGGCCTGACTCTAATCAGCGGTGCCGGGGCGGCGGCACATGAGAATCGGGGGGAAGCGACCATCGTCTATACGACCAGCAACGCCACCGGCGGCAACTCAGTGCTGGCCTTCCGTGCGGAACGGGACGGCGGCTTCACCTCGCTTGGATCCTTCCCCACGGGTGGGAGCGGGACCGGCGCCGGGTTGGGTTCGCAGGGCGCGATTGTACTGACCCAGGACAGCAGCCGGCTGGTGACAGTCAACGCTGGATCCAATTCGATCTCGGCTTTCGCCGTGGACGATGACGGCACCTTGCGCCTGCTCGGCACCGCCCCCTCCGGCGGGAACGACCCTATCAGTGTCACCGCCCGCGGGCGGCTCGTCTATGTCCTCAATGCAGGGAGCAACACGGTCTCTGGGCTGTTGTTGGGAGCTCACGGCTTGAGCCCGATCCGCGGATCGACTCGATCGCTCTCGCCTTCGGCGCATGCCCCAGTTCAGGCGTCGTTTACGCCCGACGGCGAGTTGCTCGTAGTCGCCGAAAAAGCGAGCAATACAATCGACACCTTCAGTGTGGTTGGGGATGGTCTTTTGGGTCAACTGACTACGACCGTTTCCACAGGAGCCACTCCCTTCGGCTTCGATTTTGATCGAGCCGGCCATGTCCTGGTCTCGGATGCCTTTGGGGGCGCCGCCGGCGCCAGCGCGCTCACGTCCTATCGGGCCGGTGGGGACGGAACGCTGCACGCGATCAATCTGGTTCCGAACGGCGAAAGCGCGGCCTGCTGGGTGGTTGTTGATCGCAGCGGCCGCCACGCTTACGTCGCGAACACCGGGTCCGGCAACGTGTCTGCGTATTCGATCGGCCACGGCGGAACGCTGGCTTTGCTGGCCGGCGATGCCGCCACCACGGGTGGCCATCCGACTGACGAAGCTCTCGGTGGCCACCGTCTCTTCGTGCTCGACGGTCCCGGCGGCCGGATCGTCAGCGCCACCGTTCTAGCATCGGGGCTGTTGGGCGCGCCGAGCACCGGCGTGAGCTCGCTGCCGACGGGCGCGACCGGCTTGGCGACACTATCCGAGAAGTGATGTAGCGACCCTTCCCCTGATAAGCCGGGCGGTCATCGTGGCCGCCCGGCTCGTTCTCGTCTGCAGTGGGCCCCGATTTAGGCTGGCGCGGCGTCTTCCTGCGACGGCGAGCCGGCCAAGGCGCCAACTAGGATCAACGGGTTGACCGACGACTCGCTTAACGACTCGGTACCGTCCGCACTCCGGCGATGTTTCGTCGCTCACTTCGCCATCGACTGGCTTGTGGGCGTCCCTCTCTTCCTTGCGCCTGAAGCGATTCTCAAGCTCTTCGGTTGGCATTTTGTGGATCCGATCGCCACTAGGCTCTTCGCGGCTGCCTTGCTCGGAATCGGTGGACAATCTTGGTTGGGTCGCAACGCGGGCGTTAAGGAATTCCGAGGTATGTTGAATCTGAAGATCATTTGGGCCGCGGCGGCCTCTCTCGGCCTGTTGATTGGCATCCTGACCGGCGGACCGATTCTGGCCTGGTTGGGATTGGGTGTGTTTCTTTCTTTCCTGGCACTTTGGCTCTTCTGGCGATTTCGGCTGCGGGCCAATTGACCATTGCTCATAGCGAGCAACCGAGCAGACCGTAAGGCCCAACTCCCTTTCGGGCGGCGAGCCGGGCTGCCGATAGGCGCCTCTCTTCATCAGCTTTCTGACGCTAGCGCACCAGTAGAAGACGCCGGCGCGAATGGCCACCCTGACAGCAACTCGGGATCCGGTTGACGTGTGGCTTCCTTAAAGCCCCCCTCTGGGGATTTCACCAGCGCCCGTGAGCGTGAGCGTCAATGAGACCGCTGCGCGGGCGCTAGCGCCTCGGCGACGTCGGCGTCTTACCCGCGCCTGCCTTGGTCGCTTTGTGGATGACGGTGATGCTGCCGCCGCTGGGGAAGAACGTGCTCTCGTGGCCGTCTTTCCAACGGACGTGGTAGTGGACGCCTTCGCCGGCACCCAAAACCTCGAGGATCTCGCCCTCACGTGCCGGCTGCCCCGTCCGCTTCGACTCGAGGATCACGCGATCTCCAACCCTGCCCTGAAGCATCGTTCGACCTCCTGTTAAACGTAGATCGCGATCAAAAGCATACTGCCGATAACGGGTTGCTGATCGCCAGCTCGGCAGCCCAAGACGTTCTTATGCAGAGGCGGCATCTGGCAGCCATGCCAACCTGTTCGAGGTACTGGCCGAACGAACAGAGCTCGTCTAGAGCTTCCCACATCCCGGCGAACGAACGATTAGCGTGCCCGAGGGCGGCGACAATAGGCAATCATCCACGCCGCGATCGAGTTCAACGCCGTCACCAAGTCATACGGCGGGCCCGCCAGCCGGCCAGTGCTCGATGACCTCAGTCTCCAGATTGGTGAGGGCGAGTTCACCGCCATCATGGGCCCGTCGGGCAGCGGCAAGTCGACGCTCCTCAATCTTGTCGCCGGGCTCGACCGGCCAACGTCAGGCACTGTAACCGTCGGTGGTACCGCGCTCGCCAGTCTCAGTGAGGCTGAGCTTGCGCGGTTCCGCCGCGCCAGCATCGGCTTCGTCTTCCAGTTCTTCCACCTGCTGAACAACCTGAGCGTCTTCGACAACGTCCTCATCGCGGCGCAACTGTCCGGAGCCCAGGAAGCGGCCTCTCGCGTGCGTGCACAACAGCTGCTGAACGAGCTGGGAATCGGAGCCAAAGCACGTGACTACCCAGTCAAGCTGAGCGGCGGCGAGCGCCAGAGAGTGGCGATCGCCCGGGCACTGATCAACCGACCGGCCGTGGTCCTCGCGGACGAACCTACTGGCGCGCTCGACAGCAACACCGGGGAGCAGGTGATGGAATTGCTGGTCGCGCTCAACCAGCGCGGCCAGACCATTCTTCTCGCGAGTCATGACCTCCAGCTCGCGGGCCGTTACACGCGCCGCATCATCAGCTTGCGCGACGGCAAGTTGACTCGCGACAGTCGAACCGACGGGCAAGGGCAGGAAGTAACCCAATGAGGCCCGTCCTGACCAAGGCGTTCGCGGATGTGCGGCGGCACCGCCTCCAGACGCTGGTCGTGTTCGTCATCGCCGCACTCGCGATCACCGTCGGTGCGATGGGGGGCACGCTCTTGGTGCAGACGAGCAGTCCGTACGACCATGCCTTCGCGGACTTGGCCGGGCCGCACCTGGTCGCCGTTTTCGATGCCAGGAAAGTTACCTCGAACCAGGTCGCAGCTACCGCTGGGCTGGCTGGCGTCACCGCTACCGCGGGGCCGTGGGTTGCGGCCGAGGTCCCCTTCGAAAAAGGCGGCACCCACTTGACGGCGACAGCCAGCTTCAGCCAGAAGGCGACGCTCACAGTGTTGGGCCGCGATGACCCTGGCGGCAGCCTCGACCGGTTGGAGGTAGTCAGCGGGCGCTGGGTGCGAGGGCCAGGCGAAATTGTGGTCACACGATCCTTCGCAATCGGCCGGGCCGTTCTGGTGGGTGATCGGATCACAGCCTTGGGCACTTCGGACAAATCTCTACTTACCGTGGTTGGAGAAGCGGTCGACGCCAACCCCAACCCCGATCGGGCTTGGGTCGCGAGCGGAATCGTCGCGAGCCTGAATCCCGTCGACGCCCCGCTTAGTTACGTAATGGCCTACCGCTTTCGCGTGGCCACGAGCCGAGCCGACATTCGAGCGGATCTGAACGACCTGGAGGCCGCGGTTCCGGCGGGTGCCGTCGCCAACTACGCCTCATACCTCGACTTCCGCGACAGCTACAACTTCAACAACTCGCTGATCCTCACATTTCTCCTCGCTTTCGTCGTGCTTGCCGTAGGTGCCGTTGCGGTCATCGTTGCGAATGTCGTCACAGGAGCGGTTTTGGCTAACTACCGGGAGATCGGGATCTTAAAGGCGATCGGTTTCACACCAGGGCAAGTCGTGGCGGTGTTTGTGATTCAGATGCTGGTGCCGGCGCTGGCGGCGTGCTTGATCGCGGTCCCACTCGGGGCAATCGCGAGCAAGCCGCTGCTCGACCAGGCCGCAGAGGCCATAAGCCTGCCTCCGCCCAGCCCGCTCGTACCGATTGTCGACGTGTTGGTGCCTGCCCTCGGCATCAGCGTCATCGCCGCAGCGGCGGCTCTGCCAGCGTGGCGGGCCGGTCGCTTGAATGCAGTCGACGCCATTACCACTGGCACTGCGCCTCTCGGTCGCTATACCAAGCGCCGCGTCGGCTGGTGGCGGGTTCCTGGACAGCTGTCGTTGGGCGCCGGCGATGCGTTCGCTAGGCCGGTGCGAGGTGGGCTCACCGCTGTCGCGATCCTGGTCGGGGTGGCGACGCTCGTCTTCGCTAGCGGCTTGTACTCGGCGATCTTGAAGTTCAATGACCTATTCGCCCAGCCCAACTTCCAGGTCACAGTCAGCCGCCTCGGCGGGTACTCCGACCTCGACACGAATGAAGTCCTTCAGCGACAGCCCGAAACCAACCTGATAGTGGGTGTCCACCAGCTCGCCGCCGTGGTGCCCGGACAACCCGACCCTGTACCAGGAACCATCTTCAGGGGCCGCTCCCAGCAGTTGGGATACCGACTCGCCGAAGGTCGCTGGTTTGCGAAATCAAACGAAGCGGTGTTAGGCGTGGTCTTCAACCCCTACCACTGGCGAGTCGGGCAGGAGGTTGTAGTGCGTATCGATACCGAGCCCGTGCACCTCCGCATCGTGGGCACCTGCTATTGCTTCTGGACGCTGGGGATGGACTGGTCGACCTATGCCGCCGTCGCCCCCAACGCCAAGCCAATCGACTATCTGGTTCAGCTGCGCCCTGGCACAAATGTGGACGCGTACGTAAGGCAAGTTTCGGCCGCACAGCCCGATTTCCTGTTTCCGCAAGCGATCAGTTCAGGTACGGGCTTCAACATCGAGGCCATCCTCGACGCCATGGTGGCGGCTCTTGCATTGATCCTGGGTGCGATTGCCGGCCTCGGGGTCTTCAACACTCTGCTTCTCACCACCCGTGAACGAGTGCGCGACATCGCCATTCTGAAGGCGCTGGGGATGACGCCCGGCCAGGTCACGGCGATGGTCACGGCTTCCGCCGGCGTCCTGGGCTTGGTCGGGGCGCTGCTGGGCATCCCCGCCGGCATTGGCCTGTACAGGTACCTGATCGATGCGATGGCTCGTCTTGCCGGCTTCAGCATCTCGAGTGATACCTTCACAAGCGCGATCGACCCAGGACACCTGTTGCTGGTAGCGCTGGCCGGCGTGCTGGTCGCTCTGTTGGGCGCGATCCTTCCCGCCCGCTGGGCGGCCCGGACGTCAGTGGTCAACGTGCTCAATCTCGAGTAAGACGAACCTGGTCCCGGGATGATCGAGTGGTCGCGATCTAGGACCTGTTCACGAATAGCGGTCTCAATTCGCTAAGTGCTCGGCGGGGATTTATCGCCAGCGTTGCTGTACGAGCCACCCATCGAGGGCGCAGCGATTTGTTAACCGCAATCTTCGGGGTTTCGAATCCCCGCTCCGGAGCCACATTTGTGTGCTGATTCGGCTGAAGCACGACAAAAGTGAATCGCCCTGATTCGCGAAGCCAAAGGTAAGTGATAGCGGCGGTTGCGGGTGGACATTGCGCCACGGAAGACTCACCATGTCTGCGATCGTGCGACCCGTGGTTCTGTGGCTGTCGGTGCTGGCCTGCTTGGCGCTCTTGATCGCCCAGGTGGGCGCGTACTTGGAGTTCTCAATGGTGCCCGAACCGACAGCAAGCACAACCGGTCCCCAGAACGCCGCAGACCTGGTGTTCGGCCTGATGGCGATCGGCGGAGGCCTACTTGGTTTTCTTTTCACAGGGGCAGCCGGAGTCGTCGGCCTTATCGTGGCCGCCACAGAGCGGCGTAACTCATGGATCGTGGCGATCTGCCTGTCGGGCGCTCTCGTAGTTGCAGCGCTGGCTGTGTCGGCGTTCATCCTCCTCGGACTGCCGAGAAATCCATACCACGCCTTTACGGTCTTGCTGTTCGTCCCGCTGACCACGCTGGCGTTCTACTTGCGGCTGCGACAGACGGGATCGCATCCGGCTGTCGGATCACCGACCCGAAGCTAG
>MNES01000062.1:2456-26591 GCA_001917815.1 Chloroflexi bacterium 13_1_40CM_65_17 | reverse complement strand
GAACGTCGCGCTGGCGGGCGAGATCGCGGACGGCTGGCTGCCGGTTTTCTTCTCGCCGGAGAACGTCTCCAGGCTGCGGGTTCCCTTGGAGGAGGGCGCGGCTCGCGCGGGCCGGGCGCTCGATGACTTCCGCATCTGCCCCACCGTCAACGTGATGGTCAGCGACGACCTCGCCACCGCACGCGATGCCATGCGCCCCATGCTTGCGCTCTACGTTGGAGGCATGGGTTCGCGCGAGCAGAACTTCTACAACCGCCTCGTCTCGTCGTATGGCTTCGAGGCCGCCGCCCGCCAGGTGCAGGATCTCTATCTCGACGGCAAGCGAGCTGCGGCGATGGAAGCGCTCCCGGATGAGCTCATCGACATGACCTGCATCGCCGGGCCCAAGGACCGAGCTCGCGAACGGCTGCGTGCCTTTCGCGATGCGGGCGTTGAGACTCTGATCATCTCGCCCATGGCCTTCGACGCCGAAGAGCGCACGCGCCAGCTGCGCCTGGTGGCCGAGCTGGCGGACGAGCTTCGTTGATGGGCGAGGTCGCGAACCAGCCGCCGCCGCTCGTGAACTACAACCTCTTCGACGCGGACCTGCCGCTGCGCGAGTCCCTCGAGCGCGAAGGCGGCTTCTGGGCGCACGACATGGTCAGGGACCTCGGCCGCCTGGCCGGTACCGAAGACGCGATCCACTGGGGCTTCCAGGCCAACTCCAACCCACCTCAGCTGCACACCCACGATCGGTTCGGCAACCGCATCGACGAGGTCGAGTTCCATCCCGCGTGGCACCGCCTGATGGAGGTTGCAGTCGGCCACGGTCTACACGCGCTGCCGTGGCGTGAGCCACGTCCCGGGGCGCATGCGGCCCGCGCGGCCGCCTTCTACGTGTGGTCGCAGGTGGAGGGCGGGCACGGGTGTCCTGTCTCCATGACATACGCCGCGATGCCGGCCTTGCGAAAGCAACCGGAGCTAGCCGCTCGGTGGGAGCCGCTCATAACGTCGCTCGCTTACGACCCCGGCTTACGTGCGCCTGCGGGCAAGCGGGGCGCGCTGTTCGGGATGGCGATGACGGAAAGGCAGGGCGGATCAGACGTGCGCGCCAACACGACGCGCGCGGATCCTGTCGCGGGGGGCGGTTCGGGTGGCGAGTACTTTCTGACCGGCCACAAATGGTTCTGCTCCGCGCCCATGTGTGACGCCTTCCTGGTGCTCGCGCAGGCGCCGGGCGGCCTCTCGTGCTTTCTGCTGCCGCGCGTCCTCGACGATGGTGAGCGCAACCGTTTTCACATCCAGCGCCTCAAGGACAAGCTCGGCAATCGCTCCAACGCATCCGCCGAAATCTTGCTGGACGGCGCGTGGGCGGTGATGATCGGCGAGGAGGGAAGAGGGGTGCGGACCATCATCGACATGGTCAATCACACTCGCCTCGACTGCGTGATCGGCTCCGCCTCTCTGATGCGCCAGGCGGTCGCGCAGGCTACGCACCACACGGCCCATCGCAGCGCGTTCGGCAGGCTGCTCAGCGAGCAGCCGCTGATGGTGAACGTGCTCGCTGACATCGCGATCGAGTCCGAGGCGACGACGCTTTTGATGATGCGACTCGCGGGCGCGTTCGACCGCGCGTCGGATCCGCAGGAGGCCGCCTTCAAGCGCTTGGCCCTTGCGGTCTCCAAATACTGGACGTGCAAGCGCGCGATCGCCGTCGTGGCCGAGGCGCTCGAGTGCCACGGCGGCAACGGCTACGTAGAGGAATCGATCATGCCGCGCCTGTATCGCGAGGCGCCGCTCAACTCGATCTGGGAGGGTTCGGGAAATGTCAACGCTCTCGACGTGCTGCGCGCGATGGCTCGCGAGCCCGACTCGGTGGCTGCTTTCACGGAAGAGGTCGAACAGGCTCGCGGCATGGACTCGCGGCTGGACGATGCGGTTGACGAGCTCAAGCGACAGCTGACCGATGGCGCGGACGCCGAGGCGCGCGCCCGGAGCCTGGTCGAGCTGATGGCACGGGCCCTGGAAGCATCGCTGCTGGTCCGCCATGGCGATCCGGCGGTCGCCGAGGCGTTCTGTGCATCGCGTCTCGACTCCGGCGGCGGCCGATCGTTCGGGACTCTGCAGCCGAGCTCGAAACTCGCCCGCATCGTCGAGCGCCACCGGCCGCACCCGTAAATCACGTTAGATAGGGTGGTGAGGGTTCAGCTAGAGGAGATCGCGGAGGTCTGGCGCCGCTCGCCGGTCTCGGCCGTGCTCCCGAAAGACCTCATGCTCGTGACCGATTTCGACGGGACCCTGGCCGAGATCGGCCCGGACCCGGCGCGATCGGCGGCTCAGCCTGAGGCGCTGGACGCCCTGCGGCGGCTCTCGCGTCTGCTCAATCAGGTGGTAGTCCTCAGCAGCCGAACCCCCACCGAGCTGGAACGCTTGGTTCCAGTGAGCGGTGTGCGGCTCATCGGCGACAGCGGGCTTGCGCCGCCCACACCTGACGAGAAGCGAGCTCTGGAACGCTTCAACACCGAGGCCGCAAGGATTCTGGGCACGATCCCAGGCGCGTGGATCGAGATCAAGCCGGCCAGCACCACGGTCCATCTGCGCAACGCGCGGACCACACCCGAAGAGGCGATGGCGCTGCTGCGCCCTCTGGTGAAGGCCACGGGCCTGTACGGCGCTCAGGGCCGCAAAGTGATCGAGGTCCATACGCGCTTTGCAGGTAAAGGCACGGCGCTGACGAAGCTGCTCGATGAGGTCGAACCCGGCGGCGTCATGGGCATGGGCGATGACGAAAACGACCGCTCCGCGTTCGAGGTGCTCAGCGCGTGCGACATCCCGCATTTGTGCATCGGCATCAGCTCGCCGGAGGTGCCGCCCGACCTCTTCGCGCGCTGCGACCTCGTGCTCGACGGCCCGCGCCAGGCGACCACCTTTCTCGAGATGCTCGCCGATTGGGCGGCCGGGATGGCAGCGAACTAGACCGCCGGCGTCCGCCCCGAAGCGACCAGATCGCGGAGGTCCTGCACCTGCCTGCTGATCCACCGCGCGATGTCGTTCGTGCGTATCACCTCGCGCGCACCGTCGTTGAGCTGCATTCGCTCGGCGGCGCCCATGGCAAGTCCCGCGTGCATCGCCGCCGCCGTCGCTTCGACGTCGAACGGGTTGATGGAGAGGATGTGCGCCTGCAACTCTTCGTGCGCGCCGGCATTTTCTGAAAGCACGATCACGCCGTCGGTTTGGTTGACGAGCGCGCCCTCCTTGACGACCAGGTTGAGCCCGTCGTAGACGGGGTTGACGAGCAGCACGTCGAAATTCCTCAAAGCGGCCATAGCCTTGCGTTCGCTCTCGCCGATCTCGAGCCGGACCGGCAGCCACTCTTCGTTGCCGAACTCGCTGTTGATCCTGCCCACGGATTGGCGGATCTGGCGAAGGTAGCGGCTGTAGACGGCCACGTCCTGGCGCGACGGCTGCAGAAAGGCCCAGAACTGGACCTGGCGCCGAAGCTCGGGATGGTATCTGAGCAGCTTGTCGTAGGCGATGAAACCGCGAACGATGTTCTTCGAGGGGTCGGTGCGGTCGATGCGCACGATCAGCTTCGGAGGGCGCCACGTGGCGATCTCACGCTCGATCCGCTTCACACCGCGGGACGCCGCGAGGCGCGACGTTGCCGGGACGTCGATCGATATCGGATATTGCCGCGCGTACACGACTCGGCCGCCGAACAATACGGCGCGCTCGTGCTCGTCGACCTGCAGGCCCGCGTTCTCTTCGCACGTCAGCAGGAAGTTGCGCACGTCGAGACTCGACTGGAAGCCGACGATGTCGCAGCCGAGGATGCCCTCGAGTATCGCGTCGCGCATCGCCTTCGGCAGGATCTTCCAGTACTGCGGTGTCGGCCACGGAACGTGCACGAAGTGCTGGATCATCGCGGAGGGTAGCGCCTGCCGGACCAGACGCGGGACGAGGTAAAGCTGGTAGTCATGGACCAGGACCAGCGGCCGGCGAGGCGCCGTACGCCCGACCTCCACCACGCGTGCCGCCATCTGTCGGTTGACCTCGACGTATCCCTCGCGCCAGGCCTGGTGGATGCGCTCGTCGATGACTGGCTCGTTCGCCAGATCCCAGAGGTAGTGGTGGATGAACCACAGCACCGGGTTGGCGAACACCGCGTAGTACATCTCGTACTGCTCTCGCGTCGGAGAGACGAAATGCAGGCTGCCCTTTGACTGCAGGAGCGGCACAGTCAGCGGGCCGCGCATCTCGGCGGCGAGCTTGCGCTCCGCGTCTGTTCGAGCGCATGCGACCCAGTCGGCACCCATCGCGTCGGCCAGGGTCAGCAGGCCGGTGATGACTCCGCCCGCGCCGCGCCTGAAGCCTCCTTCCGGTCGGGGCTCGTGGGGAGCGCGATTGCTGACAACGATCGGCGAGCAGTCAGGCAGAGTGCGGGATACGTACGCGCGCAACGAGGATGCGGGCGCACTCCTCAGGATCGAGGTGATGACTGGCCGTTCGGTGTCGGCGATGCTCATGGGCTGCTGCCCTCCGATGCCAGCGTGGGGCCATGGCGTTCTCGATGCCGGTGGGTGGCATCGACTTGCAGCGGCTCTCCTCCGCTCAACTCCCTAAACGTACGAAAACCTGCGTTTACCCGCTGCGCGTGGGGGTTTCCTGAACGAGGAGCGAGCGGTCGATCGGCAGTTCGCGAACTCGAACCCCCGTTGCGCGAGCGAGTGCGTTGGCGAGCGCAGCGGGGCCGGGGATGGCGGGAGGTTCTCCCACGCCTTTGGCTCCAAGCGGTCCGACGGGTGAAGGGACCTCGATCAAGCGCACGTCGATGTCCGGCAGCTGGTCCGCGGTCGGCAGCTCGTAGTCGAGAAAGCTGCTGGTGCGCAGCTGTCCGTCGGCGTCGTACGCGAGCTGTTCGCCCAGCGCACGGCCGAGAGCCTGCGCGGCACCACCGTGGATCTGTCCCTCCGCCTCCGGAGGGTTGATCGCTCGCCCCACGTCCTGGATGGCCGCGAAGCCCGTGAGCTGGAACGCGCCGGTCTCGACGTCTGCCTTGACGCGGGCGATCTGGATCGTGAACTGCGGTGAGGCGCTCCGCACCGCGGACCGTCCGCTCGCCTGGATCGGCTTGTGCCGGCCCATGAACTCGGTGCTCAGAGTCACCAGCCTCGTGATCTCGACGAATCGATCGGGGACGCCACGCACCGCCACTCGCCCATCGCTGATGACGAGGTCCTCGGGGGCGGCCTCGAGCTCTTCGGTCGCGATCTCGAGCAGCTGGCGTCGTGCTTCCAGTGCTGCCTCCTGCACCGCGCCTCCGATGCTGTACGTGGTCTGACTGCCCGCGGCGATGGGTCCGTAAGGCGCAATGTCGGTCTCTCCGGTCTCGATCCTGACCTTATCCGTCGAAACTCCGAACGCCTCCGCCGCGATCATCGCGAGCCCGGTGGTCGCGCCGCTCACGTCCGGTGTGCCGATGAGGATCGAGAGGGTTCCATCTGGTTCGACACGGCATCCCGCCGCGGCAGGCGTGCGCGCGCCACCCCAGGAACCGATCGCCACCCCGACGCCTTCACCCGGTCCGCACGGCGCCGTGTAAAGAGGATGGCGCCGCGCTTCTTCGAGGCACTCCACCATTGCGATCCGCGGCCACGGGTTGCCTTCAGCGTCGGGATCGCCCTCTTTGGACGCATTGCGCCGGCGGAGCTCGATCGGGTCCATGCCGAGCTTGCTCGCCAGCTCGTCCATCGCAGACTCGAGCGCGAAATAAGCCTGGGGCGCGCCAGGCGCCCGATACGCGTCCACGGGCGGCTTGTTGGTCGCGACCTCGAACCCGGTCAGCTCGAAATGTGGGATTCGATAAGTCCCGCCAAGGAAAGAACCGGCGATGCCGGCATGCCAACCACTAGTCGCGCCATTGTCGAAGTGGTACCGCGCGCGCATTGCGACCAGCTCGCCATCGCGCTTGGCGCCGAGCTCGATGTCGAACGCCGCCGCCGGCGCGGGGTGCGCAAGCATGAACTCCTGCTGCCGGGTGAGCGCCAGCCGGAGCGGCCGGCCGATTTGCCGCGCGAGCAGGACAACCAGCGATTCGAGCAAGGTCACCTTGCCCCCGAAACCACCGCCGACTGCCATCGGCACGACACGAACCTTGTGCGCCGCAACCTCGAGGAACTCGGAGATCTCGTGGCGGACCTGGAATGGTCCCTGGGTCGGCGCCCAGATGGTCACCCCGCCGTCGGGTTCGGGACGAACGATGGTTACATGCGGCTCCATCGGCGAGTGGTGGACGCCGGCGAGCCGGTAGCTCTCCTTCACCACCACCTCCGCGCCGGCCATCGCCGGCGCGACATCGCCGCGTTTCATGCTCGCAGCGGACGTGACGTTGGGTGGGTGCTGCGCCGGCTCCGACTCGCTCTTGGTCGCGGCGCCATGGATGGCCGCATCCTCCTCGGAGACCTCTTCGACGGTGTCGAGCACCGCGTGTGCGCCCTCTTTCATCGCGGACTCCGCGTCGAGGCTGGCCGGCAGCGGGTCCAGATCGACCTGGACGAGCGCCGCCGCGTCGGCTGCCTCGGCCTCCGAGCGAGCGATCACCGCCACGACGGGCTGGCCCGTGTAGAACACCCGCCCAACCGCAAGCGGCCCGTTTGGCGAGCCCGTAAGGTCCGCCCCAGTTACCACCCGTACGACGCCTGGCGCCGACGCGGCGGCGCTGGTGTCGATGGCGTTGATCCGCGCCGCCGGCAGGTGGCTCAAGACCAGCTGCACGTGCAGCAGGCCGGCCATCTCCAGATCGGCGGTGAACCTGGTCGCCCCGGCAACCTTGTCGCCACCTTCCAGCCTGCGCGTGCCCCGCCCGACCACGCTCACCGATCGATCATCGCAGAGCCGGGGAACCGGGATCGGCCCCGATCGGCTACAGATGGACTTTCGGGGCGGTCCCAGCCACAATGTGGGGTGGAGTAAGCGGCGGCCCGTCGTGGTCCGCCACCCCTCGTCGGCGCGCTCTCGCCCCGGTACCGCGAAGAGGACACCGGGAAGAAGGCGAGTGGGAGAGGCTCCGGCCTCGAGCTTTTCGACCTAGGAGAAAGCTATGACTCCAACTTCGTTCCGGTTTCTGAAAGCCCTGTGTGTGGCCGCGGCGACCCTGATGGTGGTCGGCGCGTGTGGCGGAGGCACCAACACAGGCACATCGCTGGCCGCGGACCAGACGCTGAAGTTCCCGATCCTGGACGACTTCGGCACCCTGGACCCTGGCATCGCCGACGCTGAGACCGACCAGGAAATCCAGCAGAACATGTTCAACGGCGTCGTCAAGTTCGATAACAACCTCAACGTCGTACCCGACCTCGCCTCCAAGATGCCTGACGTTACGAGCGACAATCTCAACTACACGTTCACTCTGCGGAAAGACGTCACGTTCTCGAACGGCGACAAGTTCACCTCGAAGGACGTCCTTTACTCATGGAACCGGGCCGCCGCAATGTCGGGCGCATACGGCACGTCCTACGGCACCAACCTTGCCCCGATCGTGGGCTTCGACAAAGTGTCGAAGAGCAAGGCAGTCGGCGCCGCGCTCGAGAAGCTGCTGGAGGCCAAGGACCCAACGGTCACGATGAGCGGCCTCACGGCTCCGGATGACTACACCGTCAAAGCCCAGCTCGCCTTCCCGGCCGGCTGGTGGCTATCTGCGATCTCGCTGACCGGATCGACCGGCCAGATCGTCGACGTAAACGCGGTCAAGCAGGACTTCGACAACTGGTGGACCAACCCGGCGACCGCGGTCGGCACCGGGCCATACAAGATGACCTCGCGCGTGCCCAAGGCGACGGTCGACTTCGCCGCTGTCCCCAACTGGTGGGGTTCGCCCAAGCCGACGGTGCAGAAGGTTCACCTCGACATCATCAACGACGCTTCGACCGCCATCACCAAGTACGAGCAGGGTGGCTACGACCTCTACGGCTACGGCGGCTACAGCAACGCTCCCGTCGCGGACGTTCTCCGCATCCAGAGCACCGCCAGCGAGAAATCGCAGCTACTGATCCACGCCAAGGTACGAACCACGTGGCTCAGCTTCAACATGGTCTCCGACAGCAAGCGGCTGGCCAAGGGACCGTTCACGATGGACGGAGGCCAGAGCGCGAAAGACCTGCGCACGGCGTTCGCCCTCGCAATCGACAAGAAGAAGCTCGCCACCGTCGTCTGCTCGGACGTCGTGTGCGAGGCGGCGACCGGAGGGCTGATCACCAAAGGCCTCATCGGCTACCTCGGCGACGGCGCCGACCCGCTGGCGGCATACGACGCCGCGAAGGCCAAGTCGCTGCTGACGGGGGCCGACCCCACGGGCAGCAAGACCAAAGGCCTCACCTACGTTTACGACCCCAGCAACCCGCTCAACAAGCCGACGGCCGAGTTCATGCAGTCGCAGTGGCAGGACAACCTGGGCGTCCACGTGGAGCTCCAGGCTGTGTCGCACTCGGCTTTCATCAAGTCCCGCCTGAAGGGTGATTACGTCCTGTCTCGCGACGGCTGGCAGGCCGACTACAACCACCCCCAGGACTGGTACGACAACCTGTGGGGCTCCGCGCTCGGCTGCCCCGACTCGAGCTGCACGACCGGCTATCACACGCAGGCGTATGACGACCTGCTGAAGAAGGCCGACCAGGAGACGGGTGACCAGGCGCTGGCCGACTACAAGAAGCTCGCCCAGATGCTGATCGACGACGTCGTCTACATCCCGCTCTTCTACTCGCGCGGAAGCTTCCTGATCAAGCCCTACGTCAAGGGCGCCGGCACCAACAACTTCGTCGACTACCCGTGGGTAGGCATCCAGATCCTTTCGCACTAACCGACCTGCGAGGAGGGCGTCCGTGCAGCGCGGGCGCCCTCTTCCTTTATTTGACGGACAATTTGAATACGAGACGGTGAAGTGCTGACACGCGGAACGCTGATCTACATCAGCCAGCGCCTGGTGCTGATCGTATTCACGGTGCTGGCCGTGTCGTCGGCTGTATTCCTGGGCATCCACCGCCTACCGGGCGACGCGCTCTTCAACGAGCACCTTCACGGCACCGAATACCAGAACGTGCTCCACCACTACGGCCTGGACCTGCCCTTGTGGCAGCAGTACACCAACTACATCTCGGGCATGTTCCTCCACGGCAACCTAGGGGAGTCCTTCGTCAACCGCGGCGTTCAGATCGCGCCGCTGGTGCTGCGCGAGGCGACGGTGAGCGCCGAGGTCGGCCTCTTCGCACTGATCTTCACCATCGGCCTGGGGATGCTGCTCGGCGTGGTGGCAGCAGTACGCCAGAACACCTGGGTCGACTACGTGCTCAGCACGACGTCTGTGATCGGCTACAGCATGCCGAGCTTCGTCATCGCCACCTTTCTGATCCTTTTCTTCGCAGTCTGGCTGGACAACACAACACAGGGCGCTTTCTATTTCAAGATCGGCTGGACGGGTACTTACGGCTCGATCGGCGAGATCTGGCTGCCCGCTTTCGCGCTCGGCTTTCCGTACGCAAGCATCGTGGCTCGCCTCACTCGGGCGAGCATGCTGGAGGTTATCCGGCAGGACTACATCCGCACCGCCCGTGCAAAGGGCCTGCGTGAGACCGTGATCATGGTCCGTCACGCCCTCCGCAATGCGCTGATTCCAGTGGTCACGATCCTTGGCCCACTGGCGATCGGCATCATCACGGGCGGGGTGATCATCGAGAACATCTTCGGCATCCCGGGGCTCGGCAAGGAGTTCGCGACCAGCATCCTCAACCGCGACTACAACATCGTCATCGGCGTCTTCACGATGTACGCGGCGCTCATCGGGATCGCGAACCTGGGTGTGGACCTGTTGTACGTGGTCATCGACCCCAGGATCCGCTACTGATGGCCGCCACCGCCGCAGCGGTCGTCGTCCGGCCGGTCACCCCGGTTCAGGCGAGCTTGTGGAGCGACGCGTGGCGTCGCCTCCGCCGCAACCGGTTGGCGCTTGCAGGCGCCATCTATCTGGCGTTTCTCATCGTGGTCGCCCTGGTCGCCCTCGTGCACACGCCCTACCCGATGGCGGGTGTCGCGGTCGCGACGCCCTACTCAGGACCCAGCGCCGCGCACTGGTTTGGTGCCGACAACCTGGGCCGGGACGTCTTCAGCCGCGTGATGGTCGGCGCCCAGATCTCATTGACAGTCGGCATCGGAACGCAGCTGATCATTCTTGCAGTCGGCGTGCCCATCGGCCTGGCCGCCGGTTACTTCAAGGGCTGGTTCGACTCGATCGTCAGCTTCTTCGTCAACGTCTTCTATGGCGTGCCCGACCTGCTGGTCGCGCTGCTGCTGGTCGTGCTGCTGGGCCACCCCGGCCTGGACAAGATCATCATCGCCATCTCGGTGACTCGCTGGATGGACATGACGCGGCTCGTGCGCGGACAGACGCTGGCCCTGCGTGAGCGCGAGTTCGTCGAGGCGGCGCGCGCCAGCGGAGCCAAGCCGTTCAAGATCCTCTTCGGGCACATCCTGCCGAACGCGCTGGGACCAGTCATCGTGCAGGCCACGTTCGGTGTGCCCGCCGCCATCCTGTTCGAGGCCTTTCTGAGCTTCCTCGGGCTGGGCGTTCCAGCGCCGCAGCCGTCGTGGGGATCGATGGCCGCGGACGGCCTTTCTGCGATCCGGATCGCGCCGCACATGGTGATCGCACCTTCCATCGCGCTGTCGCTCACGCTTATGGCCTTCAACTTCTTGGGCGACGGGTTGCGCGACGCGCTCGACCCGCGCTCCCGCCGTTAGAGTCGGATAGTGCCGACCCCCATCCTGCAAGTGCGCGACCTGCGCACCCAGTTCGCGGCCGACGGCGGAGTCGTCAAGGCAGTGGACGGCGTGAGCTTCGAGCTCTATCCCGGCGAGAGCCTGGGGATCGTGGGCGAATCCGGGAGCGGCAAGTCGATGACCGCGCTATCGATCTTGAGGCTGGTGCCCGACCCGGGACGCATCGTTTCCGGGCAGGTTCTGTTCCGCGACCAGGATCTCCTCCAGCTCACGGGCGAAGAGATCCGCGAGATCCGCGGCCGCGACATCGCGATGATCTTCCAGGATCCCCAGAGCTCGCTCAACCCGGTGCTGCGCACGGGCTTTCAGGTCGACGAGGCGATGCTCGCCCACGGGCGGCCCAAGAGAGATGCGCGCTCCAGGACGCTCGAGCTGCTCAAGAAGGTGCGCATCCCGGCAGCGGAGAGCCGCTACAAGGACTTTCCTCACCAGCTGAGCGGTGGCATGCGGCAGCGCGCCATGATCGCGATGGGACTGGCCAACGCTCCCGCGATCCTCATCGCCGACGAGCCGACGACCGCTCTCGACGTCACGGTGCAGGCGCAGATCCTGGAGCTTCTCGGCGACCTCAACCGTGAGCTCGGCACCGCGATCGTGATGATCACCCACAACATGGGCGTGGTCGCCGGATTGTGCTCGCGTGTGCTGGTCATGTACGCGGGCGAGATCGTCGAGCAAGGGCCGGTGGAGCAGATCTTCGAAAATCCCCAGCACCCGTACACCTGGTCGCTTCTGCGCAGCATCCCTCGCGTGGATGCCCTGCGCCATGAGCGCCTGCGGTCGATCGAGGGCATCGCTCCCGACCTCCTGCAGCCACCTTCCGGCTGCCGCTTCCATCCTCGCTGCCCGTTCCGGATCGAAAAGTGCTTTCACGACGAGCCGCGCCTGCAGGACGTCGCCATGGGCCAGCAGGCCGCGTGCTGGGTGATGATGAAACGCGCGCGGGAAGAGATGGGCGCGGACAAGTTGATCGACATCCGGCCCGGCGCGGCATCTGGCGTCCACCCAGGCGAAATCGCCTGATGGCAGCGGCCGCCGTCAGCAGCATGCCGGCTGCGGGAGCCTCCGGCGCGAAGGTGCTGCTGCGGGCGGAGAACGCGGTCAAGCACTTCCCGGCCGGGCTCGGCGCCACCGTACATGCCGTGGATGGCGTCAGCTTCGAGATTCGCGAGGGAGAGACACTGGGCCTTGTCGGCGAATCGGGGTGCGGCAAGTCGACGCTCGCCCGCCTCGTCACACAGCTGCTTCCGGTGACGTCGGGCAAGATCTTTTTCGGTGATGTCGAGCTGACGAAGCTCCGGGGCGAGAAGCTGCGCCAGTACCGCCGGCAGCTGCAGATGATCTTCCAGGACCCGTTTGCGTCCCTGGACCCGCGCATGACGGTTGGCGACATCATCGCGGAGCCGCTCGACAACTTCGGCGTGATGCGAGGACGCAAGCGCAACGCTCGCGTGCAGGAGCTGCTCAGCATCGTCGGCCTCAACCCCAACTTCAACAACCGCTACCCGCATGAGTTCTCGGGCGGCCAGCGTCAGCGCATTGGAATCGCGCGTGCGCTCGCCCTCAATCCCCGGCTGGTTGTGTGTGATGAGGCGATCTCAGCGCTCGACGTTTCGATTCAAGCTCAGATCGTCAACCTGCTCGAGGACCTTCAGCGTGAGTTCAAGCTCACCTACCTGTTCATCGCGCACGATCTTTCTGTCGTTCGCCACATCAGCGATCGCGTCATGGTCATGTACCTTGGCAAGATCGTCGAGATCGCGGACAGCGTCGAGACCTACGCTTCGCCGAAGCACCCCTACACGAAAGCTCTTCTGTCCGCGATTCCCGTGCCCGATCCCAGGGTCCAGCGCGGCCGGCGGCTCGTCGAGCTCACGGGCGAGATTCCTTCGCCGATCCATCCCCCGTCGGGGTGTCGATTCCACACCCGCTGCCCGATCGCGCGCCTGCCCACACCGTGCGCCGAGACCGAACCGCCTCTCGAGGAAAAGCGCCGCGACCACCTCGCGGCCTGCCATTTTTCTTCGGACGTCTAGTGCTTCAGGATGCGCGCTTTCGTCCAGTCGAAGTCGTAGAGCGCGTTGCCCCCGGCTCCCTTCACATAGGGATGCGATAGGTACTGCTGCTGGCCGTACACGAGCACGGCATTGATCGAGTCGTTGACCAGCATGTAACCGGCCGTCTGGTAGTCGACGAGCGCGAGAGGCAGCGGCTTGCCGTTGGCGCCCGCAACCATCGTGTCGAACGCCGGGTTTGAGTAGCACGACCCGCTCGAGCTCGCTCCCTTCACAAACAGGTAGTCGAACCAGTCCTGCGGGTTGTCGTAGTCAGCGTTCCAGCTCTGCCTGAACATGGCATAGGCGCAGCGTCCGTTGCGGTTGTCGAGGAAGTTCTGGCGATCGACCTCCACGCACTGGACTGTGACCCCGAGGTTCTGCAGCCACTGGGCCGCGAGGTTCGTGCACACCGCCTTGTTGAACGGGTTGGTGTCATAGGTGTATACGAGGCCCTTGACCTTCGCACCGTTCGGGTCCCAGGCCTGGTACTCGGCCTTCGCGGCAACGGCGTCAAACCGGGCGCCTGTATCGGTACCCTCGCCCAGGTAGCCCTCGAGCCCCTTGCTGATCAGCCCGCCCGTGGCCGGCGTGCACGTGGTGCCCTGGGAGCACAGAGCGTCGGCCAAAGCTTTGCGGTCGATGGCTGCGCTGAATGCGTGGCGCCCAGCGCGCCCTTCGTCGATTCCGGCGAACGGCCCGGACTTGATGTTGAAGCCGACCCAGTACGTGAAGCCCGCAGGGATCGTTTGCAGCTGGCTGCTGAGCTTGGCATCGGTCGCGTAGTGAACCGCCGCTGTCGGCGGCAGCGCCTGGTGGCCGTACCCGATGACGGTGTATCCGTCTGCCTCATAGCGGGAGATCTGCACCTGCGGGTCGGGCAGGACATCGATGTGGACGCGCTGGAGGGCGCCGGTCTTGCCGCCGTACCAGGCGGGCACAGGCACGAAATCCAGCGATTGCCCAGCCGCGCGTGCGGTCATGCGAAACGGGCCGCTGCCGATCAGGGTGTCCGGCTTTGTGAACCACACGTCCTCGCCCGCGGCGGCGATCACCTTGCGATCCACCACCCAGAACGGCCACAGCCCGACGAGCGTGGTCCAGTATCCGGCGCGCCTGCTGAGGGTGGACGTGAACGTGTAATCGTCGACCTTCGCCAGTCCGCTGAGAGCGTTGGCACGGCCGCTCACCACGGTGTTGTAGCCGGCCACCACTGAGAAAAGCCCGGCGAAGTCGCCCTGCTTGGCGGCTGCTCGGTTCCAGCTGTAGATGAAATCGTCAGCCGTTATCGGGTCCCCGTTGGAGAAGACCGCGTCGTGCCGAAGATGAAACGTGTAGGTGAGCCCGTCAGCGGAGACCTCCGCGGGTCCGATGGCCAGGTCGGGGATCTCGTGCAGCGCCTGGTCGAACTTGTAGAGACCAGAGAAGACATTCCGGAAAATGTCCACGTCGGCCGGGGACGACAAGTGCGCCGGGTCGAGGTCTGCCACGTCCTGCGCGATCGGGAAGCTCAGGGTCTGATCGGTCGCGAGCACCTCGGCAGGGGGTGGAGGAGTGCTGGGTGTGCACACGGCCACCAGCACGGCTGCGCTGAGGGAGGCGCCGAGGAACCTCAAATCGTCAGGATGATCTTGCCGGTGCTCTTGCCGCCGGCAACCATGGCCAGCGCCGACGGCGCCTCGGACAGAGGCACGCGGGCAGAGATCAATGGCTTGATCTTCCCCGACGCGTATAAATCCAACAGCGCCTTGTTCGCGGCGGGCAGGAGCTCGGGCGCGCGCTTCGAATACAGACCCCAGTGCAGCCCGACGACTGAGTAGTTCTTGACGAGGACGTGATTCGTCGCGGCTTGGGGGATCCGGCCCGACGTGAAACCCACGACAACGATGCGGCCCTCGAACGCGATGCACTTTGTAGAGCGGTCGTAGACGTCGCCGCCGATTGGGTCGAAGATGACGTCGGCGCCGTGCCCGCCGGTCAAGCTCTTGACCTCGTCCGCGAAGTCATGCGTCTTGTAGTTGATGGCGTGGTCGGCACCGAGCTGCATGCAAACCGCGGTCTTCTCGTCCGAGCCTGCCGTCGCGATGACAGTCGCGCCGGCCACCTTGCCGAGCTGTATGGCGGCGCTGCCGACCCCGCCGGCCCCGGCGTGCACCAGCAGGGTTTCGCCGCTTTGCAGGTTGGCCCTCCGGTGCAAGCCGAACCAAGCGGTCTGGTAGATAAGGGTGAAGGCCGCGGCGTCGTCGAAGGGCATCCCGTCGGGAATGGGGTGGACCGCTCCGGGAGCGGCATCGCCGACTTCGGCGTAGCCGCCGCGAGTGAGGCCGCCGCTGTCGAGCAGCGCGGCCACGCGATCGCCCTTCTTTAACGCGCTCGCGGCCGGTGCTGCCTCCACCACGCCGCTGATCTCCACCCCCGGAACGAACGGAAGCTCAGGCTTGGTCTGGTACTGGCCGGCCACCATCAGGGCGTCGAAATAGTTGATGGCGGAGGCCTTGATGGCGATGCGCACCATGCCGTCGAGCGGCGTGCTTTCATCGACGTCTTCGAATCTCATGGTCTCGGGCCCGCCCAGCCGGCGGACGACCCAGGCCTTCACCGGGGGAAGGCTACAACCAATGGAACTCAGGATGAAAATGCGGGCTTGGGTACGTTGGCGAGCGTCCAGTGGAGGCCGCCGTCGTTGGTGAGGGCCAATCCATATCCGCCCATTACAAACACAGCTGCCCAACCGTGCGCCGAGTCCAAAACCCCTGGCGTGCTGAACTGCCGATCGGCCGGAAGCGTGGCTACCTGTTTCCACGACTGCCCTGCGTTCGCCGATTTGAACAGTGTGTTGGTGCTGGTCGCCCACCAGTGGGTTGCATCCTGATATGCGACGACTCCCGGCGGAGGAGGCACCGATCTCCAGGTGTTGCCGGCGCCATCGACCGACGTGAAGAGAAAGGTCTCCGCGTTGGCGTTCAAACATGTCCCAGGTATCGGTGCAGCCAACACACACGTGATCGCCTCGACCCACGCGATCGCGCCCCTACCTGGAAGCAATTGAATCGTTGTCGGAAAGCTCGAAAAGAACGGATCAGGGGTCCACGATCTGCCGGCCGGCGGCGGCAAGTCACGCCGCACCCAGCTTTGCCCCGCGTCGCTCGACCTGAAGACGTGGGGCAGCCCTGGCCCTGAGCCTCCCAGCCATGCCTCGGTTGGCACCCTGTAGGCCAAGCCGGCAGCGCCGGGCGGTGGATCCGGCAGCCTGACCCAGCTGTCACCCGAGTCGTGCGTCGCAAAAAGAACCAATATCTGGCCGGACGTCGAGGTGAATGAACCCGACAACCAGCCGCTGCGCGCATCGCTGAACTTGACCGCGTCGATCGTGAGACTGAGCAGTGGAACCGAGACCCAATGTGCGCCGCCATCATCGGTGCGGTAGAGCCCCTCGACTGGGAACCCGACTGTCATGAAACCGCGTGTTTTGCCGAATATCTGAACTGATATCGGGGCGTAGCTACCCGAGCCGAAGCCAGGGCTGCTTTGACCTACGAGCACGAATTGTTGCTGCCAGTGCTGTGCCCCGTCGGTGGTCCTGAAGACAATGAACTGTCCGGCCTCTTGCCCCTGCCCCGGAACGGCTAATGCCGCCCACCCCACAGATGGGGTGACGAAGACGAAATCTACTGGAAGGTTCGAGACCTGCAGTGGATTGACCGTTGATGCCGGGAACTGCGGATGGGACGTTGGGCTGAGGCGCAGGTAGACGAAGCCCGCAGCGGCAATCGCGATCAGAGCTAATGCAGTGAGGGCCACCGCCCGCCGACGACGAGCGCCAGACGCCTCAGCGGGCTCTGAGCTCCCCAAAGCTTGTCGAGCATGCACCAAGAACCGTCTGCAATTCAGAATCGTCAGTACGCCGGCGTAGCTCAGCCTGGTAGAGCAGCGGTCTTTTAAACCGAGGGTCCGGGGTTCGAGTCCCCGCGCCGGCACCATTTCTCGTATTCAGTTCTGACAGACGGTCAGGATCAGATATAGCCAACGGTATTGCCAATGGACGCCGTGAAGGCAGCCCGGAGTGGGGTTCGGTGAATTCGCCGGTGCGCTTCATCGCCCGCCGCTGAACGTAGAGAGCAGCGAATTACTGAACCGCAGCTGCAAGCGCTGCACTCGTTGGACACTTTGCCGCACGACCGGGAGCAGTTGTTTAGCGGCGAGTTGGCATAGTTGTGGCGACAAGGTCATGAGGATCTACGAATTCGAAGTTCAGGAAGGCTGTGAGTGGGTCGCGCCGGTGGCCGACACCGACTTCGAGATCTTCCGATCCTTTGACGGTAGCGCCAAGCTGGCAGGATGGGAGCCGGTCCAAATGCGGTTGGTACGGGAAGACGAACATGGTCGACCGCTTCTGCCGGCAGACGTTCCGTGGCTGGGCAAGCACGCTCCCGTCCTCAAGGAGAACGCATCCGCGGCACTCGGTTCTCTGCTGGCAACGATGGTGAGCTGCTGCCCCTCGCATGCGACGAAGCGACTTTGGTGGTCTTCAACGTGACGACGGTGCTCGACGCGTTGGACGTGGATCGTTCCGCCCTGGTGCGTTTCCGAGCACCGGAAGGATCATGAAGGTGAAGTCCTACGTGTTTGGACCCGAGCGTTTACGAGCAGTCAACGCCTTCAAGGTTCCGCAGTTGCTGCGCGGATCCGCGTTCTTTACGGATGAGGTTGTCGTGGCGGTGGAGCGAGCTGGTCTCAGGGGGAGTCGGATTTCGCTCGGTCTGGGAGGGATCGCGGCCGACGCCTGATCGCCGGTGCCTTATGGGTCCGGCCGCGTCGGTCAATTGCGAGGAATCGTGCTAACCTTTACTTATGGTAGCAAAAGTAAAGCGCGGGCGCGGCACGACTCGGCTTTCCAGGAAGAATCAGGTTACTCTTCCTGTCGCAGCCCTGACCGCAGCCCACGTCTCGCAAGGCGACCAGTTGCGCGTGAGTGCCAAGGGAAACGGCAGGATCCTCCTCGAGCGTTTCGTCGATCCACTGGACGAATTTGCTGGATCCATCCCTGGCCTTGCCGCTGCAACACAGCTTGAGAAGCTGCGGGACGAGTGGGGCCGGTAGTCGTAGACGCAAGCGTGCTCCTGGGAGTCCTAGATCCACAGGATGTACATCATTCTGCTTCCGTCCAGTCCCTACGCCTAGCTCGATCTCGCGGGCGCCAGATTCATCTGCCAGCGAGCGCATTCGCCGAAGTGCTTGTCGGTGCCAGTCGCCTCGGGAGCGAGGCAATTAGACGGACCGAGGCGTTTGTTGACTCCGTTGTCGATACCGTCCACCCAATAGACCGGGACGTTGCCAAGATTGCGGCGGCGCTGCGGGCACGCCACAAGTCGCTCAGGCTACCTGACGCTCTTGTCCTTGCGGTGGGCCGGGTCACCGACGCCTCCGCAGTCCTGACCGCTGACTCCAGATGGCGCGGCGTCGACAGGCGCGTGCAGGTCGTCCGCTGATTCCCGGCGGATCGCGTAAGAGGCTCGACCGCCTGCCACGTACCTTTCCGTATAGCCATTTCGTATAGCCAAGCCGGCGCCGCTCAGGGAGGCGTGGGGACGCGTGGTGCGGAAAATCCAATACGCAAGGAGCCTTGGGGCGTCGCGCGGCGGAGGTCGGGACGGACTTTTAAACGGAGGGTCGCAGGTTCGAATCCTGTCGCCGGCACCATTCTCGTCCTGAGCGGTCCGTGCCTTGGGTTTTAGTGGAGATGCTGGATCAGGCTTACGACCGCGTCGGTGTTTAGTGGCTGACTGCAGTTGATGCGGACGATTACGCCCTCTGGCGTCTTCCACTCGATAGCGACAATTGCGCCGTCACTTGGCGAGCGAAACACCAGGTACTGATCGCCGCCGAGCGTCTCAACTGCGGCCTTTGTCAAACCGGGGACCGGCTGATCGAACTGCTTGATGGTGACGTCAAGCGGACCTGAACCATTCGGGTCCATCTGCTCGACGATTTCGATGCGGTCGCCGCTCACGCTGTAGTAGAGCGCCACCGCTCCAGTGTTGTGGGCGCCGGACTTGCCATTGATCGCCGTGACTGGCGGGTGGAAGACAACGCTCTGAGTGCGGCCGTCCGGCATGGTGACCGGAGTCTTTGCGGCTGCATACCCGTCCAGCGTCTGCACATGAAATCCGAGCTTCGCCTCGGCTGCAGAGACCGTAGTCTCGTACGGGCTTGAAGCAGTCACATCAATGGGTGTCCCCTGGCCATTCAAAGGAGCCTGGGCCCAGTGGATCCGAATGAGACCGGTTTCTGCTGCCAGTGCAACCCAGCCGACTGATAACGCCAGCGTGGCCACTGCGACAATGACCAATAACTTCGCCCGTCGCGCCGGCCAAGAATCCTTGGCAATCGCGTGCGCCATCCGCGCACGTACCTGGCCCGTGACGTTGCTTGATCCTACCGCCCGGTTGGCATCTTCCCTCAGTGCCGAGCGCAAGACTGAGTCCAACTGACCGTCGCTGATCATTCCGAACCTCCAATAAAGCTGAGGGCGGGCGCATCAGCGCCGGTCCCATTTCCGATCAGTTCCTGGCGTAAGCGATTCCGGCCGCGGTGGAGACGCGTCTTGACTGTGCCTATAGGGCAGCCGAGGAGCTCGGCGATCGATCGCTCGTCGAAGTCCTCCAGATATCGAAGAGACAGAGCAGCCCGTTCATTGACCGGGAGCCGATCTAGCGCCGCTATCACGCGGCGCATCTCTTCGTTCGTCTCGGCGACCTGCACCGGATCTGAAGGTTCCGTGGCACGGGAGAGAAGACCTAAGACTCGCTGGAAGCGAGAACGGCGGCGGGTATCAGAGATCGCACGATTGACAACGATCCGAAGGAACCACGGTTGAAATGGCCTGTCTGGGTCTAGCGATTTGATCCGCTGGAACACCGCCAGGAACGCGTCGGCGACGACGTCCTCTGCCGCCTGGGTGTCGCGGGTGATCTGATAGGCAACCCTAAGCGCCCGTGACTGGTGTGCGGCAACCAGAGTATCCATGCCCTCCGTGTTCCCTCGCCTCAGGGCATCGATTGCCTCACCGTCATCCATGTCTGTACTAAACACGCCCGAGGGTGCCGATTGGTTTCAACCCGACTAGCCCATTGCTAGTTGGTCACTGCGGACGGTTCGGCCCCTTTCGCAGGACCACCGAGCGCAAAGGGCAATGTTCAGGCATCGACGCATAGCCATTTTGTATTGCCAAGCCGGGGTGCCACGGGGAGGCGAGATGCAAAGAATCCAATTCAGCAGGAGGCTTCAGGAGGCGTCATGCGGAGGTCGGGACGGACTTTAAACCGAGGGTCCGGGGTTCGAGTCCCCGCGCCGGCACCAATTTTTGTAATTTGTGAGGCTGTCTCATACTGACCTCGTGGCCTCGTACTCAGTCAATGACCGCGCGATCGCCCACGCTCGGCGTCTCATCGACGCTCGCCAGTACGTGCTCGAGAGCGAATGGGGCGAGGTTCAGCCCCGAGCGGATGATGAGAACGCGTTCCTCAAAGGACACACCTGGGACGAGTATGCCGAATGGCACCTCGGCCTCAACGACGAAGCGACCGACGAGACCAAGAGCCGATACGCATTCGTCTATGGGGACTTTCGCCGGGTCCATCGAACCGGCCTGATCGCGTGCCAGTACCGGGCGGCCGAGTGGCGTCACAAGGAGATCGAGCTCGCCGCACATGAACTCCTGCAACGTCTGGACAAGGCCAGCGCCTGAGCCGGACTCGAACCGACCTGGTAGGCGCGGGTCGAATGTCCTACAGACAACCGGCGAGGCCGGGATTACGTTGCATTTTGGGGACGGGCGTCGGGGCCGAGGTCGCTCTACGGCCGGGGTGGGGGCGTCCGCCCCTTCACCGCTCAGACGGATCTGAGGTCCATACGACCCCGAACCTGGCGGGTGAAATCTCCCTTCGCGGGGACGCCCAGACGCTGCGCGAAGTCCGTCATCCCCTCGTTCGGAAACCAGAAGGCGGCGACCACGATTCGCACCTTGCCGTCCTTGTCCACGAACAGGTAGCTGCGCACCCACGTCGTGTAGCGGCCGCGGTAAACGGTCAGGCCGCGGAAGATCAGCGCCAGCTCCGAACGCGGCATCGCCTGGTGATTGAGCGGCCGGTCGGCCGTGACAAGCATTGCGTCCGCCTTCACAACGGGCGGCCGGCTGAGTGCCAGGATGAACCACGCGGTGCCGATCCAAAGCGCCAGCAGCAGAACACCAGGCAGTGCCCTGCCGAGCTGTCCGCCCGCGGCCGCCGAAACAGGCAGGTAGACCCCGAACCCCACCAGCAGGACAGCGGCAGCAATCGCGGCCACGCGCACCGCTCGGGCCACGCGCAGGTTGGGAGTTAGCTGAATCGTCATTCAAGTTTCCGGATCGAGCGGCTGAGCGCCGGAGCGGCGACCGAGAAGACGCAGGCGATCGCGCCGCCGATGAGGAAGATCCCGGCAGGACCAATCAAAGGTATGGCCGCGGCCGCCGCGATCGGCGCCACCGGGCCGACCAGGAACGAACCGAAGTAATCGATGCTCGTCACGCGTCCAATCAGCGCCACCGGCACGTGCCTCTGCAAAGCTGACTCCCAGAGCGTGTTGGAGACCACGATGGCCCACCCAAAGCCGGCCGCAGCGACCAGAACGACTGGCAGCAGCGGCACGATCCCATAGCCCACGACTGAGAGGCCAAGTAAGAGCTGGGTCGCATAAATCGCCAGGCCGACGCGCCGCACGCGAATGTTTCCGACGACCAGGCCGCCGATCAGCTCACCCACTCCGCCGGCGGCTCCGATCACGCCGAAAGTTGCCGCCGTGCCGTGCAGCACGTTGAGGACGAGCAGCGGCAGGGCGACGGTGAAAGCCGCGAAGTAGAAGCCGTTCACGAACCCGAAGCCGACGATCGTGAGCCAGATCCACTGGACCGAAAACGTGAACGCCAGGCCTTCGCGCATCTGCGAGAGCAGCGATTGGCGTGGCGGCGGTTCGCGTTTCGGAGGGCTGGCGAGGAAGAAGACCACGAAGCTGAAGAAGAACGTCGCGGCATCGATTGCGAACGCGAGCGGCGGTCCTGCCTTCGCGACGACCAATCCCCCGAGGAGCGGACCTACGACTCGCGCCGACTGCCCGGCCAGGCCGCGGAGTGCGTTGCCGGCGACGAGGACGTCCGAAGGCACGAGCTCCGGCATGATCGCGCTCATTGCCGGCGTGTAGAAGGAAAAGGCCACGCCGAAGAACGCCGACGCAACGTACAGATAAGCGATCTGCAGATGGCCGGTCAGGCCGAGCACGGCGACCGCGCCAACGACGATTCCGCTGGCGAGGTCGCTGGCCAAGATCACCTGGCGCCGCGGAAGCCGATCCACGATGGCCCCGCCGAACAAGATGACGAGCAGCTGCGCGGTCGAGAAGATCGTGAAGCCGATACCCAGCTGGAGCGGGGAGCCGCCGAGGGCGAGGATCTGGAAGGGGAGCGCTACGTAATACAGGGCGTTGCCGACCTGGGACACGGATTGCCCGATCCAGAGCAGCCGGAAGTCCCGATGGCGCAGAGGCTGGAGAATCCGAACCTGCACGGCTCAGACTAGGATCGTCGTTATGGGATTGGGCGAGCTCAAGCTGGAGGTGCGAACGTGACGGCGGCGAGCTGGCTTGAGGTGTTTGCGGGGCTGGTCCTGGTCCTCGCGACGTTCTATGACCTCTTCCACTCCGTCGTCCTCCCCCGGCCTTCGGTCAACCGCTTCATCATCGTCCGCCTCCTCTTCATAGGGTTCTGGGCCATGTGGCGCTGGGTCGGCAGACGTATAGAACGACCAGCCCTACGCGAAAGCTGGCTCGCGACGTTCGGGCCCTCGGCGGTGATCGCGATGTTCCTCACCTGGGCGCTGGCCTTTCTGCTCGGATACGCCTTCATCCTCGACGGGGTTCGGAACCAGGTCCGTCCGGCGCTCGACAGCTTCGGCCAGTCGCTTTATTTCTCGGCGTCCACCATCGTTCCGCTCAGTTACGGCGACTTCGTGCCCGAGGGCGCCGGCGCGCGGCTGGTGGTTCTATTCGAAAGCGCCACCGGCGTCGGCATCGCGGCTCTGGTGATCACGCTTCTCTTCTCGTTGTACGCGTCCTTCCAGGAGCGGGAGGAGCTGGTGGTCCAGCTGGACGCCATCGCCGGCGCTCCGCCGTCTGGCATCCAGCTTCTGGAGACAGTTTTCGAGCGCGGGCTGCGGGACGAGCTCGTGAAGACGTTTGACGACTGGCGCAGGTGGTCGGCGGCTGTGCTCGAAAGCCACCTCGCCTATCCGATCCTCCTCTATTTCAGATCGAGTCATGACAACGAGGCGTGGCTCAACTCGTTTGGCGCCGTCATGGACGCGGCCTCCCTGGTGATCAGCACGGTTGATGAAGACGAAGAGGGGCCGGCGCGGCTCTTCTTCGTCGTGGGCAACCATCTCGTCGAAGACCTGGCCTGGTACTTCCGCTACACGAGCTCCAAAGAGCCGCTCGTCGGCCGCGACGAATTCAACGAGGCGGTCGCGCGCCTGAAGAAGGCAGGCTACAAGTGCAAGCCGCTGGACGAAGCGTGGACGAGCTTCTCGCACTACCGCGGCAAGTACGCCTCACAGCTGATCCAGATGGCGGACCGCCTTGCCATCGTCCCCGCCGAGTGGATCGGCGACCGAACGTACGCGCCCCACGTCGACGGTCGTGGGCGAACCCGCCGTCGCCTCCCGTAGCTATTAATTGTCTGACTGGGAGGTCGAACGAAGTCCGCAGGGCGGCCTGGTCTCGCTTCGCCTCCGCGGAACCGAGCTGCTGGCGGGCGAAACAAAGGCGGTCGACGAGGGCGCGGCGCCCTGGGTCGTCACGCTCGAGGACGATCGCGTGCGGGTCGAGCCGGCCCGCTTCGAGCTGGCCCAGTCGATGGTGTGGCCTTTCCGCTATGAGTCCGGCATGGAGCTGGTGGCGCGTGGCAACGATGTGACGCCGCGTGGGCTCGACGTCCCGCTCGAGCTCAAGCCCGCCTTCACCGTGCGGCTGGCCTGGCCGTCTAGCGGCGTGGCAGTGAGCATTGCGTGGGACGAGCTGCGCATGCCCACCGCCGCCCTCACGTTGCGGTCGAATCCATCACGCGTGGAGCTGACGATCGGAGCGCGGACGAGCGGAACGGTGAGGCCGGTGAGCTGGTGGGTGAACATCCGGGATGGCAACAGGGGACGGAAGATCGAGGTGGTCGATTACGACCCGGCGTGGCCCG